>CAYJGV010000034.1:0-22591 GCA_964369715.1 uncultured Bacteroides sp. | reverse complement strand
TGCTTGGAACAAGCTTTGCGCGTCCACCTATGGCAAAACGCCTTGTTGAAATTGCAAAGGCAGAAGGCGCCGATGCAATTTGCCATGGTTGCACAGGCAAAGGCAACGACCAAGTGCGTTTCGAGCTAAGTGTTAAATCTTTAGCGCCTGATATCGATATCATTGCACCTTGGCGTATATGGGATATCAAAAGCCGTGAAGAGGAAATTGAATATGCAGAGGCTAGAAATATTCCTTTAAAAATAAACCGTGAAACAAATTATTCAAAAGACAAAAACTTGTGGCATTTGTCCCACGAAGGCTTAGATTTGGAAGACCCTGCAAATGAACCCGATTACAATAAAGAGGGCTTTTTGGAGATGGGTGTCTCACCGGAGCAAGCACCTGATAAACCAACTTATGTAACAATAAGCTTTGAAAAAGGCGTGCCTGTAAAATTAAATGGCGAAGCAATGAAAGCAAGTGATTTAATTTACAAATTAAACGCAATTGGCGGCGCAAACGGCATCGGTATAATTGATATTGTTGAAAACCGCCTTGTAGGCATGAAATGCCGTGGCGTGTATGAGACACCGGGCGGCGAAATTTTATACTTTGCACATGCCCAATTAGAGATGCTTTGCCTTGATAAAGACACAATGCATTATAAACAAGAGATGTCGCACCGTTTTGCTGACATTGTTTATAACGGCCAATGGTATACACCACTGCGTGAGGCTATGAGCGCCTTTGTTACACACACACAACAAACTGTTACAGGCGACGTTAAATTAAAATTATACAAAGGCAATATTATTCCTGCCGGCACAACTTCACCTTACAGCCTTTATAGCGAAGCTTTTGCAACATTTGAAGAAGATGAAATTTACGACCAAAAAGACGCAGAAGGTTTCATTAATTTATATTCCTTGCCTGTTGTTATACGTGCAAAAATGGAGCAAAACAAAGATAAATAAATTAACAAGTATTTAGGCAGTTTCTAGTAATTTTATTTATTTTGGTGTAAGTTATGGATAAAAATGAACTTAGAAAAAAACTTTTAAAATTGAATATTAACGATATACAAAACAAAAAAGCCTCGCAAATTATTTGCAAGGCTTTTTTAAGTTTAAGCGAATATAAAAATGCAAAATGTGTTTTTTGTTATATCGGTAAAAGTACAGAAATTGACACTACAATTATTATACAAAAAGTATTAAACGATGAAAAAATACTGTGTGTTCCATATTGCACAATAGGTGAAAAAGGTGAAAAAATTATGCTTGCAAAGCAAATTTTTTCACCTAACGAGCTTAAATTAGGCAGTTATGGAATTTTAGAGCCGAGTCAAAACGCAAAAACTATCAGCCCACAGCAAATTGATATAGTTGCTGTGCCGTGCCTTGCGGCGGATAAAAACGGCGCAAGGCTTGGATATGGTGGCGGATATTATGATAGATTTTTGCCAAAATTGCAGGAAAGCACAGCAAAAATTGCCCTTTGCAGAGAAGCCTTTTTGCAAGCCGATGGCATAATACCAATGCATGAACACGATGTTAAAATGGATATGGTGATAAGTGAAAAAATCTTAAATAAGAGCAAGAAATGATGTAATATCATCCTTTTTTGTTGCCCAACTTGTTGCGATTCTAACGATTGTTTTACCGTTTTCGCTTGGTAGCCAAACTTGCAATGTTGCATTTTTGCTTATCTCTTCAAATTTGTCGTTATCAAATACAACAAAAACTTGATTAGTTGGGTTTTCGCAAAACAGTTCGTAATTTTTTTGCCTTAGGGCTTCTCTTAATTTATCTGCGCATTCAATTGCGTGTACTGAAATTTTAAAATATAAATTATCTTTAAAAAGTTCATCAAATTGTATGCCCAGCAAAAAGCCTTTGGCAAGCAAAGCGCCACGCCTTTTACATAAAGTTACAAAGCCTTTTTCAAGTTCAGGCTTGCAAAAAATTACGGCTTCGCCAAAAAGTGCACCTACTTTTGTGCCGCCTATGGTAAAAACATCACATGTTTTGGTTAAAAATTCGAGGTCTACATCTGCGCCGTCTGCCATTAAGGCATAGCCTAAACGTGCACCGTCTATGTATAAGCGCAAATTGTATTTATCGCAAACTTTGCGGATTTGCAAAAGCTGTTCTTTGCTGTAAATTGCGCCGTGTTCGGTGGATTGCGAAATATACACAACCTCCGGTTGCACCATATGCGGTGCGGTTTCATCATTTGTGAAACTGTGCATAAATGCTTCAATTGTTTGCGCTTTTAGGCGGCCGTCAGCCGTTCCCTCAAGCTCGATAACCTTATGTCCCGTCGCCTCTATAGCGCCTGCTTCATGCACGGCGATATGCCCTGTTTTAGCAGAAATTATACCACCGCATTTGCCCAAAAGTGCATCTAAACTTACGGCATTTGCCTGTGTGCCACCTACTAAAAAATGTATTTTTATATCGTTGTTTTTGCACGCTTTTTTAATACGGTTTTTTGCGCTTTCGCATATTTCGTCTGCGCCATAGCCCGAAAACATATTTTCGTTTTCCATAGAAATTCTATTAATAATATTGGGGTGTGCGCATTGCATGTAATCGCTTGAAAATTTTAACATTTGTTCCTCCGTGTAAATCACTTGTTTTTATTCTTGTTTTTATAATGTAAAACAAATATCAGCCCAATGCGGATAATATTTGTTGCATTGCTTGTGCGTCTTCTTTTGTTAATTTTAGCTGCGTGCTTAAAGTTTTGCCTTCGCTTGTTTTTGCGCTTATTTCAAACACAGTGCCTTCTTGCACTGTGTTATTTTTTGCTTTTTTTAAAAAAGCAAAAAAATCAGGGTGGTTTTTTGCCAAAATATCTTTGGCTTTTTTCGCCTTTAAAATTACAGATGGATTTATCATAATTCACCTCAAATTGCTTCATTAACATTAATTCAAAAATGCATACGTAAATGGGCTTAATTATTAATAATCAGTTTCTGTCAATTGTAACGACTGTGTAAAATAGAGTTTCCTTGTCATTTGTAAATTTTTGTATTTCTTCTTTTAACTGCTCATCGCTTAGTCTATATTCAAAAGGGACATCAACATCAAAAATTAAATTTGTATGCACAGGGCCTGCAACAACTCTAAAGTCGTGTAAGGCAAGGCATTCATCGATATTGTTCAGCTCGTTTTCAACCCAATTTTTTAATCGGTCTACATTGACATCACCAACTAAAATAGGGTCGAAATGTATAACAAATTTAATGCCCTCTTTTTCTAAAATATCACGCTCGATTTTATCAATGATATTATGGCAAACCATAACATCTGCGTTGCAATCCATTTCCACATGGGCACTGCCAAAGCGTCTATTTGGGCCATAATCATGCAAAATTAAATCATGTGTGCCAAGCACACCATCATATTGCATTAAAATGTTTTCAATTTTTTGTTTAAGCTCAATTTCAACTGCTTCACCAAGCAAGGGGCTTATGGTTTCTTTTAAAATACTAATGCCGCTTATAAATATAAAAATAGCGATAGCCACACCGATAATGCCATCTAAAGGCAATAGTGTAAAGCGTGAAAGCACAAGCGTAATTAACACGGCAGAGGTACAAATGGCATCATTTCGGCTGTCAATAGATGTGGCAAGCAGTGCAACCGAAGATATTTTTTTTGCAATGTTTTTATTAAATGCCATAAGCCAAATTTTAATCACAATACTAACAAATAGAATAATTGCCGTTAATGCGTCAAATTCAATTTGTGTGGGGTTTAAAATTTGCCCAAAAGATGAAGTGAATAATTCTATGCTTAAAATAAAAATAATTATTGCAATTATAAGGCCGGATAAATATTCATAGCGAGCGTGCCCAAAGGGGTGCTCTTTATCCGCAGGGCGGCTTGATAATTTAAAGCCGATTAAAGTTATTATGCCCGAAAATGCGTCGGATAAATTATTTAAGCTGTCGGCAATAATTGCAACACTGTTTGAAAGTATGCCGGCAAGCAATTTGAATAAAAACAGTATAAAATTACAAAAAATGCCTACGACACCAACCATTTTTCCGTAGGCATTTCTAATAGTAAAATTTTTTACATCATCACTGTTTTTTACAAAAAAATAAATTAGTAGTTTTGTCAAATATAAATACACTCCTTTATGTTTTTGATAAATATGAAATATTAAATTTGTCTTTCGCCAAAAATTGCACTGCCTACCCTAATTAAAGTGCTGCCGTGCTCTATCGCTATTTCATAATCGTCTGACATACCCATGGAAAGCGTGTCTAAGTGGCAAAAGCCCTCGTTTTTTAAACTTGTGAATAAATTTTGCATTTGTTCGAAATAAAAATGCAATTTGTCCTCGCCGCAATATGTTACAGCTTGCGGTATGCACATTAAACCACGAAGTTTTATGTTTTTAAGCTCTTGTGCAAACAAGGCTGTTTTTATTGTGTTTTTTGAGGGTATGCCACCTTTTGTGTCCTCGTTTGCTATGTTAATTTGCAAGAGAATATTTGCAATTTTATTCGTTTTTTCATAATGTTTTTGGATTTCTAAAAGCAATTTTTCGCTATCTACACTTTGGATAAAATCAGTTAGAACTGGCAGAAATTTTACTTTATTGGTCTGCAAACTGCCTATTAAATGGCATTCGGCATTATTGTTTTTAAAAAAATCTGCCTTGCTTTGAAATTCCTGAACTTTATTTTCGCCAAATAAATTTAAACCGCAGTTTTTTGCAATTTGCAATTTTTCAATGCTTTGCATTTTAGATACAGCCATAAGTTTTACATCTTCACGGTTTCTGCCGTGTTTTTTGCAAGCTTTTACTATATTGTTTTCAATTTCATCAATATTATTTTTAATATAATTATATTCCATTTATATCTCCGTTTATGCTTTGAAAATTCGATTTATTATTGATCTTAAATTTTATTAATTTCTTAATATTGTGCACAAAATAAATTATCTAAGTGCGACAACATAAAAAATATTTAAAACAACAATGCTGTGCAAACAAGATATGGCAAAAAGAATATAATTTGCACTTTCCTCTTTAATTTGTGCTTTAAGCGGTTTTAAAAGTAAAAACAAAATGGGGAGCATAGGCAAGAAATAACGTCCTTGCAAACCGTAAATTGCTGTGTAATAAGTGGGTGTCCAAAGCACACTGCCTGCAACAACAAATGCACAGCACAGTAAAAATGCTAAAGCCGCACAAAATATATTGGATTTTTTGCGCATTAACTCATTGCCGTCTGCGCATTGCACCGATAGCAAAAGCACAGCGCAAAAAGCCAAAATAAGCGCAGGGCTTAGCTGTAAATTGTTATTGCCTAGCGTTTGCCCAAATATGCCGAAAATATATTCATCGGCATGCAAAACCACGGTGTTGATAATAAGAGAAATAAACTGATTTATATTTTCTAAAATATAAGGTACATTATAAACGATTAAATCGGGGTTTACTGTTTGGCTAAAAACCTCAGCCGTTATTTCGCCGGCGGCAAGTGCATTTTGCGCTTGTTCAATATAGGGTTGCACAGCCCCACCTGTGACATTGCTTATATAACCACTGTTTATAAACCAATAAAGCGCTCCCGAAGCGCCAAGCGTTGCAAATTTTACAATTAATGCATGCCATTTTTTTGCAAAACGTGATGACGGAATAATAAAAATTAGCAATACAATAGGAATGTATGCTGATTTTGACGGCGCCAATAAAATTGCAACAGAGCATAAAAGTGCAAGCTCCGGCCATTTTATGCGCTCTTTTTTATTTGCGGCATAAAGGCAAAGTGCGATAAACAAAAACGAAGTTGCTAATAAAAAATTATCTCTTGAAAAACTTGCCGCAACGTGTAAAGTTCCTGGGAAAAGAGCGATGGCGGCAAAAATTGTTTTGCCAAAAGGCGTAATTTTAATTGCAAAAAATGTTAAAATCACAAAGTAAATATAATTTAAAAGCCGTGCAAAAAATAAAACTTGGGCATAGCCTAAATTAAATTGGTAGCCCAGCAAAACGCCCAAAGTGGGGACAGCATAGGGCAATTGATAGCCACCGACAATTTCGGTGTTATATATAGTTATCGCATCGCTTTCGTTTTCGGGATAAAATTCTAATATACCCTCAGACATCTCTTTATAGGAGAAAAGCGTAGTGTAATTTTCTTGCAAAACAGAATTGTAATCGGCGTAGCGTCTAAAGCTATAACTAAAAGGCGTGTTTTCGTCGATGTTTTCAACAATGCTCGAAGCATTGTTAAACGCTTGATTTATATGCTGTTTTTCATCGGTTGAACCATATGGCGGAATTACTGTCATATAAAGCAAGCCAAAAACTACAGCCACAATTAAATAAGTGCGATGTAACGACAATTTAAATATAAAAACAGCTGCATAAATATAGCATAGCCCAAGAGCGGTGAAAACGCTTAGCAAAATATAAAAAGCGTTGATAAACAAACCGAGGGTGTCTGTGTGGGCTGTCATGGTAAGAGTGCCACCGACAGTTTCACCGTTTAATTGAAGCTCGCCCTGCACACTGCTTTGCACATTTTCGCTCTTGTGAAAACTTATGGTTTCATCGCCCAATGTCTTAACTTCAATATTAATGGCAAATGTTTCGTGATATTTTAACTGCACGTGTTCATCTAAATGTAAAATTGTGTAAGGTGCAAATTCCTCTTCGGAATACGGCACACGTGCTGTGGCGTTTGCAATAATTTCGCCACTTGCGTTTTGTATATTAACCGTTAAATCCGCACCATTTTTGGCGTTTCGTGTGTCTATTAAAATAGAGAAGCTTTGCAATTCAAGGTCAGAAATAATATTTTGAGTGACAATATCACCGTTTTGTACATTGGGTATAGTGCTGTCTGTTATAGTGTTAAATTTAGTTGTTTGCTCGTTTAATGAAAGCCCGGGCAAGGCATAAATTCGCACAGCAAAAAACACACCTAATACGGTGCAAAACAGTAAAAACATTATGAATAAATGCTTAAGGTTTTTAAGTTTACTGCTGATTTTATCGCGCAAATTCATCTTCCCTTTCTGTTAAAATAAAATTATCCTAAAACTACTTAAAAATAAAAACGATATAAAGTTTTGCTGATTTCAATTATACATATATTTATTATTTGTCGTTTTTAAAATCGGCAATATATTTTTCGCATAATTTTATCTTCATCGCTCTGTTAAGCTTTTTTATTTCACGCTCGCGCTTTAAAGCGGCGCTTTGGTTTTCGCAAATTTCGCTGTATACAAGTTTGACAGGCAAACGTGCCCTTGTGTATTTTGCCCCTTTGCCGATATTGTGAACGGCAAGCCTTGCGTTTACATCATATGCAAAACCGCAATATAGCGTATCATCGGCACATTTCACGATGTAAACATATGCTTTTTTGTCTGTGTTTGTGCTCATTCTTCCTCGTCTAAGGCTTGCATAGCAAGATGACATGCAGCTATAGCGTCCTCTTTTGTTTCAGTGGTAATTAAAAACCTGCCTATGTGGCAAAAACGCAAGGTGTCAAGATTGCTAACAGCGCAAAGCTCGTCTTCGCCAAGGCCCGCCCAAAGTGCGGGAAAGGGCACTTTCAGCGCATTAGAGCCAAATGAAACAGGCACGCCTTGCGCACAAAAGCCGCCACGCTGTGAAGGATAAACAACGAAACATGCTTTTTTGTCAGGTATAAGTTGTTGTTTCCACGGCGCATATTCATCCAAAATTATAATGCCGTCTTTCATGTTTTCAAGTGCGGCGTTAACATAATTTTCGGCACGATTTATCGCTTTTAATCCCTCTATTTTGTGCGAAAACAAATCTTTTGCAATTTCAACTGCTTTAAAAAAGCAATCGTCGGGGTTTTCGCTGCTGTCCCATGCCGGATTATACGAGCTTATAAGCTGTGCCAATTGGTTGCCTGTGCCTGTGTTGTCGTCTATATCAAGCGGTTGAATAAAATGTAAATCCACCCTTTGGGCTTGTTCTTTTGGCAATAATTCTTCGCCGTATTTTCTCCAAAGAAGCCCAAAAGCGGCATAGGGTGCGCCGTTTTCTCTTACAGGGCTGTTTTTTGCATGGTGGTCGAATTCGCTGTCGCCCACATCAAAAATTATGCCCGTGAAATTTACGGGCACTTTAAAACCACGAGTGATTTTAATATTTGGGTTTAATATTTTTAAAAGTGCAGCGCTGAATACATCATCTGCATGAAAGCGTCCGCCGTGCGTAAAGCCTTTATCGGGAATAGTTTGCATTTTTTACCTCGTTAATAATAGGCGAAAATTAATTCGCCTTGTTTTAATATTGTTTATAAATTTAAATACTATGCGCCTGTATAATGTTTTTGCAAATAGAAAACAGCTTCACGTACCATAATTTCCTCTTCGTGCAATAAATCAATAAATTCGCAAGCATATAAATATTTATCGCTCTTTGCCGATTTATCCTTGCGCAAAACTTTTGCTTGTAATACCAAAGGTTGTGATGTCACAGGGATAACTGTTTCGAAAACTTCGTCTGCGTCCAATTCAAGCTCGCTCATAAAAGCGAAACCGCCACAGCTGATGTCGTGGGATTTAATTTTTCTTCTACCGCTCCAGCTTCCGCTTATAGGAAGCAAAAATGTGTCGAATTGCACAGGTATACGCAAATTTTCTCTTATGCGCATACCGCGAACTGTGACGACATTGCCATGATTGTATAAAATTTTGCCCTCTATCGGAGGGATTTCCGTTGTCGTTGGCACAAGTTTAATAAACTCGTGTTTAAGTACATTTTGGCATTCGGTCTCGCTAAAAGTTAAACGCCAAAGCGGTTTTTGGTAACTGTCGTCGGAAAAAGCAGTGCCTACATATCTGTCTGCGCTATCCAAAATTTTATACTTAAATGCCATCTTCGTCGTCTCCTTCTTCAACTTGGTTTTCATCTGTGTTTACAGGCGGTTTTGCTGTCATTCGCTCCATGCGCTCACGTGAGAATTTTCCCGGGTCATTTGGGTCGAACTGTAAAAAGTACAAGTATATTTCAACAATAGCCTCATATAATTCAGCAGGGATTTCCCTGCCTAGCTCTAATTGAGACAAAACCGTTGCAAGAGAGTTATCCTCGTAGATGGGAACACCGTTTTGCCCTGCGACCTCCACGATTTTTTCGGCTAAATTGCCCATGCCCGAGGCGACAATAACAGGTGCTGTTCCGTTTTCATCATAATGCAGTGCAACCGCACGTTTAGCAACTTTATATTTTGACATTTACACCTTGCCTGCCTTCCAATAAATTTGGGAAAACCTGAGTGATTGCCAAAGGAGTTTGCAATTTCGCAACCTCTAAGCTTTTTGAATTAAAGCCGTGAGAACTTAAAATTTCTCGTATGTCTTTTGCGACGGTTTCGGAATTTTGTGCAATTATTTCAGGTGCAAAAATTTGCATTTCGACATTATCTTGCCTTACAGAAAACGCCATTTCCATAAAACCTAGACTTTGCAAATCCAGCTTGCATAAAAACTGCATTTTGTTTTGGCCGTGTTCGCCCTCGCCCTTGCCTTCTTTGTCGGCGTCAGGGTCTACCCACATTTCGGAATACATCATATTGCCGTTAAAATCAACAGGCAGCATCGTGTGGTTAAGTGGCATATACACGCTTTCGTTTATCAAAAGCGCCTTTACAATTTGAGTGAACACATCTTTTGCATCTGTGCCGTATTGTCCGTTTAAAGCTTGGTTTGCCGCAAGCGTAAAACGCTTTGCAAAATCATCCTCTTGCACAGATTGAGCAAATTCACCACTTTGCAACAAACGCAAAACATCTTGTCCGTCAATTTCAGAAAGCTGCGATAAAATTTCGCTGTAAGAGCTCATTTGCCTAAACGATGTCAAAAGTGCTTCTTCAGAACCGTTTTCATACCTTGCTGTGCCCAGCAAAATAAGGCTTAATATATTTCGTGCCTTTCCAAGGTCGTGCGTGCGTTCTATATAAGAACCTAAATAAGGTATGATTTTATTTTGAAGTAAACTTAAATTTTGTTCACGTGTACCCATAAGTAAACTGTCAGCAAGTTCATTAGCATATTGCAACACCTGTGTGCCGTAACTTGCAGGCATATTGCTTGCCATGTCTCTAAGGTTGTTAACAATGCCATCGGCTATGTGCGAAGTTTGCGAAAAATCGGCATAGCGTTTTGCAAAGTTTAACATTGCATCAGCGGCACCCGGGGCTTTTGCAGTGTGGTAAGCTTGCCTTAAAAGCGCAAATAAAGGCCCTGTGAACCTAGAATTTGTTTTGGATTGTCCAAGGAAAAATTCTCTAAATTGTCCCTCGTCCATTTTAATCAATTGTAAAAACTGCGAAATTTCATTAGCGACACCCTCGTTTAAACCGGGGGTTGCAACCGCCGCACGCATCAATTGTATTATCTTAGCCATTTGTTCGGCTAAATCGGGCGTGCTTCGCATTTGTTCGATAAAAGCCTGCAAATTAGATTCAAAGCGGACTTGAGGGTTGTTTGAATCTGTTTCGGTGCGGGCATCGGTGCGCGTAACTTTAGAGGGGTCGATGATATTTTGTATTTGAGAGTTAGCTTGCCCCTTATTTGCCCCTGCTAAGGCCGCATTATTGGCGGCGCTGTCGTAAACCGGAGCGGGGTTTGTAATGCCCATTAAATTTGCCATTTGGTTCACCTTTCTCGCAAATGCGAAAATTATACGCAATGCCCATTTTAAGTCGAGCAGAACAATTATTATATTTTGCGCAATAATTATATTTTGATAATATTTTAATTTGATATTATGACGTAAATATGTTGTTTTTGTTAAATGTCAACAACTTGCTTATTATATTATATATAATTTTTTTCGTTTTGTAAATTTAATATGCAATATTTGTGTTATTTTTTGAAAAAATATGCCGATATATTATTATGATACAGTGAGTAAACCATACCTTAATTATAATTGTGGGAGGGTAAACATACAATGAGCACAGGAAATGATAGTATTTTAGACGCTTTTCTTTACGAGACAAATTCACTTTTAGAGCAATTAGACAGCATTGTGCTTGCCGCAGAGCAAGCAAACGATTTTTCACAAGAGGATATTAACTCGATTTTTAGGATAATGCACACTGTTAAAGGTGCTTCGGCTATGATGGAGTTCACTTCGCTTATGAAAATTGCCCACAGGGCAGAGGACATGTTTGCCATAGTTCGTGAGAAATCGCTGGACGTTGTGCCAAACGAAATGCGACCGGAACTTTTTGATATGTTGTTCCAATGCATAGATTTTTTCAGAGAAGAAACTGAAAAAATTGAAAACGAACAGCCTCTTACAGAAGATATCGACAGTTTGCTACAAAAAGTTAATAGCTTTGTAGAGAGGATACAAAACCCCGGGGCACAGGCAGCAAGTGCGCCGCAAGCAGATGCAAGCACAGAGGCAAATGCACCGCAAGGTGGCTTTGCAAATGGGCTTCGTGTGTTTTTCGAAGATGGTTGCGGAATGGAACACGTACGTGCAGGCATGGTTGTAAACGCAGTGCGTGAGCTTTGCGACGACGAAGATTTTAAAACAGTGCCGGAAGATTTAACGGATGCTTCTATTTGCAATGATTTAATTCAAAACGGCCTTGTAATTTATTTTAAAAACGAGAGCGACAGAACAAATGCAACAATTTCAATTCAGTCGACACCATCGGTGGATACTTATGAATTGATAGATAATGTACAAGAAGAACAAGAAGTGCAAGCGGTGCAAGAAGTGCAAGAAGTGCCACAAGTACAAGAAGAAGCAAAAGTCGAGGAAAAAGCCCCACCGGCACCGGCAGCAGCCCCACCGGCTAAGGCAGAACCACCTAAAGCGGCACCACCGCAACAAAGCGGCCAAAAAGAAAGCCTTATCAGCGTAAATCTTTCAAAACTAGACCAATTGGCGGCGGTTGTGGGCGAAATTGTTATAACAGAATCTATGGTTACAGCATCGCCTGAACTTAAAGGCTTGCAATTAGATGTATTTACTAAATCCGCAAGGCAACTTCGTAAATTAACCGACGAATTGCAAGATGTTTCGATGTCGCTTCGAATGGTTCCCGTTTCGGCTACTTTCCAAAAAATGAACCGCATTGTCCGCGATATGTGCAAAAAGCTTAACAAACAAGCAAAACTTGTTTTGGTGGGCGAGCAAACAGAGGTTGATAAAACAATTGTCGACACAATTGGCGACCCTATTATGCATATTGTAAGAAACTCTATGGACCACGGCATTGAAAAAACACCGGAAGACCGTAAAGCCGCAGGTAAAAACCCTGTTGCTACAATAGAGCTTAGCGCACATAATACAGGCAGTGAAGTTATAATTGAAATTAAAGATGACGGCAAAGGCGTGGATTGTGACGCTGTTTTACAAAAAGCTATACGCAATGGCATTGCATCTGAAACAGAAAGCTATACCGATAAAGAGATTTTGCAATTGTTGATGGCGCCAGGCTTTAGCACAAATGCACAAGTTACAGAATTTAGCGGCCGTGGTGTTGGCATGGACGTTGTAAAACAAAACGTTGAAAATGTCGGCGGCACTGTTACAATTTCAAGTGTTCAAGGCAAAGGCATGACTACAACATTAAAAATACCTTTGACAATGAGCATTATGGACGCTATGGAAGTAAGCGTTGGAAAAAGCGTGTTTACAATTCCAATACACAATATACGTCAATCGTTCCGCATAAGCGAAGAAGAGATTATTCGTGATGCAACAGGCGGCGAAATGTTTAAAATAATGGGTAATTTCTATCCTGTTGTTCGCATGCGCGAGGCGCTTTGCATGCAGGACGGCTTTACCGAAATTAAAGACGGCATTTTAATGTGGGTTGAAAGCGGCGACACAAGCTATTGCTTGTTTGTTGATGAATTGTTGGGAGAGCAACAATGCGTTGTTAAACCACTGCCGGCTTATTTATCAATATTTGATATTAAACGTGGCGGTATTGTGGGCTGTACAATTTTGGGCGATGGCAGCATAAGCTTAATTTTAGACATTGCACAATTGCTTAGATAATTATTAAATAGTTTAAATTTTGTATTTTTATTACAAATAGATTGGAGTAATTTATGGACGATAATAATTTGTTTGAAGAACAAGAAGGATTTACTCAAAACATAAATTCACCTGAAACAGAAAAATATTTATTGTTTGAATCCGGCGAGCGTGTTTTTGGCGTGCCTGCAAGCAATGTTGTCGAAATTTTAACATCACATTCGGCGACAAGGGTGCCGCTTGTGCCTGAATATATCTGCGGCATTTTAAATTTGCGTGGACAAATTTTGACAATAATAGATGTGCGTATGCTTATGGGGCACTCCACAGAAGAAAGCGGTTGTGTAATTATTTTAACAGTGAGTGATATGACTGTTGGAATTTTGGTTGACAAAGTTGAAAAAATGCTTGATATAGATGCGGCCAAAATTTTGCCTGCTCCCGGCGATACAGCACAGCATTTTGTGAAAGGCATGTGTGCTTTGCAAGATAAAAGCACGATGCTTGCATTTGATTGCGAGCAATTATTGGAAAGGCAATAAGGGGGCGTATAAATAAATGGCTAATATTGTCAGCATTTCGGATAAGGATTTCGAGCGGCTTTGCAATTTTATGCAGCAAAATTACGGCATAGAGCTTTTTGAAAAAAGACAGCTTATTGTAAGCCGTCTTAATGGCTATTTAAGGTCGCACGGATATGCGGGTTTCACCCCCTTTTTAGATGATTTTTTTAAGACGAGAGATGAAAAAGTTTTAGAGCTTATCTTAAATAAATTAACCACAAATTACACTTTTTTCATGAGAGAAAAAGAGCATTTTGATTTTTTAAACAATGTGATTTTGCCTGAATTTGAACAAAAAAACAAGGCAAGGCGTTCTATTGCGCTGTGGAGCGCAGGCTGTTCAAGCGGCGAAGAGCCTTATACATTAAGCATAAATATGCTTGAGCATTTTTCCAAAAGTTCCGCCGCATGGGACACAAGAATTTTGGCGACGGATATTTCTGCACAGGCGCTTGAAAAAGCAACTAAAGGCACATATACAAAACCGGCTGATATAGACGAAGCATTGCTTAAAAAATACTTTACTTACGATAAAATTCAAAACAATTATACAGTTAAACCTGCCCTTAGAAACAATGTTATTTTCCGTACGTTTAACTTGATGCAACCTATATCTTTTCGCACCAAATTTGATGTGATTTTTTGCAGAAATGTTATGATTTATTTCAGCCAAGAAACAAGAGATGCCCTTTTAAAGCGTTTTGCAAATGCGCTTAACCCAAAAGGTTATTTTATCGTAAGCCATTCTGAAGCATTAAGACAGCCTGAGTGCTTTGAAAAAATAAGCGGAAGCATTTATAGGAAAAAATAATGAAAAGGGGAGATAAGAGTGTTAGGCAAAAAAATAAAAGTTTTAATTGTTGATGATTCTTTATTTGCCCGTAAATTTATAAATGATGGGATTTCCAAAAAAAACAATATAGAAGTAATTGGACAAGCTGTCAATGCACAAGACGCAAAGGCAAAAATACTTGAACTTAAACCGGATGTTGTAACATTAGACGTTGAAATGCCCGGAATGAGCGGAATTGAATTTACAAAAGAATTTTTGAAAACAAATTCTGTGCCAATTATTTTGGTGTCAAGTTTAGATTTGCGTGTTTTTGATGCACTTTCCGCAGGTGCTGTTGATTTTGTAAGAAAACCCGATAGCAATAACAAAAACGAGGATTTTATAAATTCACTTACAAAAAAAATTGTCATTGCATCATATGCAAAAGTTCGAAAAGCTTCACAGGCGGTAAGTTCAACACAAAACACAGTGTTTTCTGTGGGCAACAAAAACAACGATAAATGGGACAATACAATTATTGCGATAGGCGCTTCGACAGGCGGAACAGAAGCGGCACTTGAAGTTTTACGCAATTTGCCTAAAGATTTCCCTGCAATTTTGCTTGTTCAGCACATGCCGATAGGTTTTACCGGAATGTATGCCCAAAGGCTTGACAAAATTTGCGCAATGAGCGCAAAAGAAGCACAAAACGGTGACGAAGTTGTGCGTGGACAAATACTTTTAGCGCCTGCTGATTATCAAATGCGCATAGTTGCAAGTGGTACAAAATATATTGTAAGGTGCGAACAAGGCGAAAAAGTAAGCGGACACCGCCCATCGGTAGATGTGCTTTTTGATTCCATGGCAGATAATGTGCGAAACAGAAACACCGTTGGCGTAATTTTAACAGGCATGGGTGCAGATGGCGCAAAAGGCCTTTTGAAAATGAAACAAAAAGGCGCATACACCATAGGACAAGACAAGGAAAGCTGTGTGGTTTACGGCATGCCGAAAGAAGCTTTTGACATGGGCGCAGTTAAAGTTCAAGCACCGTGTAATAAAATAGGCAAAATGCTTGTAGATTATTTATAAATAACACATAAAAATCTTGGATTTTATTTTAATTAGTTATATCCTCGCAGAGACGATTTTATTGGCATGTGGACTGAGTATAGTCCGCATGCCATTTATATTATGCAAGAAATAGCATGATATAAATGGTTTTAATTTACAACACTTGTCATTTAGAGGCAGCGCGATAAGAGCCGCCTTACGGCGGTTGCTCGCTTGCATTGCACTGCGGTGCTTATCGCTCACACTCGGAATGACGGTGCCACGCCTAGGGAACGGATTCCTCGGCTCCGCTCGGAATGACGATGCTAGCCTAGGGGGAACGGATTCCTCGGCTTTGCTCGGAATGACGGTAGGCGGCTAGCCTAAGGGAACGGATTCCTCGCTTACGCTCGGAATGACAGGGTGTGGCTAGCCTAGGGGGAACGGATTCCTCGCTTACGCTCGGAATGACGGTGCTAGCCTAATAATAAAATAAATAACAAAAAATCCTACCTAAAAACAATGTTTTCAAGTAAGATTTTTTTATTCTTAATAATAAAAAGCTGTGTTTTTCAAATCATCAACAAGCATGAAAAATACAAAAAGTACTTTGGGAACACAAAAAGTCACTCTAAACACAAAAAAACACTTCAAACATGCAAAAAACACATTTAAACCTAATCTTCTATGCTGTCTAATACTTTTTTATAAGGCCTTATAATCGCCTCGTTCATCTGCGAGCCAATTTTTGCCTTAATTTTTGCATTGCTCATCAAAGCACCAACAAAAAGCATTAACATCATTCTGCCTTTGTTATTCTGCGGTAAATCATCATAAACTCCATGGGTCTTATAAAATTCATGGTCCGCTTTCATAAGTCCACGCATGATGTAAATTAAATCTCTGAAAATTTTGCGCCCACCTACACCATAAAAATTTTGTGGCAAATAATATTTGTTTTGCAAAGCGTATACCAGCTTTGATACCATCAGCTGCATTGATGAAGCATCGGTCGCAACCCCTGCGTGAAAATTATGTCCAACTTCCGAACGTGCATCTAAAACAATTTTTAAATTATCCTCTTTTTGATAATCGCCCAAAACAAGATAGCCTAAAGGCATACCTATTGTCATAAATCTGTGCCCATTACAAAATTGCCTGTCATCATAGCATTTAAATATATGCCCCATTGAATGATCTTTTATTGTAAATGCCGATATAATCGCACTTGCTGTTTGAATTTCATTGCGTAAAAATTCATCAAAACCATCTTTGTAAATGCACTTGCCGTCAAATGAACAGTTAAAACAACCAATGCACCCACCTGTAAAAGGGTATTCCGCTATGTTTACAATTTTTGTCTCATAGGGATAAATTGCCCTGAAATCATCAATCATATTAAGCAAATCTTTGTCGTTTTCTGTTGCGTCGGTCAAAATAACACTTGGATATTCTGCGCTTTTCTCTGTGTTTTCAAAAACTCTGCTGTATGAAACCGCCACAGGCTCTTGCGTTTTTGCCTGTTCGTGAATATTGTTTTTGGCACAATGTAAAACATAATCCCAAAATTTAAGTGCATCATCTTGGCCTTGCTTTGTGGGCAAATCGTCCATATCGGCAGAAAGCCCTTTTATGCATTTCATTTTTAAATCGTGGCAATTGTCTTCGATGTAATTATGAGCGGTCATATCATAAAAATGCTTTGAAGTACTGATTTGTGTGGCGAATTTACCGCTTAAATCCATGTTTTTAGCTTTAAGCAAACTTATAAACCTGTGAAGCTGAGATGGCGCTAAAAATGTGTAAACAGGGTAAGAAAACAAAAGCAAATCTGCATTTTCAATGCTTTTTTTTGCTTCTTCGAAGTTCTTTTCATAATATTTCACTTTTTGACCTACGTTTAAAAAATCAAAACTGCAATTGGGATATTTCTTTTCTAAATATAAAACAGTCTGTAAAGTAACGCTGTTTTTGCCCTTGGGCGAACCATTTAAAACGCAAATTTTCATTAGTGTTCTCCTTGAGTTTTATTATATTTACTTACAAATTTTAATAATGTGTATAAAAGCACGGTGTCTACGGGTAGCTTTATCACGTTTTTAATAAGGCGAATAGCGCTTAAAAATTCTGCGTTTCCATATAAAATATTTAGCCATGTCGGTGTCAATACTAAATTTATAAGCAAAACAACGCTTGCGCATGCAAAAAATGTTCGTTTTAAACTCACCGGTTTTTTATAAAGCCATAGGCCATATATCACGCCCGTTAAAACTTCGTTTAACGTGAAGCCTATGAAAAAATCCCCATTAGGACGAAGCATATAACCTGCTAAATCGAACGCGATAGCGGCAAGTGCGGCAACAAATGGCCCATATAAAAAGCCTGTCATTGCAGTTGCCACAAAAGAAAAACCGATTTCTAAAATCTGCCCCACTTGTATTGTAAATTGGTTTATAACAAGCCCTAGCGCACTTAAAATTCCCGCACCACATAGGCTTTTAACTTTTTTTGTTTCTTTAGCTGCGTTTTTTAAACGATTGTTGTGTGTTTTTTCCATTTGTGATTTCTAGTCTCCTTAAATATCATAAACTATTATTAATGTATACTAATAATGTGTATTAATAAGGTACAACAATAATTTGTCCGTTTTTTGTGCTGTATAATTCGTTTTCTTTAAATGCGGCGGCAAATGCGTGTTCTTCATCATTATGCAAAAACAAATTGCAGCTATACACGCTTTTGCTTAGTGGTTTTTCGCCTAATGCTTTTTCAAACACAGAAGAATTTACACAAAATTCTACATTCCAAAAAATGCCTTGCTCGTCTTCACCTGTAAATGCATCGTTGCTTGTAAAATCGCTAAAGTTTGTTTTTGCTTCTCCGTTTTTATTAAGCGTAAAAACTTTACCCTCGAAGTGTTTGCCAAAGGATATAATTAAAACTTCATCATTGCTTATGCCTTGAAGACAAAGTGACATTCGTGTGCTTTTTAGTGGGTTTTCATCAAAAGAAGTAAAACATCCATGCAAAGCGCCTTTGTGAAAATAAATCCGCGCATAGGAATAAACATTGTCTTTTAACGCTGTGCCGTAATAATGTTTTATTTTTAGCGCAGGTAAGGTATCCGTTAAAAGTTTGGTGTTGCTGTCGGTAACAAAAAAAGACAAAAATATCGCACCTTTCATAATGTAATCTTCGAGCAAAGTTAAGTATACCATACAATTGAATTTATGTGCAAGTTCAAGTTTAAATATAAAGCAATTAAACATAATGTTTAGTATATTTATTATAAATGCTTTAGAATTTAAAATGCAATTTGAATAGTTGTCATTGGATAATCGTGTGTATAATATCACAAAAAACATGAATTTCGCGTTAAAAAAATATCAATTATTGACTATATCTTTATAAAAGTATAGAATGATAATGTTAACTAAATATTATTTATATATGTTGTCAATTCGATAAAAAATTAACAATAGAGCAATATAATAAAATTATTTTGATAAAACGAAAAATATTAGTTTAAATGAATTGAAAAGAGGGATAAGTTTGATGCGTTCTGCCTTAGGCGCAAAGACACCGCACCACAAAATAACAGCGAACATGCAAACCGTTAGCATGCCCATTCCCAAACAAATAACATTATCCATGCAGATGCACATAGGCGCCCCATGTGAGCCTGTTGTTGCAAAGGGTGATTCTGTTTGTGTTGGCACTTTAGTGGGCAAGGCCGGCGGTTTTGTAAGTGCGGATATACACAGCGGTGTTTCGGGTGTTGTTAAAGAAATAAAAGAAATTATTTTTTCTAATAATAGAAAAGCGAAAGCAGTAGTTATTGAAACAGATGGCTTACAAACAATGGCACAAGGCCTAAAGCCTGTGAAAGTGGAAAATGACAAAGACCTTGTAAAAGCAGCGCAAGCGTGTGGGCTTGTTGGGCTTGGCGGTGCAGGGTTTCCCACTGCTGTAAAATTTTCTCCCTCCGATTTAAATAAAATCGACACTTTAGTTATAAATGCGGCTGAATGCGAGCCATATATAACTGCGGATAACCGTGAAATTTTAGAAAATTCTACAAATATAATGCACGGAATTGAAGCGGTGAAAAAGGCGCTTGGCATTAAAAAAGTTATTATCGGAATTGAGAGAAATAAACCCGAAGCAATTGATTTAATGTTCAGCCTAACAAAAAACAATGAAGAGTATGAGGTTTTGCCACTTAAAAGTGTTTATCCTCAAGGCGCAGAAAAAGTTTTGATTTACAAGGCTACAAAACGTGAAGTACCACGTGGCGGACTTCCTGCAGATATCGGTGTAATTGTGATGAATGTCACAACGGCAGGCACGCTTGGCGCTTACCTTTTAACAGGAATGCCGCTTACAACAAAGCGCTTAACTGTAGATGGCGGTGCAATTGCAAACCCACAAAATGTAAGAGTTATCATTGGCACTTTGATAAAAGACGTGATAGATTTTTGCGGTGGATTTAAAGAAACACCGGGTAAAATAATCTGCGGCGGCCCGATGATGGGCATGGCAACGCATAATATTGATTTTCCTATAGTAAAACAAAACAATGCTGTAATTGCATTGAATGAAAAAGAAGCAATTTTAAATTCACCAAGCCCATGTATACGCTGTGGTAGATGTGTTGCGGCATGCCCAATGGGGCTTTCACCTGTTGAAATAAGCGTTGCAAGACAATGCAATGACGTTGACGCAATTGGCAAAATGATGGCAGATTTATGCATAGCTTGTGGCACATGTTCATTTGTGTGTCCGGCAAAACGTAATGTCAGCCAAAGCGTTACTTTGGCAAAACTGTTGAAAATGGAAAGCGATAAGGGGGGCAATTAAATGGAAAATACAAATTTATACGTTACCCCCTCGCCTCATATAAGGGATAATTCATCAACCAGAGGCATTATGCTTAATGTCGCATTTGCGCTTTTGCCAACATTAGTGGCATCAAGTTTGATTTTTGGGCTAAGGGCGCTGATTTTAACAGGCGTTACCGTTGCAGCATGTGTTGGTTTTGAGGCTTTATACAATATAGTAATGAAAAGGCCGCAGAGCGTTTCAGATTTTTCCGCAATTGTAACAGGCTTAATATTGTCGTTTAACTTTCCTTCCACATTGCCTTTTTACATTGCGATAATCGGTGCTTTCACTGCGATTGTCGTGACAAAAATGCTTTTTGGCGGCATCGGTTTCAACTTTGCAAACCCTGCCCTTGTGGGGCGCATGGCTGTCTTTTTAGGCTTTACGGGTTACGCGACAGCTTATGCTTACCCATCTTCTGCAAGCGCAGAGATACTTGCAAGCGCAACGCCTCTTGTGGCAGGCAATTCTGTCAGTGGCAGTGAAATATTTTTAGATTTACTGCTTGGCACACACGGCGGCATGATTGGCGAAACATGTGCGTTGACACTTATTTTAGGTGGGGCATATTTAATTTTTACAAAGACAATAAGCCCTGCAATACCTCTTTCAATATTAGGAACAGTTGCGGTTTTAAGCCTTGTTTTAGGGCAAGACGTAATATTGCAATTATTCAGCGGTGGTTTAATATTTATGGCGTTTTTCATGGCGACAGATTACACCACAAGCCCTTTCACAACATTTGGCAAAATAATATTTGGTGTGGGAATTGGCGTTATACTGTGCTTAATTCGTTTTTACGGCACTTATCCCGAGGGCGCAAGCTTTGCACTTTTACTAATGAACTTAGTTGTGCCTTTTATAAATAATCTCACAAGGCAAAAACCTTTGGGAGGTGCGAAACGATGAAAGCATGGACAGATTTTATTAAACCGGCAGTGATTTTATCAATAATATGCGCCGTAACAAGTGGACTTTTAGCATTTACAAACGATTTAACATTGCCTATTATCACACAAAATGAGATAGACACAGCGAATGCGGCAAGAATGGCGCTTTTGCCGGCAGATGGCTTTGAAAAAATAGAGGGTGATTATGAAAACATCAGCGAAATTTACAAAGCAACTGACGACAGCGGTTATGTTATAACTGCATTTGCACAAGGCTATGCAGGCGAAGTTCCTGTTATGGCAGCGTTTTCCGAGGGCAAATTGCTTGGGGTGACCTTCCTTGCAAACAGCGAGACACCCGGCCTTGGACAAAAGGTAAGGGACGATAAATTTGCACAGCAATTTACAGATACAGATGCAAAAGACCTTACAATAAGCGATGTAGATGTTATTGCAGGCGCAACAATCACTACAAATGCCGCTATTACTGCAATAAATTCAGCGGTTGAAGCATTTATGCAACTTGAAGGCGTTGAAACCGGTGTAGATTTAACGGTATTAAGCGAAGAGCAAGTTCATGAATTAGTATTGCCAAATTCCGGCACGCTTACTGAAATTGAAGTAAATGGAGCACAGAAAGCCTTTAAGGGCGAAAGCTACGGTACAATTTTATATATAAGCGAAAACGGCTTTTTCTCTTCGCCTTTAGTTGCAACAATTGGCTTTGATGATGATGGAAACATCGTTGGAACATGGTTTAATGCTGAAAACGAAAGCAAGGGCTATGGCTCGCAAGTTGGTGAAAGCGCAGATTTTGCAGCACAATTCACAGGCGAGCAAAAAAATGATTATGAAATCATTGCAGGGGCGACTGTTTCCTCGAATGCCGCAATTAAAGCAATTGAGACAGCCTATGAGATTTGGAACACCGAACTAGCGTCAATGCAAGGCACGCAAGAAGAGACGCAGGAAAATGCAGAGGAGCAAGCGACCTCCGACAGTGAAAACAACAGCGAAACAGAGGAAGAAGGAGGTGCCGAAGAATGAAAAAATTAACTATTTTAACAAACGGAATTATTAAAGAAAACCCTGTTTTTAGGCTTGTTCTTGGCACTTGTCCTGTTTTGGCGGTTACAACTTTGGCGATAAACGGCCTTGGAATGGGCATTGCGGCAATGTTTGTTTTAATTTGCAGCAATGTGGTTGTGTCGTTATTGCGCAATATAATTCCGGGCAAAGTTCGTTTGCCGGCTTACATCACAATTATCGCAACATTTGTTACAATTTTAGAAATGCTTATGAAGGCATATGTGCCATCTTTGGCAGAAAGCCTTGGCGTGTTTTTGCCGCTTATAGTTGTTAACTGCATTATTTTGGGCAGAGCAGAGATGTTTGCCTCTAAAAACAAGCCTATTGATGCCGCA
>CAYJGV010000033.1:0-22909 GCA_964369715.1 uncultured Bacteroides sp. | reverse complement strand
TTTTGTTCTAACAAAAGCGGCACCTTTGCCTGGTTTAACGTGTTGAAACTCTATAATTTGCATTACATTGCCGTCCTCTTCAAATGTAACACCGTTGCGAAAATCTCCTGCAGATACCATATTATCCTCCAATTATACTATGTGCAATTGCACACTAATTCATATACATTACTATTTTACATTAATAGCATTGTTTTTGCAAGTTTTTTATATTTATTTTTGTAATCAAATTTCAATTTTTTAAAAAAATGGTGAAACTATGTTATTTTCCATTAATTAAAATTATTGCTGTATATAAAAAAATTTTATTAAAACAAATAAATTATATCACAAGCAATTCTTTTGGGCTTTTTGCAATAATTTCTATTCCGTTATCATTAATTATAACAGTATCTTCAATTCTAACACCAAATTTACCTGCTAAATATATTCCGGGCTCAATTGTCATTATCATACCTGATTTTATCTCATCTGTACACAGTGGGCTAAAACGAGGGTTTTCATGAATTTCTATTCCTAGTGAATGTCCAAGGCCATGACCAAAATTATCACCATAGCCTTCTTTTTCGATAATATCACGTGCAATTTTATCTATATCACAGCCTCTTAAACCTGCTTTTGCGCCCTCGCATGCAGCAAGTTGGGCTTTTAAAACAGTGTTGTAAACTTTCTTTTGTTCTTCGCTTACGCTTTCAATTGCAACAGTTCTTGTCATATCAGTGCAATATCCGTCTACATTAGCACCAAAATCTAAGGTGACAAAATCGCCTGATTTTATTATGTTTTCACCGGGTTCACCATGGGGTAAGCTGGATTTTTCACCCGCAACTAAAATTGTGCTAAACGCAAGTTTGCCCGCACCATTTTTGCGCATATAGCTTTCCATTTCCAATGCGATATCAATTTCTCTTGCACCCGGTTTTAAAAAGCTTTGAATGTATTTAAAGCAATTATCTGTGATAACTTGTGCTTTTTTTATTGATGCAATTTCATCATCATCTTTAATTTCTCTCATTTGATTAAGTAAACTTGTTAAATAATCGCTTGTGTCCATTTCAATTTCAGACGATAAAGCAGACTTTAAATCTTGTGCATATGCTAAGGTGCATGTGTTTTCGATAAGCAAATTCTTAATATTATGGCTTTGTAAAATTTGCAAAATTTGTTCTTTTATTTTCTTTTCAAGTACAATTTCAACATCAGAATTTTTAATTGTTTTTTGTGCTATTTCTGTGTATCGCGAATCAATTATAAAATATATTTTATCTTTTAAAATTATTAATGTTCCTGCGGAATGTGTATCTGCATTTAATAGGTAAAAACGGTTTTCTTGCGATTTAATTATAGCGGCGCCAAAATCATCTTTTAATAAATTTCTTAAATTATCAATACGGTTTTTCATTAGATATTCTCCCTTTTAATTATTTTATTTCCCTTTTTCAAAAATGCGTTAATTATTGGTTTTTCCATATTTCTCTTTAAATTTATGGTAAATTTAGTGTCTTTATACATCGGCAAAACCATTAAAGATGGTATACCATAAATATTTGCACCCATAACATCGGTAAAAATTTGGTCTCCCACAAGTGCAATTTCATTTTTTTGAACATTGAGTTTTTTTCTTGCTTTTGATAGCCCTACAGGTGACGGCTTACAGCTGAATGCACAATAATCAAGCCCTATTGCATTAGCAAACGGTTTTACACGTTTATTAAAATTATTAGAAACAATCATCATTGCTATGCCTGCATCTTGCATTTCATTTAGCCAATTTGCAATTTCTGTTGGCAACTCTTGGCTTCCGTGGCCTGTCAAAGTGTTATCTACATCTAAAATCAAGGCTTTTATCCCCTTGCTTTTCAGATATTCATAAGTAATATCATATGCACGGTTAAAAATCTCACTGGGATAAAACATTTATTTTCTCGCTTTCATTAATTTTATTCTGCTATTTATTACATCATATAA
This sequence comes from uncultured Bacteroides sp., assembly GCA_964369715.1. Lineage (GTDB taxonomy): Bacteria > Bacillota > Clostridia > Oscillospirales > Ruminococcaceae > Ruthenibacterium. Next base: position 20,941 of record CAYJGV010000033.1, on the reverse strand, counting down.
AAACAAAAAGCCACCTATTGCCGCCAAATACATTATGGGTAGAACATGATATACATATCTGCTTCTCGCCTCAAAAATCAATAAAAAGCAAACCATTCCCAATGTAAAAATTCTTGCAAGCCAAATGTAAAATGAATTCTTATTTTTATTATAAAAGATACCCAAAATCATTAACAATAATAACAATATGTACTGTGACTGATTAAATAGCGCAGTTAAATTATAATTTACACCATCTGCCCTGTAAAATTTATGTATATATTGCGATATTTCATCTGTTTGAGGTGGTGCGCCTGAATAGAATGCGCCTTCTCTTCCAAAAAAGAAAGTTCCGTCTGTCCAGCTAAAGCTTAATTTACGCCACAAAAACGACAGATATCCACCAAAACCCATTTCTTCAATTCGTCTAAATGCCTCTGTTAAATTAGCATTTGTTTTTTCTTCGCTGCCCTTAAAAGACATTGTATAAAGCATATCTTCATAGGCATAGCTACCATGTGGCTGAGATTGCCCCATCATGAAGTAATGTGTAAGCGAAAAGGATTCATCAATGGCTTTTTGTGCATTAAGCATATTGCCAACGGCCTTCTGTTCAAAGGCGTTGCATACAAAATTTGTTATTATTACAGAAAATATCATAATAAATATAATTATTATTTTAATATAATTTATCTTTATAATATTTTTTAAGTTTTTGTTTTGTTTATAATCAGATAATTCAATTATATTATTTTCTTTTGTTTGTACTGTGGCTGAAGCCGCAACCGCCGGTAAATCAAAGTCAATTATTTCTTCTTTTTTATTAAAAGCAACTTCGTTATTTTTATTGATGTTTTTGCTTTTTCTTGCCTTTATCACAAAAACAGTCTCAACCATTATTATTGCAGGAATAAATAGCAAAACATATGGTTTTATATAAGTGCCAACAACAATAATAGCGCCACAAATACCAACACAAATGAATTTTACAATATTATTTTTTGAAGTTTTAAACATACTGTAAAAATAAAAACATAAAATTGCAAAAGGCATACCATAAGTGTCACTGTATGGCACAATTATCCAAGGCGAAAGTGCTGTTAAGGGCACACATAATAAAAAAGAAGCCCATGCCGCAGTTGTGCCATAGTGTTTTTTAAGTAGTAAAAACAAAAACATTACGCTTAAAAGCACTAAAAAAGCACCTGCTAAAGCCGCATAAGGAAGATAATTTGTAATTCCAAAGCTATTTAAAAATGCAAAATAATATCTAAAAACACCAAGCAAAAATAAATTATTAGGATTTTGATGAAAATATGTACCATCATAAGCGGTTTTGCCCTGTGTAATTAAAAGATCATTTGCGGTATCTACAAGAACTTGAGGGTCCCACCCTGAGGGTGAATAACATGTGAAAACAATTATAATTTGTAAAACAAAAACAATTGCAAATGCAAATAAAACACTTATGTATGAATTTGCTATTTTTGTAATAAAAGTACTTTTAATTTTTTTAAATGTGTAGATTAATAAAAACACAATAAACAAATAAGCAATTGAAAATAAAAGTGCTATAAAATTATTTGGTGTTGACGGCATATTATCAATATACTCTGAGCCAAAAATCAACATTCGAAATAATAGTGCACCAAAACATAAAATAAAAAGAGCATCTGTAAATATTTTAATTTTTCTTGCGCCGATATGCGTTGGCATTTACATTGCTCCTTTACAAAATATAGCTTTTTAGGTTAAATTTAACTGTACAAAACAAAAAAGCGGGCCTGTTAACAGACCCGCCATTTCGCGTACATACCGCAATGGTAGCAAATTATTTAAATTTGCGTTTGCGGGCAGCCTCGGATTTTTTCTTGCGGCGCACCGATGGTTTTTCATAAGCTTCACGCTTGCGTACTTCAGCAAGAACGCCCGAGCGTGCGCAAGAACGCTTAAAACGGCGCAATGCACTGTCAAGCGATTCATTATCTTTAACTCTAATTTCCGACATCTTCGTCCCTCCCTTAACATTGGGGTTAGGAGCTGGCTATTAACCAACTATAGTAAATTATACAATTAAACTTGCTTTGTGTCAACATTATTTGCAAGGATAATTTTAATTTTTTTAAATATTTTTTTCTTTAATGAAAATATTAATAATTAAATGTGCAAAATCAATTATAAATATAGTAAAATATACAATAAATTTTATTTTACGGCAATATTTACAAGTTTACCGGGAACATAAATTTCCTTCATTATTGTTTTATTGTCAATAAACGGCAAAACTTCTTCATGTGTTTTTGCAAGCGAAATTGCTTCATCTTTATTTATATCAGCCGCAACACTTAAACGTGCACGAACTTTTCCATTAACTTGTACTGCAATTTCAACTGTGCTTTCTTTGCATTTTTCTTCATCAAACTCCGGCCATTTTGAATGTGCAATTTGTACACCGTATTTTTTCATTTCCCAAAGTTCTTCTGTAATATGCGGCGCAAACGGGTTTAAAAGCATTAACAATGTTTTGTAATCATCGTTTGTAATTTGTGTTAAATCATACATTTCATTAATTAAGCTCATCATAGAAGCAATTGCAGTGTTCATTTTAAGTTGTTCGATATCTTCTGTAACTTTTTTTATTGTTCTGTGCATACTGCTTTCAATTTTGCTTGAATAACCACTGCCAGTGCCAATGCGCTCGCTTAATGCCCACACACGCTCTAAAAAGCGTTTGCAGCCTTTTATTGATGAAGTATTCCATGGTGCACTTTTCTCAAAATCACCAATGAACATTTCGTAAAGGCGCATTGTATCAGCACCGTAATCATTTACAATGTCATCAGGGTTTACTACATTTCCCCTGGATTTACTCATTTTTTCGCCATTTTCACCCAAAATCATGCCATGGCTTGTTCTTTTTGCATATGGCTCTTTTGTGGGCACAACATTAATATCATATAAAAACTTGTGCCAAAAACGGCTATACAATAAATGTAATGTAGTGTGTTCCATTCCGCCATTATACCAATCAACAGGCCCCCAGTACTCAAGTGCTTCTTTTGAGGCTAATGCATCATTGTTATGTGGGTCCATATAGCGCAAGAAATACCAAGATGAACCTGCCCATTGTGGCATTGTATCTGTTTCACGTTTTGCAGCGCAACCGCATGTTGGGCATGTTGTTTGCACCCAATCAGTAAGTCTTGCAAGAGGGCTTTCTCCATTTGCGGTAGGCTCAAAATCTTCAAGTTCAGGTAATTCTAAAGGCAGACAGCTTTCGTCCAATGGTTGCCAACCACATTTTTCGCAGTTAACCATAGGGATAGGCTCACCCCAGTAGCGTTGACGGCTAAACACCCAGTCTCTCAATTTGAAATTAGTTTTACTTGTGCCTAATTTTTCATCACTTAACCATTTTGTTATGGCTGTTTTTGCTTCGTCTACGCTCATTCCATCTAAAAAGCCACTGTTTACCATAATGCCCGTTGCACAATCGGTAAAAGCTTCTTTTTCAATATCTCCGCCTTTAACAACTTCAACTATAGGCAAATTAAATGCTTTTGCAAAATCATAATCGCGATCATCATGTCCGGGAACGGCCATAATTGCTCCGGTGCCATAGCTTATCAAAACATAATCCGAAATAAATATAGGTATTTCTTTACCATTAACAGGATTAATTGCATTTACACCTTCAAGCTTAACGCCTGTTTTTTCTTTTACAAGTTCTGTGCGTTCAAAATCACTTTTTTTAGCTGCATTTTGTTGGTATTCACGAACAGCATCCATATTGTTAATGGTGTTTTTCCATTTTTCAATACAAGGGTGCTCAGGGCTAATAACCATATATGTTGCGCCGAAAAGTGTATCAGGGCGTGTTGTGTAAACAAGCAAATCATCATCTGTGCTTGTTTTAAATGTAACCTCGGCACCATAGCTTCTACCTATCCAGTTTTTTTGCTGTGTGCTAACACGTTCAATAAAATTCAAATCGTCTAAGTCATCTACAAGTCTATTAGCATATTCTGTTATTTTAAGCATCCATTGCTCTTTATTTTTTTGCACAACTTGGCTTGCACAGCGCTCACAAACGCCACCAACAACTTCTTCGTTAGCTAAAACAACATTACAACCTGTGCACCAGTTAACGCTCATTTGTTTTTTATAAGCAAGGCCTTTTTTAAACAATTGCAAGAAAATCCACTGTGTCCATTTGTAATAATTGGGATCTGTTGTATTGATTTCTCTTGTCCAATCGAAAGAAAGCCCTAGGCTTTTTAACTGCCTTTTAAAGCCTGCAACATTTTTTTCTGTTACAATTTCAGGGTGTATATGATGTTTCATCGCAAAATTTTCTGTAGGCAAGCCAAATGCGTCCCACCCCATTGGGTAAAGCACATTATATCCTTGCAAACGTTTTTTACGTGCAACTATATCAAGCGCAGTATAGCTTCTTGGGTGTCCAACATGAAGCCCTTGTCCTGATGGGTAAGGAAATTCCACAAGTGCATAAAATTTAGGCAATGTATAATCATTTTTTGCCGCAAAAGTGTTTTCATCATCCCATATTTTTTGCCATTTTTTTTCAATATCTTTGTATTCGTATCTCAAAGTTTATAACTCCCCGCTACATTTTTATAATTTTCATTAGTAATTATCTAAAAATCTAAAGGTATAATTTCACCGTCAGCCCAAAGACGTTCTAAATCGTAAAAATCTCTGGCTTCTTCACTAAAAACATGCACAATAACATTGCCGTAATCAATTACAAACCAGTTTTTTGTGTGAAAACCCTCTTTCCTTACAGGTGTGATGCCATCTTCTTTTAGTAGAAATTCCACATCATCTGCAAGGCTTCGCACATGTGTTGAAGATGTGCCATTTGCAATAACAAGGTAATCTGACATTACTGTTAAATCTCTAACTTTTATCACTTTTATATTATGTGCTTTTTTATCGTCTAAAATTTTTGCCGCTTGTGTGGCAAGATTAATTGTTTCCATTAAATGCTCCCTTATATTAGTTAAATGTTAATTTATTCTGTAACAACATCACTTGTTGTTTGTTCCTCAGTTTGTTGTGATTCTTCAGTTGCAACTTCATCTAAAATATCTTGCCCTGTTTGTGCGTCTCCTGCTGCTTCACCAACAGTTCCGCCGCCCTCTGCATCAATATCTGCCATCCATTGAACATTTGTGTCATACAATGTTTGAGATGCCGGCAATTGTGGGATATCAAGCTCTTCAACAGGCACTTGATTTTCCTCATGGCGGAAATATTCATTTAGTAAATCTGCGGTTGCCTGAGGGTTTGCAACAAGCATTGAATTTCCATTGTAATATTCGAGTGAATCTGAAACAGGCAATTTTGCCAATAAAATATTTTCCGATGGTACACCCAATAATTGAATGCCAAGTGCGGCACAATCCACAGTTGGAATATCTGTATTGACATATTGCTGTACAACAGGCACCAATTTAACAATTTCTTGCCAAGGTGATGTGCGAACTAAACGGAAAAGCGCCGAGTAAAAATAGCGTTGATTATCAAGCCTTGCTATATCCGCTGTGGTATATTGCCCTCTGTTTCGGACAAAAAACTCACTGGTAGCGCCATCTAAATGTTGCCAACCTGCAGGTATATACGAGCCACCAAAATCCATAGCTTCAGCTACATAAACCGTTATACCGCCAAATAAATCTATGATTTCACGAAATGAATCTAAATCAATACTGGCGTAATGGTCAACAGGTAATTGGTATTGTTCATATAAAACATGCGCAATATTATTTACCCTGTTTTCTTCATCAGGGCCATTTGCATAAAGCGAATTAGCTTTTGCAGTTCCACCTGTATTTTCAGGCAAACCTACATAAGTGTCCCTTGGTATTTGAAGCATACGTATAGTGTTATCCGCAAAATTAAAGCGAATATACATAATCATGTCTGTTAGGCCTACAGGGCTTCTGCTTTGTCCTTCTTCGGAAGTATAATCTATACCCAGCAAACGTATATTAATTTCATCGCCTGCATATTGCGGTGGTGTTTGATATTCTTTTGCCGTAACACCCATAACACCTGAAGTTATAATTGTGCTGGCATATATTTGCAGGCCTGTGTAAAACACAAGGCAAATTGCACTTAATATACTTATAAAGCCCAAGAATTTATGTAAAAAAGATTTCTTTTTCTTTTTTCTTTTATTACTTTTTTTAGTTTTGTAATGAGAACTTTTTTGTTCAACATTTTGTATTACTTGCGATTCGTTACTCAATTAGATACCTCCGTAGTAATTTTTTCTTAGAAAAATATATGCTTTGATACTTTCTTCATCAATATCTTTATCTTCACGCTTAAGCATTGCAATGCTTTCACTTAATGCATATAATAAAGTTTTATCTAAATTTACCATGGCATCTTTTCTTGTTTTTTCTGCTTCAGCATATTGTCTATCTTCACTTGCCATGTCAGCAATATAAATTATTTTATCTAATTTTGTCATATTTTCTCTGCCGGTAGAATGACATTCAATTGCTTTTAATATTTCTTCATCATTTACATCATATTCATTTTTTGCAATTATGCTACCTGCAAGGCCATGCCAAACAGCAGAAGGTCTTTTTTTTATATCATTAATTATTATACCATTTTCTTCAAATAACTGCAATGTTTTATCTTTTGTTAATTCTTTTGCGATATCATGAAACAAAGCTGCTATCGCTGCTTTATCTTCATCCACATTATGTTTTTTTGCAAGTTTAACAGCCAATTTATACACACAAATTGTGTGTTCATAGCGTTTTTCACTCAAAGTCTTTTTGGCAACTTGCTTAGCTTTTTTAATGGATATCATCTTTTGCTCCAATTTTAAATATCTCTTAAAATTATTTTTTATATAAATTATATTCTTTTATTATTTCTTGCACTTTTTTAGGCACTAATGCATTTATGCTTTTATTTTCGTTTACTAAATTTCTTATTTGAGTAGACGAAATTTCAACAATTTTTGCATCTACCATTATAATTTTTGCGCCCTCTTCTTCAAGCTCTTTCGAAAAATTATTCAAAGCAATAATATCATCGTGCTCTCTACAATGCACAACAAGCACAGCATTTTTTAATATTGCCTTATATTCTTTCCACTGCCTGAAAATTAAAAGCATGTCGCTTCCCATGGAAATATATATTTCATAGTTTTTATATTTATTTTTCAAATATTCAATAGTGTGAACTGTATAACTTTTCCCCTGACGCTCTATCTCTGTTTTATCTATTAAAATATTATCAAATAACGGTAGAAAAGCCTCACACATTTTTAATTTAATATCGCTGTCAGTATCATTAAAGGCTTTGTGCGGTGGTATCCCTGTCGGCATTATAATAACAATATCAGGTATTACGGAGTTTATTGCCTCTTTCAAAAGTAAGATATGCCCATTGTGAACAGGGTCGAATGTTCCGCCAAACAATAGCAGTTTTGGCATAATTTCTCCTTTACATATTAATATGATTAATATGACAAAATAAAATTAAACTATTTTAATAAATCAGCAAATGCACTTTCTTTTTCTTTTTGCTTATATAAAACAAATTTACTACCAATAATTTGTATGCTTTCGCTGTTTGTTTTTTCAGCTAAAATATGTGCTGCCTCTTTGGTTGTATAAGGGCTGGTTTCAAGAACTTTTAATTTTATAAGCTCCCTTGCAGCAAGGCAATCATTTGTTGCTTTTATAATATCTTCATCTATTTCGCCTTTTCCCAATTGAAAAACAGGTGATAAAGTATTTGCGTTTTTACGCAGAATTGCGCGTTGTTTTCCTGTTAACATTTTTAATGTCCTTTCTTGTTTCAACAAATTTATTTATTTTACTACAATGCGAAATTTGTTGATATATCTCGATTCAACACACTGTAAAGTTATTTTACTTTACAGTGTGTTTTCTTCAATTCACTGTCTATTTTCTATATAATATAATATATTGTGCTTAATATACTCAAAATATAATGCACTATAATTTATATCGGTTGTTTTTATCAATTCGTAATCTTTTATCTGTTTAAAAAAACTTCCAATTTTAGAGCCATATCACGCATAGCATTTCCCCTATGGCTAATTGCGTCTTTTTCGTTTGCCATTAATTGTGCATAGGTTCTATTTTCGGCATTTTTTATAAATGACACACTATCTTTACCTGTGCCAACATTGTCAGGCACAAAAAGAGGGTCGTAACCAAAACCGTTAGTGCCAATTTTCTCAAAGCCAATTTTCCCCTCACACACACCTTTTGAAATAAAATAGTCATTATTTTCAGGGTTATATACGCAAACACAACTAACAAAACGTGCAGAACGTTTGTCTTCATCAATATTTTCTAAAGCTTTGATTAATTTATCATTGTTGCCTTCATCATTCCCATGTTCTCCACAATATCTTGCCGAAAACACACCGGGTGCACCGTTTAATGCATCAACACAAAGGCCACTGTCGTCTGCAATGGTTGGTTTGCCGCTAAAAAGTGCAATTTCTTTTGCTTTTATTAAAGCATTGCCCTCAAAAGTGTCTGCGTTTTCTTCTGGGTCGATATTTATATTTGCTTGTTTTAGCGAAATAGCTTCGTGACCAAGTTTAACGAGAATTCTTTGCATTTCATCAAGTTTACCTTTATTGTTTGTTGCTATAATAAACTGCATTAATTTTCCTCCTGTAAAAACAGTGCATCTACAAATGCTTCGGGATCAAACTCCATCAAATCATCAAGTCCTTCGCCCACGCCAACAAATCGAACAGGTAAACCCAGCTTATCTTTAATGCTTACAACTGCACCACCTTTTGCGGTTCCGTCAAGTTTTGTTAAAATAATGCCTGTTGCGCTTGCGGCGTCAATAAATTGCCCTGCTTGATTTATAGCATTTTGTCCTGTAATGGCATCTAAAACAAGCAATGTTTCAACACTTGCATTTTCATTGGCTTTTTTCACAACACGGCTAATTTTACTTAACTCATCCATTAAGTTTTTCTTGGTGTGCAGTCTACCTGCTGTGTCACAAATTACAATATCAGCGTTTTTAGCTGTTGCACTTTGTACAGCATCAAAAATCACAGCGGCGGGGTCTGCCCCTTCATTATGTCGAACAAGTGGAACATCCACTCGGTTTGCCCAAACTTCTAATTGTTCAGAAGCTGCCGCACGGAAGGTATCCCCGGCAGCAAGCATAACACTTTTTCCCATATCTTTATAATATTTTGCAAGTTTAGCAATTGAAGTTGTTTTGCCAACTCCGTTAACACCAATTATTAAAATTACAGCAGGTTTTGATGAAAGTTGCATTGGCACATTCGCCTGTAAATGTTCTTTAATAATTTGCTTTAAAGCTTTTAACGCATCTTCGCCTGTTTTCAACTTGTTTGTATTAACATGCTCGTATAATTTATCTACAAGTTTAACGGCAACATCTGCGCCTGTGTCTGCCATAATAAGCTGTTCTTCAAGGTCTTCATACATATCATCGGTTATTTCGCTCGCCTTTACCATTTCGCTTAAAGAACCAAAAATATTTTCCCTTGTCTTTTTTAAACTTTCTCCGAGTTTATCGAAAAAACCCATAAAATGCTCCATTCCGCTGTAATAAACAGCATAAAATTAAATCTATTTTATGAAACAAGCGATGCATCAACATTTTTCACATCAAGTTTCAATAATTTTGAAACACCGTCTTCTTGCATAGTAACACCATATAAAACATCAGCTTCTTCCATTGTACCACGTCTATGTGTAATAACTATGAACTGCGAATTATTTGTTATACGGCTTAAAAATTGTGCAAAACGTGTAACATTTACATCATCAAGTGCCGCATCAATTTCGTCCAAAATACAAAATGGCGCGGGATTAACCGCCAAGATAGCAAAATAAATTGATACTGCAACCATAGATTGTTCACCACCGGATAAAGATGACAAATTTTTGATGATTTTCCCCGGTGGAGATACTTCAATATTTATGCCGCTGTCAAGGATATCTACACCGTCTTCAAGTGAAAGTTTTGCATTGCCACCTGCAAAAAGCTCTTTAAAAATTCTATCGAAATTCTTATTAATTTGTGCAAAGCTTTCTGCAAAAATTGTCCGCATTTCGTCAGATAATTCAGTAATTAGCGCAAGCAATTCTTTTTTGCTTTGCTCAACATCATTTACCTGCGAGCGCATAAATTCATATCTTTCACTAATTTGTGCATACTCTTCAATTGCGCCTACATTAACATTTCCAAGTGACTTAATTTTTGCACGAACACTTGCAACTTCTGTTTTCAAATTTACGATATTTTCAAATGAAACGCACAATTCCTCGGCATCAATTAACGTCAATTCATATTCGTCCCAAAGCTTTGTCAACGTTTGTTCATATTCTGCTTCTTTACCATCTTTTTGTTCGGTAAGACGTGCAACTTCTCTTGAAATATTCTCTCTTTGTTCTGTAAATTGCTTTACCTGGGCACTTTTTGCCCTTTCCGCGCCCTCTTTTTCAAGGCGGATTTTTGCAAGCTCGTCAATTTGAATTCGTAAGCTTGCAATATCGTCAAATCCCGTTTTACTGCTTTGCTCTATTTCATTAATTTCAAGCTCATATGTAGTATTTTTTTCTAAAAGAGCATTTATGCTGACATCAAGTTGAATTTGTCTCTCGCTTTGGTTCCCTGTGTGTAAATTTAATGAATTAATCGATAATTCATTATTTTCAATATCCTTTTGTGCACCTAATACAGATAATTTCAACGCAGATATTTCATCAGCAAGGCGTGTTCTTGTTTGCAAGAAGCTATCATCATCACTTATCAATGTAAGCTCTTGTTCAAGTTTTACACTTTCTTCTTTTGTAGTTATTATGCTGTTTTGTGTGTTTTTAATAATTTCGTCACTGCTTTTTATTTGCGCATTAAGTGTTGTATTTTCTTCGTTTAAAATTTCAATTGTATTTATAATTTGATTAAGTGAAGTTATAATTCTTCCACTTTCAGTTTGTGCACGAATAATATCGCCATTTATCGTTATAAGTTCACTGTCAGTCGCATTAATTTCAGCAGTAAGTTCATCAACTTGAAGTTTTGCGCTGTCGGTTTTATCCGCTGCTTCTTCACGTTGTTTTTCTAATTTTTCAATTTTTTCTTTAAGTGAGTCTATCTCTTGCTTACGGCTGAACATACCACTTGATTTTGAAACACTGCCACCTGTAAACGAACCGCCTGCATTGATAATTTGTCCGTCTTTCGTCACAATTCTATTTTTATATTGCAAACTTCTAGCAATTACAGAAGCCTCGTTAATATCATCGACAACGACAATCCTACCAAGTAAATTTGAAATAATCACCTTATATTTTTCATCGCATTTGACAAGATCACTTGCTTTAACAGCACTGCCACTTAATTTTGCATCAAAATAAGATGGTCTCATTGTGTCAAGCGGTAAAAAAGTAGCTCTGCCAGATTTTGAGTCTTTTAAAAATGACATTGCTGCTTTGGCTGCTGTTTCATTTTCAACTATTATGTTTTGTAGCGCAAAGCCAAGTGCAGTTTCAATTGCAATTTCATAGCCGGATTTAACCGAAAGAACGCTTGCCACAGGGCCAATTATTCCCCTTAGACGCCTGTTTTCCTTAGCGTTTAGCACAGTTTTTACACTTCCTTGATAACCATCTAAACTGCGTTCAAGCTCTTTTAAAACTTTTCTGCGCTGTATTGCGGAATCAAGCGCTTTTGAAATTTCTTGCTCTTCATCATCAGCTTCATTTAAAGCTTTTATTTTTGAATTAAGCTTAATTTGCAAGCCGTTTTTTATATTTTCTAAAGAGGTTTTCTTTTGTGTTGCGTCATTTAAAAATTCTGTGCAATCACTTTTTTCTTTTTCAATTTGTGCTTTTATTTCATCACTTTTTGCTAAATCTTGCTCTATAGTGCCAAGCCTTAATTTAGCGGCTTCAATAGCACTGAAAGCAGATGCCTCTTTAACTTTTAAATCAGTTAATCGCTGTGTAATTTCTGTTAAAATTTCAGCAATTACGCTACGTCGTTCACCCGATTTTGCATTTTTAACTTGTAAATCATTTAAGGTTTCACTTAATAAATTTGCTTTTTCTTCAAACTCTTCAATTTGTTTTTTACATGTCTGTATATTTTCTTCATGCACTTTAATTTGTTTTTCAATTTCCTGTTTTCCCTCTTCACCGGAAATTTTTTCTTTTTGCATGTTTTCAATCGCAGTGTTATTATGCTCAATATTATTACGTAATACCGCAATTTTGGTATCAGCCCCAGCAAGCAATTCCTTCGCTGCTGAAATTTGATCTTGTAAGCGGTTCATATCCATAATACAGCGGTCTTGCTCTTGCCTAAGCATTGCAGCATCGTCTTCAAAACTTACAATGTCTGTAGCAATTTTAGTGTAATCGCTGTTCGCAATATCTATTTTGCGCTGTTGTTCTCTAAGCGTATCTTTTGCCCTGTGAACAGTGTCTACCCAAAGTGTAACTTCAAGTTCTTTTCTTCTTTTTGCAAGTTGCAAAAATGTTTTTGCCTTTTCGCACTCTTTTTCAAGTGGGCCAACTTGCCTTTCAAGCTCTGCCAAAATATCACGCAGGCGAACAAGGTTGTTTTCGGCGCTATCAAGTCGTTTTTCTGCTTCATTTTTACGATAACGGTATTTTGCAATACCCGATGCTTCTTCAAAAATTTCACGTCTTTCACCGGATTTAGCACTTACAATTTCTGCTATTCTGCCTTGGCCAATAACGGCATAGCCATCCTTGCCAATGCCTGTGTCAAGTAAAAGCTCATAAACATCTTTAAGGCGAACATTTTGTCCGTTAATTGAATATTCACTGTCACCGCTACGATAATATTTGCGTCCAATTATTACTTCATCATTTTCAACATCAAGTCTTCTATCGGTATTATCAATGTGCAAATTAACCATCGCATAGCCCATTGCACTGCGTTTTTGTGTGCCACCAAAAATTATATCTTCCATTTTTCCGCCACGCAATTGCTTCGAGCTTGTTTCGCCCATAACCCAGCGAATGGCATCGGAAATATTACTTTTTCCGCTGCCATTTGGGCCAACAACGGCCGTAATGCCCCTGCCTATTTTAACTTTTGTGCGATCAGGAAAAGACTTAAAGCCTTGAATATCAAGGGCTGTTAAATGCATTTATTTTTACACCTCGTTTTATTGTAAACTAATATCCCATTAAAACAAGCGCTTCTTTTGCAGCGGCTTGTTCTGCCGATTTTTTATTATTACCCTCACCTGTGCCAATGCAATTTGAATTCAAAAACACTTCAACAATAAAATACTTATTATGGTCAGGGCCGCTTTCACTTTTCACAACATAAGAAAGCCTTTCTTGTCTATTTTGTTGCATTATTTCTTGAAGTTTTGTTTTATGGTCTTCATCATTTTCTGCATTTTTGAGTGAATTTTCCAAAAAAGGCAAAATAAATTCACGTGCTTTTTCAAGGCCACCGTCAAGATATAAAGCGGCAATAAGTGCCTCGAATGCATCACTGACAACACTCGGACGGCTTCGTCCGCCACTTTTTTCTTCACCTTTGCCCAGTTTTAAAAAGTCGCCTAAATTAATTGTTTGTGCAAAACCAAAAAGAGCGCTTTCGCAAACTAAATTTGCCCTCATTCTTGTCAATTCGCCCTCCGGCATATTTTTATGCGTGAATAAATAATCTGCAGTGACTATCTGCAAAACAGAATCCCCCAAAAATTCAAGGCGTTCATTGTGAATGATTTTATCTTTTGATTCATTTGCATATGAAGTGTGAGTTAAAGCTGTTACAAGTAATTGTTTATTTTTAAAATTGTAATTTATCACTTGTTCCAATTCTTGCATTATGCACCTTCCTTATTACTATCTTTTGCGTTTTTTGCAAGCTCCTCACTTATGCTTTCAATAATTTTTCCATCAACACATAATTTCGCTTGCTTTATTGCATTTTTAAACGATTTAGCGTTAGAAGAACCTTGCGCTTTTATTACAGGTTTTGTTACACCAAGCATAATTGCACCGCCAAGTTCATCTGCGTCAAGTTTCTTTTTAAAGTCATCCATGCCGCCTTTAACAAGTAAATATGCAATTTTTGTAATTAAATTCTTTTTAAAAACAGCCTTAATTTCACTTGAAAGCATTTTTGCAACGCCTGTTGTTGTTTTCAGCACAACATTGCCCACAAATCCATCGCAAACAATAACATCTACATCGCCTTTTGGTATTTCTTTTGGTTCAACATTTCCTGCAAAAACAATATCTTTTTGTTTTTTAAGCAATTGATGCGCCAACACATAATCTGGTGTTCCTTTAGATTCCTCTGCTCCATTATTTACAAGTCCAACAGTTGGGTTTGTGCGTCCAAGCACTTTTTTAGCATAAACTGTGCCCATTGTTGCAAATGCACAAAGCATTTCAGGGCGGCATTCAACATTTGCACCTGAATCAATTAAAACATATGGTTTGCTTGTTGTAGGCATTGCAATTGTAATTGCCGGACGTTTTACACCTTTTAAGCGTTTGACAATTAATGTCGAGCCTGCTAAAACCGCACCTGTCGAGCCTGCTGAAACAAGTGCATCGCCTTCGCCTTGTGCAAGCATACGCATAGCAACTGTTAAAGAGGCATCTTTTTTGCCCCTAATTGCAGAAGTTGGCTCATCACACATTGAAATTTCTTCTTCAGCATGGACAATTGTAAGGCTGCTTAAATCAAGACCGTTTGCATTAGCGGCATCTTGCATTTTTTTAGTGTGCCCCACAGCAATGATTTCTATGCCATATTCTTCTTTTGCCATTAGGGCGCCTTTTAAAATTTCTGACGGTGCATTATCTCCGCCCATTGCATCTATAATTATTTTCATCGTAAATTCCTCCATAAATTCATAATTATAAGTTAAATTTAAATTAACTTATTTAGACTTAATATTATCTTATAATTAATAAAATCTTATAATTAATAAAATCATATTTGCTCACTTATAAAAAGGTCTTTGACATCTTCCATATCAAATAATACATCAGGCTCTTTATTTAAAATTGTGCAAATATCACTTAAAGCTCGTTTTGCAACCCTAGCATATCTTTTGCGCTTATCTTTAATTATTTCGCCAAGTGGTGGCAAAAGGCCTATATTTGCGCCCATAGGTTGGAAATTATCATTTTGAGTGTTTATGTAATTTAACAATGCACCGCACATGCTTGTGTTTGGAAATTTAATTTGCTCTTTTTCACATATATAATTGTTAATATTATTTGCAACAATTAAACCACAAGCGGCGCTTTCCATATAACCTTCAAAACCTGTAATTTGCCCGGCAAAGAAAATATTATTATATTTTTTTAGCGATAAATCGTAATTTAATACCTTTGGACTATTTAAAAATGTGTTTCTGTGCATTACACCGTATCTTACAAATTCTGCATTTTTTAAACCGGGTATCATGCTAAAAACTCTTTTTTGTTCGCTAAATTTTAAATTTGTTTGAAAGCCGACTATATTATACATCGACATCTCTTTATTTTCTGCACGTAATTGTATATTTGCCCAAGGTCTGTGCCCTGTTTTTGGGTTTGTTAGTCCAACAGGACGAAGAGGCCCATATCGCATTGTATCCGCGCCACGTTTTGCCATAAGTTCAATTGGCATACAGCCCTCGTAAACAGTAATATTTCCGTCATCATCAAAGCTGTTAAGCTCTGCCCTCTTTGCATTTACAAGTTCATTATAAAATTCCTCATAACCTGCTTTGTCAAACGGACAATTTAAATAATCGGCTGTGCCTTTGCCGTATCTGCTTGCGGCAAAAATTTCGTTCATATCTATGCTATCAGCAGAAATAATCGGAGCGGCGGCATCGTAAAAAGCAAGGTTTTCACTTTCGGTAAGCCTTAAAATTTGCTTTGCCATTTCACCTTCTGTCAAAGGCCCTGTCGCTATAATATAAATTATATCTTGATTAAATTCATCTATTTTTGTAACTTCTTCTTCATGTAAAATAATATTTTTATTGCTTTTACAAAGATTAGTTATCTTTTCTGCAAATTCACTTCTATCAACTGCAAGCGCACCGCCTGCCGCAACTTTGCATTCGTCTGCAACACTTAAAAGCGAACTTCCTAAAAGGCGCATTTCAGCTTTTAAAATACCTGCAGCGCTGTCTATTCTCATAGATTTAAGTGAGTTTGAACAAACAAGCTCTGCAAAATTTTTATTGGTGTGCGCAGGTGAAAATTTATGCGGCTTTTGTTCAAACAAATGCACTTTATGGCCGGCATTTGCCAAAAATAATGCCGCTTCACATCCTGCAAGCCCTGCGCCTATAATATGGATTTCACGCATTTTTACTCCTTTTTCTCACTTTCTGCGGAATCTACAGGTTTTGAAAAATCGCAACCTTCTTTTTCGCAAAGCAAGAAACCTTTTTTGCCACCTTTTTTAAACAATGATGAGCTACAATTTGGGCATTTTTCTTTTGATGGCTCATTCCATGTCATGAAATCACATTTAGGGTTGTTTTCACAACCATAGTAAACGCGTCCTCTTTTTGAATTCATGCATAAAATTCTTCCACCACATTTTGGGCAAAGTCCACCTGTATCTTTTGCCAGGCGTTTGGTGTTTTTGCACTCAGGAAAACCCGGGCATGCCAAAAACTTGCCAAATCTGCCGCTTTTAACAACCATGTTTCGTCCACAAAGGTCACAAACTTCCTCTGTTTCCTCATCAGGTATTTTAATTTTTTGGTCTTTCATCGCCTCTTCGGCATTTTTGAGTGTTGTATCGAAATCTGAATAAAAATTATCTACAATTTTTTCCCATGCACTTTTTCCCGATTCAATTTTATCAAGATTTTTTTCCATTTGTGCAGAAAATTTCACATCGACAATATTGGGGAATTGTTCAAGCATTAAGTCATTTATAGTTCTGCCTAAAATTGTAGGCATTAATTTTTTTTGGTCTCTTTCCACATAATCACGGTCGATTATCGTTGTGATTATCGGTGCATACGTAGAAGGACGGCCTATGCCATTTTCTTCAAGCGCTTTAATTAGCGTAGCCTCGGTGTATCTTGGTGGCGGTTGTGTGAATTTTTGCTCTGGGTTCATTTCACGAAGCTTTAATACATCGTTTTCTTCAAGTTTTGGAAGCGCTGTTTCTTTTTTCTCTTTTTCTTCAGTGCTTTCTTCGTACAAAACTGTAAAACCATCAAAAGTTACAATAAAACCTGATGCACGGAAAATATAATCTGCCGCTGCTACATCTACACTAACAGTGTCTTGTAAACAATCGCTCATTTGGCTTGCAATAAATCTGCTCCAGATTAAACGATAAAGTTTTAACACGTCGCCCGATAGGCTTTCTTCAACTTTTGCCGGGCTAAGGCCTGGGTCTGTAGGACGAATAGCTTCATGGGCATCTTGTGCAGCATTTGAATTTTTGCTTTTAAACACACGTTTTTTCGCACAAATATATTTTTCGCCATAAGTTGAAGAAATATATTCATTTGCCATGGTGACGGCTTCGTCTGCCACACGCAAGCTATCTGTACGCATATAAGTTATAAGGCCCATTGTGCCTTGACCTGCAATATCAACACCTTCATAGAGAGTTTGCGCTGCACGCATTGTGCGTGTTGCGGTAAAACCTAAGCGCCTACTTGCTTCTTGTTGCAAAGTGGATGTAATAAAAGGTGGTGACGGTTGCTTTTTTCGTTTTGAATTAGTGATTTTTTTAACAGAATATTCTGCTCCATCAAGGTTATTTAAAATTTCGTTTGCTTGTGCTTCATTGCTAACTGCAATTTTATCTCCATTTGATTTTGAAAACAATCTTGCCGAAAACTTTTTATTGCTTGACGGCGGACTTAACACAGCATCAATATTCCAATATTCTTCCGGTTTAAATGCCTCAATATCTTTTTCTCTATCGACAATTAACCTAACAGCAACGCTTTGAACACGCCCTGCTGAAAGTCCTCTTCGAACTTTTCTCCATAAAAACGGTGATAGTTTATAACCAACAAGCCTATCCAAAATGCGCCTTGCCTGTTGCGAATTAAATAAATCCATATCTATTTGACGTGGATTTTCCATGCCATTGGTGACGCCTTTTTTTGTAATCTCACCAAAAGTAACACGATTTTGCAAATTTGTATCAAGCCCTAAAAGCTGTGCTAAATGCCAGCTTATAGCCTCACCCTCACGGTCAGGGTCAGTCGCAAGAAAAACTTCATCGCTTTCTTTCGCCATGCTTTTAAGCTCTTTTATAAGTTTGTCTTTGCCTTTAATATTAATATATCTTGGCTTGAATTCTTTTTCAACATCTATGCCAAGTTGATTTGCAGGCAAATCTCTTATATGCCCCATAGAGGCCGTTACCTCGTAGCCTGGGCCTAAATATTTACGTATTGTTTTTGCTTTTGCCGGTGATTCCACTATAACTAATTTGGACATTTTTTAATCCTTTCCGGGAAATTAATAATGTATCAGAAACTGTCTCCCTGCTTGTTGCTGAGCATAACCCTCAAGCTCCAGTTCTGTTAAAATACTTATAACTTCGGGCAAAGTAAGCCCTGTTATATCACAAATTTGTTCAATGCTTTGCGCTTTGCTTGTAAGTGTAGAATAAACTTTTTGTTTTATTCCCGTAAACTTAGGAATAAGTTTTTTTCGTTTTTTTCTGCTACTTTTTATGTTAATATCTATATCTAAAAGCTCACATGCCCATTCTAAAATATCTGCTGAACATGAGGCTATTCTTGCTCCTTCTTTTATCATATTGTGTGTGCCCTCACTAAGTGGCGAAAACACACTGCCCGGAACACCAAAAACCTCTTTGCCGTATTCAAGTGCAAAACCTATTGTGTTCATTGTTCCGCTTGCCTTTCGTGCTTCGGCAACACATATTCCGTGCGAAATGCCGGCAATAAGCCTGTTTCTTTGCAGAAAATGCGGTTTTAAAGCTGCCGTGCCGGGTGGATATTCCCCAACAACTACACCATTATTTTCAATTAATTGCATAAGCCTTTTATTTTGTGCAGGATAGCATAAATCATGCCCAAATGCTATGCAAGCAACAGTTGGCGTATTATTTTGAAGCGACGCCTTATGGCATTCGCTGTCTAAACCGCTAGCCATGCCCGAAACAAGCAACATACCTGCTTTTGCAAGTTCTTTTGAAAACAAGCTTGTAATTTCAACGCCGTATGCTGATGGACGCCGCGAGCCTATAAATGCAAAAGTAAAGCATTTATTTATAAGCGACAAATCACCCCTATAGTATAGCACCAAAGGAGGTGCGCTTATATTCCTAAGCGATTTTGGATAGTCTTTATCGGAAAATGTAGCAATTTTTATGTTTAATTTATCACATGTTCTAATACGTGACAAAAAATCTTCCGGTTCTTTTGCGCGCATTATATCCAATTGTGTTTGTGTGACATAATTTAATAAATCATCGTCAAATCTAATTTTAAAAATATCTTCAACATTAGGATAATCACAAATAAGTTGTAAACAATTTGCACCAAAACCTAAAGCATGTGACAACCATAAATAGTATAAATTTTGCTTTTGATTATAATTTTTATCATTATAAAATTCATCAAAATACAAAACTTCATCATTTGCACTTGGAAGCATATCTTCACGCAGTTTTAAATTTTCACTATCACTCATAATTTTTGCCCCATTTCATTTATAGAACATTATGTATATTTATTTAAAATGAATTAAAAATTAATCATCACTATATCATATATTTTTAAGTGGACTAAAATGATAAAGCATTATTCCCGCCGCAACCGAGGCATTTAAACTTTCGGCATTGCCAGACATTGGTATCCTAACGGCAAAATCAGCACAGTTTACAGCAATTTCGCTTAAACCGGCGCCCTCATTGCCAATTAAAAGTGCAATTCCATTCTTAAAATTTGGCTCAATTTCATTTATAGGCTTCGAGCCTTTTAACGTAGCAGCGTATGAAATAATATTGTTTTGTTTTAACAAATTCATTGCTTCATTTGTGTCTTGCATAAAATACATGCTAATTCTTGCGCTAGCGCCGACACTTGCCCTTAACGCTTTGTCGCCAAAAACATCTGCACATTCACCTAGCAAAATTGCACCGTCAAAGCCAAATGCTGCTGCACTTCTTATGCTTGCACCGATATTTGCAGGGTCTTGCACATTTTCAAGCACAAGGTAATTTTTATTCGACTTAATTAACTTGATATCTGCCTTTGGAGTATTAAACAGCGCAAAAACGCCTTGCGAATTTTTTGTGCCCGATATTTTATCCGCCACATGCTCTTCTATTATATAATGTTCTCCTAAAAATTGCAAAACAGCGCTATATTTTTCCATAGCTTTTTGAGTATAAAAAACTTTTTGGGGTGTTAATGTTTTGCAAATTTCCTCACAAAGCCTAAATCCCTCTGCCACAAAAGCATTATCTTCTTTTCTTTTACTTCGGCTTTTTACAAGCGAGGAAATATATTTTATAAGCTCGTTATCTCTACTTTTTATAATTTCAGGCATAATTCCCCCTTAGTTTTCTATAATTATTTTACCCAAAAATACGAAGTTACGCCCGTGCAGAAAACTGCGCGGGCGCTAAAAGCTAAATTATTTTGAAGCTTCGCTTACTTGTTTTACAAGTGCTGTAAAGCTTGCTGGGTCATGTATAGCCATTTCTGAAAGCATTTTGCGGTTTAACTCGATGCCAGCTTTTTTCATGCCATTCATGAATGTTGAGTAATTGATACCCTCTGCACGGCAAGCAGCGTTGATACGAGTAATCCATAATCTGCGGAAATCACGTTTCTTTTGTTTACGGCCAATGTAAGCATAGTTACCGCTTTTCATTACTTGTTGTTTGGCCATTTTAAAATGTTTGGATTTAC
>CAYJGV010000032.1:0-23122 GCA_964369715.1 uncultured Bacteroides sp. | reverse complement strand
ACCTCTCACATAATAAAAAAATTTATTTGTTAATTATTATATTATAACACAAAAAACGCTGCCTTAAAAGGCAGCGTCCATTAAACAAATATAAATTATTCACTAAATCCAGAATTAACCAATTTAATTAAACCTTCAACCGCACCTTGTTCGTCTGAACCATCAGCAATAATGCGAATAGTTGTGCCGCCAACAATGCCTAATGATAAAACACCTAGCAAACTTTTTGCGTTAACACGACGTTCTTCTTTTTCCACCCATATCGATGATTTATACTCATTTGCTTTTTGAATAAAAAATGTTGCAGGACGTGCATGCAAACCTACTTGATTTTCTACTGTAACTTCTTTAACAAACATAATAAACGCTCCTAAACTTAATACTTTGTATTAAAATAATTTAATTGTATTACGAGATAAAATTTATAGAAACCACACTTACTCATAATTTGATTATCTCTATGTATTTATTTTATACCAAAACACATCAAACGGTCAACTGATTTTAGAAAATGATTTATTTTTTGTAGTACCATGATAATTTAGCACATATTTATTTAACAATTTTGTGCAAAACTACAATAATTTAATTACATATTTTTCCAATTTATAATTTTAAATATTAAATTATAATTATTTTTGGTTTTTTTGGTAATTTTTATACAAATCAGGTCTTCTTTTTTTTGTGCGTTCTATAGATTTTTCAATACGCCATTTTTCAATATTAGCATGATGACCGGATAATAAAACAGACGGAACAGGTTTGCCTTGCCAAATTTCCGGACGTGAATAATGCGGATGTTCGAGCAATCCGTTAAAATGACTTTCATTCTGAAACCCTTCAGAGCTTTTTAAAACACCGTCGCACATTCTGCAAACGCTATCAGCAACAACAAGTGCTGCAAGTTCGCCACCTGTTAAAACAAAATCGCCTATGGAAATTTCCTCATCTGCAAGCTCTTCAATAACTCTTTCATCAATGCCTTCATAATGGCCGCAAACAAGAAGCAAACTTTCATGTTTTGAAAGCTCGATGCATTTTTGTTGTGTTAATTTTTCACCTGTTGCCGTCATAAATACAATATGTGGACGCTTTATGCCAAGGTTTTCAACCTTATTTATAATATCTATGCAACAATCGTGAATTGGCTGTGCTTGCATAATCATGCCATGCCCACCACCATAAGGGTAATCATCAACTTGCTTTTGCTTATTGATTGTATAATCTCTTATTTGGTGGCAATTTATCTCAATGTGCCCATTTTTTTGAGCTCTGCCTATTATACTTTCTTTTGCATAAGCATCGCACATTTCAGGAAAGAGAGTAGCAATATCAATCCTCATCTATCTCTTCCCCGTCTTCATCAAACATGCCCGCAATGGGCTTAACAATCACAAATTTATCTTCAATGTTAATTTCTTTTAAAAATTCTTTTACCGCCGGAAATAAAAACACTTGCCCCTCATTATTTTTAACTTCATAAATATCGCCCGTGGGACGTGGCATTATATCGGTAATTTCGCCATAAATTTTGCCGGAATCGATATCTTTTACACTTAATCCTATGACATCAGTGGCAAAATGTCTTCCTTTTGGCAATTTGACATCAGACCTTGAAAAATAAGCTGTTTTTCCAATTAGAGGGTAAGCATCTTCGATGCAGTTTATACCTTCAAATTTTAAAATACACATGTTTTTTTGTGTTTTCATTGAGATAATTTTATGCTCTTTTTCACCTGTTTGTGTAAAAAACAAACGAGGCAATTTTTTTATAAATGAAACATCATCACACCAAGGGTATAATTTTACTTCACCGTTTAAGCCGTGAACTTTAACACATTCACCGGCTTCTATAAATTCTTTCATATAAATCCCTATTAATTTTAATTTGATTTGCTGTTAATAAACCCGATTACGCTAAAAACAACGCCTACAATGGCAACTAAAACAGCAGAAAGCCCTACGATAAAACCGACAAGGCTGAATGCATTAATTTTATTCATTTCAAATCTCCTGCTTACCTACAAAATTTTTCAATATATTGGTTAAGACATTTTTCAATGATAACTTTTGCCTCTTCTGCACCATTCATGTCATCAACAACTGTTTCTTTGCCCTCAAGTGCTTTGTAAATTGTAAAAAAGTGCATCATTTCGGTGAAAATATGGTCAGGCAAATCTTTTATATCGGTATACTTATTATAAGAAGGATCTTCAAAAGGAATAGCAATGATTTTTTCATCAAGCGCACCTTGGTCTCTCATTTTTATAACACCTATAGGAAAACAACGAACAAGGCTCATTGTGTCAATTATCTCACTGCATAAAACAAGAACATCCAAAGGGTCTTTATCATCGGCATAAGTGCGTGGAATTAAACCATAATTTGCAGGATAATGTGTGGAGGTATGCAAAATCCTATCCATTATTAAGTGGCCTGTTTCTTTATCAAGCTCATATTTTTTCTTACTGCCTTTTTCAATTTCAATAACTGCAATAAAATCTTCAGGTGTAATTCGAGAAGGGTTGATATTATGCCATATATTATTCATAATTTATCTCCTTTTAAAATTCATTTACTTTTGCTTTAGATAATTATAACATTTTTTTTGTAAAATTTCCATTAAAAAAAACGTAAATAAATTTAAAACCTATATCTTTTAAGTGTAAACATTCGTCTTCATAGTTAAAATTAACTGCATTTAAACAATGCGCATCAGACGAAATTGTCACAGGCACATCATTTTTATTCATCTCATAAAGTAAAAAATCATCAGGATAAGATGTTTTTCTATAGCCTCTGTAAACACCACCTGTGTTAATTTCAAACACTGAATTATATTTTGCACATTCATTTAATGCATTTAATGCTAATTTTTTGTATTCAACACTATTTTCATCAAAAAACGCATTATCTTTATTATTTTTAACAATTAAGTCAAAATGTGCAATTATTGAAGGCTTATATTTTTTAATGTTTTTGACAGTTAAATCGTAAAAATTCTCCACTAAGTCCATAGCGTTACCACTAAAAACACCATCGATACAATTTTGCAAATCTTCTGATGGGCCATCTACCCAATATACTTTACCTGTTTTTTCACAATAAACATCATGCACTGCACCAATTGTATAATCAAAACGGCTTAAATCTTTCAATGGCGAAAGGTAATCCTGTTCTATACCTGCATAAATTCTCATTTTACTATTATATATTTTTTTAAGCTCTGTAACAGTTTTTAAGTAGTCTTCTATATTGTTATTATTAATTCCGCCCATTTCTTCGGCATAAAAAGGTGCACCGTGACAAGAAAACCCAAAATCTGTAATGCCTTTTTCAAATGCTGTTTGTGCCATATCATACGCTGTATTTTTACCGTCACAAAAAGTGCAATGATTATGCAAACTACTGCAGATATTATCAGGTAAATTTGCAATAATCATTTCATTGTCTCCTGTTTAACTTTGTGGTCAATTATATGGCGAGAGGAAAGCTCATCTTTTAATTCCTCGATAGTAATGCCCATAGAAACCATCAAAACAAGTACATGATAGCACAAATCAGATATTTCAAAAATTGTTTCTTGTTTATCATCTTTCATTGCAGCAATAACAACTTCTGTGTTTTCTTCGCCGACTTTTTTAAGAATTTTATCTTTGCCTTTTTCAAATAAATAGCTTGTATAGCTGCCCTCAGGGCGTGTTTTTTCTCTATCTTTAAGCAATGCATAAAGTGCATCAAGTGAAAATTCTTGCAAATTTTCATCATTTAAAAGTGTTTTATAAAAGCATGTTTCACTGCCTGTGTGACAAGCAGGGCCATTTTTGATAACTTTAACTAACAAGGTATCATTATCACAATCGGGTGATATTGAAACAATATTTTGCACATTTCCACTTGTCGCACCTTTTCGCCATAATTCACTTCTGCTTCTGCTCCAAAAACAAGTGCGTTTTTCGTCGATAGATATTTGCAAACTTTCTTTATTCATATATGCAAGCATCAATACATCTTTTGTGTAAAAATCTTGAACTATCGCAGGAATTAACCCTTTGTCATCAAATTTTAATTCATTTATATCCATTTTTTTAACCCCTTTTATTGCTATTATTAGTATAATATTTAATTTATTATTTTTATATCATTAAATTAAATAATTCTCATAGGTATGTCGTGTTTTTGAAGATATTCTTTTAATTTTATAATATTAACTTCTTTAAAGTGAAAAATACTAGCCGCAAGCCCTGCATCAATTCCATCAACTTCGAATAAATCTTTAAAATGCCTCATACAGCCTGCTCCACCGCTTGCAATAATAGGAATTTTCACAATCTTTGTTAAATCGGTCAACATTTCTAAATCGAATCCGCTTTTTACGCCGTCGGTGTCAATGCTGTTTAATACGATTTCACCTGCACCAAGAGCCTCACCTTTTTTTGCCCATTCCATGGCGTCTATGCCTGTGTCTTCCCTGCCGCCTTTTGCAAAAACATGATATTTTCCATCTACTCTTGCTACATCCATCGATAGCACAACACATTGGTCCCCATATTTTTTTGCAGCATCATTAATTAAATTCGGGTTTTTAATTGCGCCTGAATTAACGCTTACTTTATCTGCACCGGCGTTTAAAACCCTGTCAAAATCATCAACAGTGTTAATTGCGCCACCCACAGTAAGCGGTATAAATATTTCAGATGCTATTTTTTTAAGCACATCTGTAAAAAGTGCCCTACCTTCAAAACTTGCTGTTATATCGTAAAAAACAAGTTCATCAGCGCCTTCGTCATTATATCTTCTTGCAAGTTCAACAGGGTCACTTACATTTTTAACGCCTTTAAAATTCACGCCTTTTACAACAACGCCGTCCCTTATATCAAGGCATGGTATAATTCGTTTTGCTATCATTGTTTATCACCTTTTTTGTCGTTTGAATTTTCATTGGCACATTGCAAAACTTCTTTTAAATTTAGTGCACCAATATAAATTGCTTTTCCTACAATTGCACTGTGAACACCGATTTTACACAAGTTTTCAATATCTTGTAAAGTGGAAACACCACCACTGGCAGTTATTTTTAAGCCATTTATCTCATTTAAAGTTTTATATATTTCTTCATTGATGCCCTGCATTGCGCCATCTTTAGAAATATCTGTATATATAATGCTTTGTACGCCTATTTTTTGTAAGTGTTTGCAAAATTCTACACTGTCCTTGTCGCTTACATCAAGCCAGCCCTCTGTTGCAACATAGCCGTCTTTTGCATCTACGCCAACCGCAATTTTGTCTTTGTATTTTTTCACCATTGCATTTAAAAATTTAGGGTCTTTCAGTGCAGCTGTTCCTAATATAACACGACCTACACCTAAATTGATATATTTTTCAACCCTGTTTTCGTCCCTAATTCCACCGCCAATTTCAACAAACATATTTGTGTTTTCACATATTTGTTTTACCGCTTCATAATTAGAAAGCGCACCATCTTTCGCGCCGTCTAAATCGACAACATGCAAATGTGTTGCACCTTGTTTTTCAAACGAGAGTGCAACTTCACACGGATTATCGTTATAGACATCAACTTTGTTGTAATCACCTTGGGTTAAGCGCACAACTTTTTTATCTTTTAAATCTATAGCCGGGAAAATTATCATATTAATCTCCGTTTCAGATATTTTTGTATTTTATAATTCAATAAAAGCTTTTAAAATATTTAAACCAACTTTTCCACTTTTTTCAGGGTGAAATTGACAGCCGTAAACATTTTCATTCGCAACAATTGCCGGAACTTCTATGCCATATTCTGAAGTAGCAATTAATGATTTATCACAGTTTTTTGCATAAAAAGAGTGTACAAAATAAACGCTATCATTTTCGTTAATATACTTTAATAACGCATTATCGCTATTTTTGTAAATCAAATTATTCCAACCCATATGGGGCACTTTGTAGGAAAAACCATTTGCACTCATGTCTGTTTTAATATCACTTACATTCCCCTTTAAATAGCCAAGGCCTGTATGCTCACCATATTCATTACTGCTTTCAAACAGTAATTGCATACCTAAACAAATACCCATTAACGGTTTGCCATTTTTTATAGCATCGCTTAACACAGGCACAAGCCCTGTATTGTTCAATTTTTCCATAGCGTCACCAAATGCGCCTACACCCGGCAAAAAAATATGTGTTGCTTCTTCAATATCTTCTTTTTTATTTGTAATATTTGCGTGTATACCCAAATATTTAAGTGAAGAAGAAAGGCTGAAAACATTTCCTACGCCATATTCTACTATAGCAATTTTGTTCATTATATTATTCCTTTTGTAGATGGTATTTCATCTTTGTATTTTTCATCTATTTTAACTGCTTGTGCTAAAGCACGTGCCAAAGCTTTAAATGCGCCCTCAACTATATGATGACTGTTTTCACCTGTTAAAGTTCTAAGGTGAATTGAAGCGCCTAAGCTTCTGCTTAATGCAAACATAAATTCTTTGACAAGTTCTGTATCAAATGTTCCTATTTTTTGAGAGGGTATTTCCAAAGCATACCCTAAAGCTGCTCTGCCACTTATATCAACAGCCGCCAAAAGCAAGGCTTCGTCCATTGGCAAAGTAAAATTACCATATCGAGCTATGCCTTTTTTGTCTGCAAGGGCTTCGTCAAAGGCTTTTCCAAGGCAAATGGCAATATCTTCTACTGTATGGTGGTCATCAACATGCACATCACCAACACATTTTATATTTAAATCAAACCTTCCATGACGTGCAAAAAGTTCAAGCATATGGTCTAAAAAGCCACATTTTGTATCTATGTCATATTTGCCGGTGCCATCTAAATTTAATGATAATTCGATATTTGTTTCTGAGGTTTTACGATTAATTTCAGATATTCTCATTTTATAACTCCAATTATTATATTATTTTTATTGTAAAAATCATACATTAATTATATCTTTTGTGGCCTTAATTAATTTTTCCATTTGTTCTTTTGTTCCAATAGTAATGCGCACATAATTATTTATGCGAGGTATATTAAAATAACGTACTACAATGTTTTTTTCTCTTAGTGCAACAAAGTATTTTTCTGCATTAAAATTATCTTTACCGCTTGGTGGACTCACAAATAAAAAATTAGCCTTGCTATCAGTGACTTTAAAGTCTAGGGCGATAAATTCTTCTTTGATTTTTTCCCTTATATCAATTATTTCATTGCAACAATTTGTAAAATAATCATTATCCAAAACAGATGCCGCACCACAAAGCAAGCTTAATCTGTTCAAATTATATGGGTTAAAACTAAATTTTATCGTGTTTAAATCTTTTATAATGTCTTTACATGCAACGGCATAACCGATTCTTGCACCGGCAAGGCTTCTACTTTTTGAAAAAGTACCTATTATCAGCAAATTATCATATTTATCAATTAGGCTTATTGCACTATCTGCACCAAAATCCACATAGGCTTCGTCTATAATTACAAGACGATTATTGTTTTGTTTAAGTAAAATTTCAATTTTATCAAGAGACAAAACAAGGCCTGTAGGTGCGTTTGGGTTTGCTATAAAAAGTGTAGCATCAATATTTTCGTAATCATTAACATCAATTGTGAAATCATTTTTTAAAGGCACTATATTTTTTTTAACATTATACAAATCGGCAAATACAGGATAAAACCCATATGTTATATCGGCAAATGCAGCGCCGCTTTCACAAAAAGCAGAAAAAGCAAAAGCTAAAAGTTCATCAGAGCCATTTCCGACAGTAATATTACTTTGAGAAACATTATAATGATTTGACAAAACATTTATCAAATTAGCGCATGTAGGGTCGGGATAAAGGCGTAAATTATCAATTTCATTATTAGATAAAATTGCTTCATTCACTTTTTTTGATGGAGGAAAAGGGCTTTCATTTGTGTTTAATTTTATAAGTTCGCCTGTGCTTTTTGGCTGTTCGCCAGGAGTGTACGGCACTAAATCCGAAAGTTTTTTTGCCCAAAATCGGCTCATGATTATTCCCCTTTTAATTCCTTTTTTCGCTGTGCTATATCTTTTACATCTTCGCCAAAACGAATTGCAACTGATTGTGCATGTGCATGCAAGCCCTCTTTTTCAGCGATATTTATAATATAATCTTTTGCGTTTGCAAGTGCTTCATTAGTATAATATATAAATCCGGATTTTTTAATGAAATCATCTACCGATAAGGGTGAAGAAAACCTTGCTGTACCGCTTGTGGGCAAAGTATGATTAGGCCCTGCGAAATAATCGCCTACAGCTTCAGGCACATTTTTACCTAAGAAAATACTTCCCGCATTTTTAATTTCATTAAGCATTTCAAATGGGTTATCTGTGCATATCTCAAGATGTTCCGGTGCAATCTCATTTGCTATTTTAACGCCTTCACGTAAATTTTCCGCTATGATGATTTTACCAAAATCATCTATAGATGCCCTTGCAATCTCATGCCTTGGCAAAAGAGGTATTTGTTTTTCAAGCTCGTTGCTAACTTCTTTTGCAAGTTTAGCACAATCGCAAATTAAAACAGAGCTTGCCAATTTGTCATGTTCTGCTTGGCTTAGCATGTCCGCGGCAATATATGCCGCATTTGCAGTTTTATCTGCAATTACCAAAATTTCACTAGGGCCTGCAATCATGTCAATGTCAACTATTCCGTAAACTCTACGTTTTGCTGCCGCAACATACGCATTGCCGGGGCCGACAATTTTATCAACCTTAGGCACTGTTTGTGTACCATATGCAAGTGCGCCAACTGCTTGAACTCCACCTATTTTATAAATGGAGGTAACTCCCGCAACTTTAGCCGCCGCTAAAATAATTGGTGCAATATTGCCATCTTTCGCAGGCGGTGTAACCATGATAATTTCACTTACTCCTGCAATTTTTGCCGGTATTGCATTCATCAACACACTTGAAGGATAACTTGCAGTGCCACCCGGAACATAAAGGCCTGCTTTTTCTATTGGCGTAATTTTTTGCCCTAAAATAACCCCATTGTCTTCACTTGTTATAAAACTTTGCCTTATTTGCTTATTGTGAAAATTATAAATATTTTCTGCCGCTTTTTCAAGCGCTGTTATAAAATCTTTATCTTGGCTGTTATATGCCGCTTCAATTTCATCTTCACTGACACGCAAGGTGTTTAGCTTTACACCATCAAATTTTTCTGTATATCGTAAAACTGCATCGTCACCTTGTGTTTTAACATCGTTTAATATTTCAGCAGCAGCCTTTTCTATTTGATCATTTATATCATCTTGTCCACGTTGCAAAATTTCCTCTAATGGTATATCGTTACAATTGTAAATTTTAATCATATGTTAACCTCATCACTTGCTTTTTTGTGAAAGTTCTTTGCATATTTCATCAATTTGCGTTGCAAAAAATGGATATGCCGCCTTATTTGCGATAAGCCTTGCGCTACTGTTTTCAATATCTTCAAAAACACTTAAATTATTTTCTTGCAAAGTTTTACCTGTTTCTACAATATCTACAATAACATCGCTTAAACCTAAGATTGGCGCAAGCTCAATACTTCCATTTAATTTAATAATTTCAATATTCCTACTTTTTGATCCATAATATTTTTGTGCAACATTAGGATATTTTGTAGCTACTTTAAGCGGTACACTTAAATTTTCTTGCCAATTGTTTTTTGCGGCAACTGCAAGTTTACATTTACCAAAGCCTAAGTCCAACAGTTCAAAAACATCGGGCTGTGTTTCTAAAAGAGTGTCCTTACCAACAACGCCTAAATCTGCCGCACCATGCTCAACATAAATTGCTACATCACTTGGTTTTACTAAAATGTAACGAACACCTTTTTCATTGTTTTCAAACACAAGTTTTCTGTTATCTTGTTTAATTTCAACACATTCATATCCAATTGATGCAAACATATCATAAACTTTATCACCAAGCCTACCTTTTGGCAGTGCAATCGTCAACATAAATTCAACTCCCCTGTTTCACTTAATATATATTTAAATTGTGCAGAAAAAGCAAGCGGTAATTTACTGTTGCTTATTGCGTGTACTGTTTTACCCTCATTTTGAAGTTTATGAAGTGCAGTTAAAACTGTATTTGGCTTACACTCTTCATTGTAAATTAATGCAATATCAAAATCAAATTTATTTTCATTCTCACCGGATCTTTCAATTTCGCTTAAAATAAATGCAAAGCCTATAGCATTTTGTTTTTTACCGAAAAAGCGCATTAAATTGTCATATCTTCCACCTGTTAAAACTGCCCTTGGCAAACCTTTTATAAAACCTTGCAAAATAATTCCATTATAATATTTTGCATCTTGTGCACTTAAAGCGGAAAAATCCAATCTTATTTTATCATTTGCACCTATAACATTTAAACTATCTTTTAATTGCAAAAGTGAATTATATGCATTTTGCATTTCATTTGTGCAAATATATTGTTTAATTTCAGCGAGGACATTATTAAAATCTCCAAAAACACTTGCAAGTGCAATCAATGCATCTTTTTGCTGTTTTTCAAAATTATTTTCTTGTGAAATTTGCAAAAGCGTATGTGTGTTTTTTTCACTTATTGCAATTAAAATATTCTCTTTTAATGTGTTTTCAATATTTAAACTATCAATAAAACTTGTAACAAAACCTGCATGGCTTATTGTCAAAATAAATTCTTCACTAACAGAATTTAAACTTTTTATAGCTAAATCGATAATTTCAACTTCGGCATATAAATCATCACCGCCGATATATTCTACACCCATTTGGCTTATTTCTCGAATATCACCACTGCTTCCCGCTGTGCGAAACACATTTTCTATATAATATAATTTGCTTTGTTTTTCGCCATCGGCTGTATGCTTAATTATACTCATTGTTACATCAGGCTTCAATGCTTTTAATCGCCCGTGTGCATCGTTAAACGTAATTATTCCAGAGCTTTTTAAAAAAGCCCTGTGTTCGTGGTAAAGTTCATAGTTCTCAAAACTGCTCATTTCATATCTTTTATAACCATTTAAAACAAACAAGCTTTGCAATGCACTTTTTGTTAATTCAGGTTTTGTTTGTGAATTTATCACTAAATTCTCATAATTTAAAAAACTCATTTTTCGCCCCTTAATATAAAATTACTTAGAAAGTGTTTACTCTTTCTAAAAAATATAATTATTGTAATAAATTATAATATCCATTATATTATAACATAGTTACGCTTATTATAATACACTATATTTTTACTTTAGTCAAGTAAATTGATAAAGTGTATAGAAATATTTTTAAATTTTATATTAGTTATCACTAAATCAAATAAAAATTTATAATTTATATTTGCCATAACCGTATCAAACATGCCATTCTGAGGTGGTACGACGAAGAATCGCAATTATAGCGCGCTTTAAAAAGAACGGATTTCTCGGCTTCACCTCGAAATGACAAATATGGTTAGCACCCATTATTTATATTTTATTATAATAAAAACCTCTTAATAATTGGTGTTTCACCACAAAATTAAGAGGTTTTTACTAGTTAAATTTTAATCCATAAAAGCATCATGTATTACTTTAACTGCTCTTTGAGCTTCATCTTTAGCAATTAATACAGATATTTTAATTTCGCTTGTAGAAATCATTCTTATATTAATATTAGCCTCAGATAAGCTTTCGAACATTGTTGAAGCAACACCCGGATGGCTTTGCATTCCTGCACCTACAACAGATACTTTAGCAACATCTGTATCTACCAAAACTTCTGTGCCGCCAAAACGAGCAAGATTTTCTGTTAAAGTTTTTTGTGCTACTTCAGCATCATCTAAAGGAACTGTAAAAATTAAATCTTTATTTCCGTCTCTACCTGAAGATTGTAAAATAATATCTACATTTATTTTGTGCTGAGCCATTAAGCTAAACACTTTAAACGACATACCGGGTACATCCGGAACCTCTAAAATTGAAATAACCGCCACATTTGTATCTTTTGCAACACCTTTTATTAACATTCCTTCCACGGATGTAACCTCCTTAACAATTGTTCCGGGTTCTTTTGTAAGTGAAGAAAGAACCTCTAAATTAACAGCATATTTTTTTGCAAGTTCAACACTTCTGTTGTTTAAAACTTGTGCGCCAAGGCTTGCAAGTTCAAGCATTTCATCAAAAGTAATTTCATCTAGTTTTTTTGCATTTTTAATATAACGTGGGTCTGCAGTGTAAACGCCATCTACGTCCGTATAAATTTGGCATAAGTCCGCCTTTAATTGTGCGGCAATTGCCACTGCACTTGTATCCGAGCCACCACGGCCTAATGTTGTAATATCATCATGTCTGTTTATGCCTTGGAAACCTGCCACAATTACAACACGCTTTTTGCTAAGTTCTGTTTCAATTCTGTGTGCCTCTAATTTTTTAATGCGTGACCTTGTATAAGATGAATTTGTTTTAAAGCCTGCTTGCCACCCCGTTAAACTTATTGCAGGACAATCAAGTTCTGCCAATGCCATTGCCAAAAGTGAAATTGTAATTTGTTCACCGGTAGATAAAAGCATATCCATTTCACGTTGTGACGGATTTTTTGTAATTTCTGCTGCTTTTTCAATTAAAACGTCTGTTGTGTCGCCTTGTGCAGAAACAACAACGACAACATCGTTGCCGGCATCTCTTGTTTTTTTAATGACGCTTGCAACATTAAATAAGCGCTCACGATTTGCCACTGATGTACCGCCGAATTTTTGTACTATTAATGCCATAATTCTTCTCCTTACCCCTCTATATTATCATTGCTCTTCTATAACTGCGCCAATATTATCAGCGTTAAGTTTATGCATAGAAAAAGCATTTAGAGTTTTATCTTCTTTTAATGCATTGCTCATGTTTTCGTAAAATTTATCTGCCCCATTAGGCAATGCACATAAAATTGTTGGGCCTGCTCCGCTAATAAAAACAGCAGGCGCGCCAAATTCTCTCGCCAATGAAAAAATTTTGTCTCCGCCTTCAATTAAAGGCAAGCGATATTGATGATGCAATGAATCTTTTGTTGCAACTTCTAAAAAATCATATCTTTCCTCACAAAAAGCAGTTGCCAAAAGCGCTGCACGAGATAAATTGTAAATTGCATCTTTGTGTGATACACTTTTAGGCAAAACCGCCCTTGCTTTTTCGGTTAAAAGCTTGAAATTTGGAATGAGTGCAAAAAATTGTAAAGATGGCAAAACAGCTTTTTTAAGCGAATAAACATTGCCTTCATCATATGCTGAAACGACAAACCCACCTAAAAGTGCCGGTGCGACATTATCGGGGTGTCCTTCAATTTTTGTTGCTAGTGTTAAAATTTCTTGTCTTGTCATGGGGCTGCCAAGCATTACATTAGCACCAAGCAAACCTGCCACAATACATGCACTGCTAGAGCCTAAGCCCCTTGCGATAGGTATACCATTTGTTTGCACAATTTTTAAACCGTTTAACTTTTTGCCATAAATATCAAACACAGTTTTTACACTGCTATAAATCATATTTTTTTCAGTTGTTGGCACTTTGCTACCATCTGTTGTGCTTATATCAACTGTGTCACTTTCTTCAATGCACACTGTATTGTATAAATTTAACGCCATGCCGCAAGCATCAAAACCTGAACCCAAGTTAGCACTTGTTGCGGGAACATTTATTTTAATCATATACCCCTCATTTATAACATTATAAAATTAATAATTTTATTTTAAAATTTTCATTGCATTTTTAATTTCAATGTTTTCTCTTGTTGCACTCGCAATTAATTCATTTAATTTTGCGCTATGTAATGGATTTGTCACAAATATTATTTCATCATTTGTTTTTTCAAGTATTTTTTCTATATCAAAAATACTATTTAATTTATCTTCATCACTGCAATTTGCTCTTATAAAGAATTTATATTCATTTTCATCCTTAAACTTGCCTTCTAAAGGTGTGCTATCTTGCCAAAATAGGCTTGAGTGAATTTCATTTCCAATTTTAACAGCGTCGATGACATCAGCAACAACAGCGCTTGCAGTGGGCAACTTACCTGCACCTTTGCCATAAAACAGCACATCGCCAAGCATATCTGCTTTAATTAAAACTGCATTATAAACATCGTTAACATTTGAAAGTTGATTGCTGTTTTCAAGAACACAGGGTTCAACTCCACAGCAAATTTGTCCTTTTTCATCTCTTTTAGCCCATGCAATTAATTTAACGGCATATCCATGTTTTTTTGCTGTACTCATATCAAAAACACTAATGTCTCTTATGCCTTTTGTTGGTATATTTTCAACAAATACCTTTGTTCCTGTAATTATACTTGATAAAATTGCAATTTTTCTTTGTGCGTCATAACCGTCAACGTCTGCTGAAGGGTCAATTGTTTCTGCAAAGCCTAAATCTTGCGCAATACTTAATGCTTGCTCAAAAGATAAATTTTCATCTGACATTTTACTTAACATAAAATTAGTTGTGCCATTAACAATGCCCCTAATTTCACTGACAACATTTGCCGCTAAGCATTGATGTAACGGTGTAATAATAGGTGTGCCACCGCCAACACTCGCTTCGAATAAAAAGCAAACTTCATTTTCATTTGCTATTCTTAAAAGCTCTGCACCATGTGTTGCTACAAGCTCTTTATTTGAAGTTATAACATGCCTTTTGCTTTCAAGACTTTGTTTCACAAATAAGTATGCCGGGTTAATTCCACCTATTGTTTCAACTACAACACTTACTTCATCGTCGTTTAAGATAACATCAATATTATTTACAAATAAATTTGCATTGGGATGATCACTGAAATCCCTAATATCACAAATATATTTTACACTTATTTCTTGCCCTGCTCTTTTGCTTACGCTTGCACTGTTTAAATTCAAAACCTCTAAAACGCCACTGCCAACAGTGCCAAAACCTAAAATTGCTACTTTTGCCATTAATTCAACTCCTATTTTTACTACCCCGCAAGGCGTACTTCTATTACATCATTTTGTATTGATAGTAAATCGACCAATTCTTTTAAATCTATTTGCATTCCCTCTGTGCGCATACTTACCGCTACATTTGCCGCACCATTTATTGGTGTAGATTGATTTATTGTAACTATAGATGCGCCTGCACCGGAGATTGTTGCAAGTAATGCTTGCAACGAGCCCGTCTCATCTTTTAAAACTACATTAACAGTATGAACATCCGAAGAATTTTCAACATCAAAAATACTGTCTTTATATTTATAAAATGCACTTCTTGAAATTTCTACTTTTTTTGTTGCTTGTGAAACATTTTTTGCACTTCCATCAGTAAGCATTTTTTTTGCCTCAAGAACTTTCAAAAAAACTTCAGGCAAAACACTTAGCTCGACAAGCAAGAATCGTTTTTTCATAAATGCTCCGTTCTGCCGTAATTTTATCGGCGCAATATTTTTTGATTTTGTTTTTATTATATTATCATGTGTCCCACAAAAAAACAAGTGTATTTGTATAAAATACACTTGTTTCTGCGTTTTGCACAATGTTATTATTAAATCATAAAAATTTATGTATATTTTTTTGACATAACTTCAATATTATGATAGCATATTTAATATATAATTACAATAATAATTTGGAGGGTATTCGATGTATAGTGCAAATGAAAAAAGATATTCAAATATGCAATACAACAGAAGCGGCAAAAGTGGATTGTTTTTGCCTAAAGTATCATTAGGTCTTTGGCACAATTTTGGAACAAATGACAATTATGAAAACATGAAAGACATTTGTTTTACTGCATTTGATAATGGCATAACTCATTTTGATATCGCAAACAATTATGGTCCCCTTCCCGGAAGCGCAGAGCAAAATTTCGGAAAAATATTACATGAAGAAATGGGTGCATATCGTGATGAAATGATAATAAGCACTAAAGCAGGTTACACCATGTGGGAGGGCCCTTACGGAGATTGGGGCAGCAGAAAATATTTGCTTGCAAGCCTTGATCAAAGCCTCAAACGTCTTGGTATTGATTATGTAGATATATTTTATCACCATAGAATGGACCCAAACACACCACTTGAAGAAAGCATGTTAGCGCTTGACCAAGCAGTAAAAAGTGGCAAAGCAATATATGCCGGCATTTCAAATTATGACACAAAAACTACTGAACGTGCTATGGACATTTTACGTGAACTTAAATGCCCATTCGTGATAAATCAAGTTAGATATTCAATATTTGACCGCCATATAGAAGATGACAAATTACCTGATTTTGCAGTAAAAAATGGCTGTGGAATCATGGCATTCAGCCCACTTGCCCAAGGCCTTTTGACAGACAGATATTTAAACGGTATTCCCGATGATAGCAGAGCAAAAGCAAGCGGAAGATTTTTAAATGAATCCACTGTTGATAGCAATATTGATAAAGTGCGAAAACTAAATGAGATTGCACAAAATCGTGGACAAAGCCTTGCACAAATGGCACTTAGTTGGGTTTTAAAAGATGATAAAATCACAACAGTTTTAATCGGTGCATCAAAAGCGTCACAAGTGCTTGATAATATAAAATGCATCGAAAATACAGATTTCTCAACACAAGAACTTGAACTAATTGATAAAATATCTATTTAAATTTAAAAATGGCTGTGACAGTTAAATTTGTCACAGCCATTTTTTGTTTCTAATATATTTTAATGCATAGTGCTTTATTAATAAATAAATATCTTCACACATCATTGCCCATTCGCTTTGCTTAAAATAAAAATATTTATATTTAAAATTGCTTTTTTAAATTAATAATTTTTATGCTGCTTCATTATATATAAGCGCATTATTATATGCCTCATTATCAGAAGTTTCAAGCATGTTCTCGGCAAAAATTGCATAACCTCTTGTTGGGTCATTAACTAGCACATGCGTGACAGCGCCTATAAATTTCCCGTTTTGTACTATAGGGCTTCCGCTCATTCCTTGTACAATTCCACCTGTTTTTGCTAGCAATCTTGGGTCTGTAACTTCAATCACCATATTTCTGTTTGGGTCTTGCCCATTTAAGGCAATTTTTTCAATATTTACTGTATACATTGCAGGGCCTGTATCATCAACTGTTGTATAAATATATGCATCGCCAATTTCCACTTCTTGTGACAGCGCTACTTCAGTTTCAAGCCCGCTTATATAAGAATTAACTTCACCGTAAACACCTGTTTCACCATTAAGTGTTATTTGTCCAACTGCAATATTACTTGTAAATCTACCTTGCAATTCGCCCGGGCTTCCAATTGTACCTGCTGTGGCACCAATAATTTCTACCTCAACAATTTCACCTTTTAAAAGCGATATCGTTTGCCCTGTGTCCACATCATGAATTGAATGTCCTAAACCGCCAAAATATGAATTAGATGGGTCGATATATGTCATAGTACCCATTCCAGCAGAGGAATCCCTAACCCACATTCCTGTGCGCCATGTTTTTGTTGAATTATCTAAAACTGCTGTGATATTTGTTCGCATTGTTTCATCATTACGCACAAATATTACTTCTATAGTTGTACCTTTTACATTTTGCAATGCATTGGCAACATCTTCATTCGTTTTAGTTTCATATCCACCTATAGATTGTATAATATCACCCATTTGTAACCCTGCTGTTTTTGCTGGATTTTTATATCCATCATCTGTGTAAATATCACTATAACCTACAACCATTGCGCCATTGGCAAACATTTTTATTCCAAACGGCGTTCCGCAAATTTGCACAACTCTACTTGTAACAACTTCTGCCCTAACAGTTTTTACGGGAATTATCCCAGCTATTGTTAAATCTAAATTATACGAATTTCCCACAGTTAAACTTACAGGTGTATCTTGTCCAAATTTTATTTTAGGCACAACAAACGGTAGTCCTGCAACACTTAACTCGCTTCCCTCTTCTACAAGAAATGTATCAGGTAAAAGACTTGAAATGTAAATAGCAAATACAAAAATTGATAGTATAAAACCTGAAACAACAAAACAGAACCATTTTATAGTTTTTAGCATAAAAATCCCCTTTGAAAATACTTTACTGTAAAAATAGTATTCTCAAAGGGAACGTAAATTAAACCTTAAATTTTTTGTATATTTTATCAAAATTTAGCATATTTATGTAAATATTACATAAAATCAACCTACATACATCAATTTACTAAATAAGGACATTAAAATAATTATACCGTATAATATTGGTTGGTGTATCATATAAACAATAAGTGTTTTTTGCCCAATTGCTGCAAGTGGACCAATTTTGAATTTCAAAATTTTATCCAATAAATTATATTTAAGCAAAATATTATAAACATAATATCCACATAAAAATAAGAATATCCATGGAATTAATGAAAAATAATCTGTCGACATAAAGCCATTTTCAGTAAAACCAATATAAGTTGTAAACAAATTCGCATACCATTCACCTGGCAGCTCACTTATAATAATATCTTCAAAACCAAGCGAGCCCTTGTTAACATTTCTTGTTACAAAAAACAATGACGCACTTATTAAAAACCCGATAATTCCCGGTATTTTTTTAAGCAATCTTTGTAATAAACTAAGTATAATTATACAACTGCCTATCAAAGTTAAAATACCAAATAAAATCCTTACTTCTGGCATAAAATACATAGTTACCGCAGATATTATTGCGCCACAAACAAAAACAATAATTCCATTTTTAAGTGGTTTTTTCGCAA
Organism: uncultured Bacteroides sp.; assembly: GCA_964369715.1. Taxonomy (GTDB): domain Bacteria; phylum Bacillota; class Clostridia; order Oscillospirales; family Ruminococcaceae; genus Ruthenibacterium. Next base: position 4,429 of record CAYJGV010000032.1, on the reverse strand, counting down.
AAGAAAAACTTAACCCCGAAACAAATATAAATGTCCAACAAATGCATTGTTGCCAGATATATAAAGCGTTATTTTGTTGTAGCTCCCAATTTAAATTAAAAAAATAGTTTAAATTCCAAACAAAATGATAAGCTATCATATTTAAAAGTGCAAGACCTCTTAATGTATCAGGCAAACCATAGCGCTTTTTTCTAATTTTTTTCATTTTTCACCTCAAAATATTCTGCCTGTATTAAATTTATTCCAGTATTCAACATCGTTTTCATATTGTACTTTAATCCATTGTGCCGCCATGTCAAGGCCTGCTTTTGTAAATTCAAAGTGTTCACATTTTATAAGGTCACTGTCGGTTTTATCCATGCTGTAAGGGCATGGCCAAACAGCGGCTTTTATAATTGTTTTTTCTTGTTTTTCATCTTCGCTGTTCTCTTCAGATTCAATCGTTATTTTTTCTTTTAATATTTTATATCTAAACCCATTAAATTCCGCCGAATATACATTAGATTCTTTAAAATATTTAAAACTTTTTAATTCAATTATCAAATTACTCGCCAAGATTACACCTCGAATATTGGGTTTGTCATAAGTTTAAACCCTGCAATTGTTAATGCTGTTTTAATTTCATTTATTTGTTCGTGGTCTCTTGTTTCCATTCCAACACGTAAGTAACAGCTTGTTATCGCCATATTAGTGTCACTTTGATTATGATGTACACTGACAACATTGCCGCCGCATTTGCTTATTATTTCACTCACGCCTAGCAATTGTCCGGGTTTATCTTCAAGGGCTATTGTTAAAATAGCGCTTCTTCCGCTCATAACAAGACCACGGGTTATAACACGACTTAATATATTAACATCAATATTTCCGCCACTTACAAGGCAAATTGTATTTTTGTCTTTTAAGTCTAATTTACCGTACATTGCAGCGGCAACCGCAACTGCACCTGCACCTTCTGACACTAATTTTTGTTTTTCCATAAGCGCCAAAACAGCTGCAGCAACTTCGTCATCAGTAACTGTAATTATTCCATCTACATATTTATTTACAAGCTTATATGTTAAATCTCCCGGACGTTTAACAGCAATTCCATCTGCAAAAGTTGATACCCCATCAAGTGTGATAAGCTCGTTATTATCAACCGAATTTGCCATACTTGCTGCACCTTGTGCTTGTACACCATAAACTTTGCATTCAGGACGAAGCTTTTTAATGGCATATGCTACACCGCTAATTAAACCACCGCCGCCAACAGGTACTAAAACAACATCGACACTCGGCATTTGTTCAAGCATTTCAAGGCCAATTGTACCTTGTCCTGCTATAACATCAACGTCATCAAAAGGATGTAAAAATGTATATCCTTTTTCCTCTTGCAATTTTTTTGCATAGGCATAAGCATCATCATATGCGCCTTTAACAAGGCAAACTTTTGCACCATATGCTTTTGTTGCTTCCACTTTGCTTATCGGTGCTCCGTCCGGCATACAAATAATGCTTTTAATTCCGTTTTTTTCTGCAGCAAGTGCAACACCTTGTGCATGGTTACCCGCACTGCTGGCAATTACACCTTTTTCTTTTTCTTCCTGTGATAAACAGCTCATTTTATAATAAGCCCCACGCAATTTAAAGCTACCTGTAACTTGTAAATTTTCAGTTTTCAAAAACAAATTACCATCTTTATATAAATTTGGTGCGGCAATCATATCTGTTTTTCTTGCGACGCTTTTTAAGACAAATGCCGCATGATATATTTTATCAAGTGTTAGCATAAATTCTCCCCTCTTTGTGCCCAATATATTATATTTTACCACTAAATTCAATTTTCCACAAGCAATATATTGCACTTTGATGTTAAAAAGGTGTATACTTATTTTATAATAAAATAAAGGATTGATCTTAATGTACGAATTATATATAAAATTAAACAGCTTAGTAATTTTTAGGGATTTATTAAACAACAAATTAATTAAAACTTTGCAAGAATTAATTTACATGTCACCTAAGGAAGATGAATATATTAAAAAATACTGTGAATTTGTTTCTCTTTTGTATTCAAAAAGCACTGATAATTTAAGTGATTATATATTAAAAAAAGTTTTGGAAAATGAAAATATTTATATTAAACTTTCATGTAAAGGTAAAGTTCATACAAATATACAAAGTTCTTTAAACCGTGAATTGTTGATATTACAAGAACTTTCACAATTAGAACTCTATTTACAACAAGATTTCAATACTTCTATAGATTTACCAAAATATGAAATAAATTATCATGATTTCACCAAAATATACACCGACCATATTATTAATTTACCTATACACGGCTATGGTGTTTATGCAAAATATCACGTGTTTACTGTTAAAGACAAAAAAATTATGCCTGTTAAACATCCTGATACACAGCAAATAGACAATATGTTTAGCTATGAAAACGAACGTCAAAAAGTTTTTGAAAATACTGTTGCACTTTTAGAGGGTAAAACTTCTGCAAATGTGCTTTTATACGGTGATGCAGGCACAGGCAAAAGCAGTACAATAAAAGCAGTGGCAAATGAATTGTTTAACAGAGGTTTAAGATTAATTGAAGTAAAAAAACATCAATTGTTTCAAATACCCGATATTTTAGATAGTTTAAGTGATAATCCATTAAAATTCATACTATTTATCGATGATTTAAGTTTTACATCCGATGATGATAATTTTGCAGCACTTAAGGCAATTCTAGAAGGAAGTGTTAGTGCAAAAGGCAAAAACTTGGCAGTTTATGCAACATCTAACAGACGTCATTTGGTTAAGGAGACTTTTTCTGCAAGAAATGGCGATGATGTACACGTAAGCGAAACATTACAAGAACTTATGAGCTTATCTGCTCGTTTTGGTCTTTCAATAAACTATTCTAAACCTGACAGAGATGCATATATATTAATAGTGAACCGTTTTGCACAGCTTTATGAGCTAGGTATCCCACAAGATGAGCTGATAAAAAAAGCCGAAGCTTTTGCCATTAGAGGCCATGGTAGAAGCCCAAGAAGCGCAAAGCAATTTATCGAGCAATTAAAAGCAAAGGAGTAGAATATTATGTTGAGCGGCAGTTTAATTAAAGAAAGTTTAAATGATGATTTAATTTTAGACATGATTGAAATTGAAAATGTAAGTGTTTTTAAAAATGATGTAGATGGAAAATACAGCACATTAATAAATTTTAAAACAGAAGAGCTGGAGTTTCCCAAAAAATTATCATATAGCATAGGAAAAGATTGGTTTTGCGAAATGCTGTATAAAGATAAAATCAAAGTTATTGTTTTTAAAAATAAAGTTTTACAATACACTTTGGGAAATGAGATTGAACGAAGTAAAGTTATAGATTATTGTGTTAAAATCGGTGTACCTAAAGAAACAACAAGAGTTTTGTAATTTGATAACTTATATTTTACAGCATATAAGTTCCATTATTTACTTTATATTATTATATTATAAAAGGAAAAAGGCTTTGATGAAATATACTAGTTCATCAAAGCCTTTTTGTATTAATATTAATATAAATAATCTACACTTCATTCCGATTATTTATACCCTCGCTGGGGCGATTTTATTGGCGCAAACACCATAGTGTCCACATGGTGAATTATTCGCTATCTTTTTCTTCGCAATCGCAACCGTCACCGCAATCGCAACCATCACCACATTCGCAGTCGTCGCTAAAGTCAATTTCAAAGCTTGTTTTGCAATTAGGGCAAGCTAAATCTTCAGCACAAAGCATGTCTTCATCAACACATACAACTTCGCCACATGCAGGGCAAGTTATTTCATAAAGGCCTTCGTCTGCAAAATCAACGTCATCTTCATCTTCGTCTTTATTGTTTAATATATATCCTTCAACGTCAGATAAATCTTCGCTGATAGCATCAACTTCTTCAAATAAATCGCCTACTTCTTCGTCTAACAATTCAACTTTAGAAGCCATATCATCAATTATTTCAACTAAAGCTAAAATAATTTTGCCTTCATTTGTTGTTGGTTCAAATTCCATACCATTAATTAAACCTTTTATATAAGCCACTTTTTCTGTTAATTGCATATTTTCCATTTGTAAATCCTCCAAATAATTTTATACTAATATGGACAAGACTTTTACGTCTTGTCCGTCTTTTTTAAGCTCTGTCCATATACTCGCCTGTGCGAGTATCAATACGGATAACTTCACCTTCGTTGATAAATAAAGGTACACGAACCTCAGCACCTGTTTCAAGTGTTGCAGGTTTTAATGTATTAGTTGCTGTGTTGCCTTTAACGCCTGGCTCAGTGCTTGTAATTTCTAAAGTAACAAAGTTTGGTACTTCAATTCCGAAAACTTTACCTTTATAAGATAAAATTTTGCAAACTTCATTTTCTTTAACAAATTTAAAGCTATCGTCAAGTTCACTTT
>CAYJGV010000031.1:5663-23628 GCA_964369715.1 uncultured Bacteroides sp. | reverse complement strand
TAAAGAACAGTGAGATTTGATTGTTATTATTAATGTGATTGATGGGATTTTTTTTTAGGAAAGTTACCCTGTCATTCCGAGCGTAGTGAGGAATTCGTACCCCATAGGTGAGCACTGTCATTCCGAGTGTAGTGAGGAATCCGTACCCCATAGGTGAACGCTGTCATTCCGAGCGTAGCGAGGAATCCGTACCCCATAGGTGAGCACTGTCATTCCGAGCGTAGCGAGGAATCCGTTTCCCATAGGCGAGCACTGTCATTCCGAGCGTAGTGAGGAATCCGTCTTTTTAGTCGGTTGACACTATCGCAAACTTCCACCACGAGGAAAGCCCTTCTTTTCGGCGGGAAAAGAAGCAAAACCGCCGGGGGTTGCGATTCCCCCGGACCCCTAAACGCTGTGCTCTAAGAACCGCAACAAAGAACAATCACAATCGCTCGCTAACAACAAGATTGACATACGCTCACGATTACATTGTTCTAATGTTGCTAGTGGGTGCTGGATTTTGATTTTGCTTATCTATCTTTAGTCTTGTTTATAATTTTGCTTTAATTTTTAATTTCATGAATTACACTATAGCTTTATTCAAAAGCATTCTCTAATTGCAAGATTCGTTAATTGCACTATATATTTTTTTTATTAATATAACATAATTAATATTTTAAAAACAAAAATCTACATCAACGCATAATATTATTTAAAATCTTATGCCATTTAAAAAATGACACAATTATAATATATAATTATAAAAGTTTTACTCAATTTTTTTCAAAAAATTGTGGGTTTTAGGGCAAAGCCCTAATGAAAAAAGCAAAGCCCTAAAAGAAGTAGCGAATATATAAAAACACTAAAAATAAAGGTTGTTGATTATGCCCGATAATACAGAAAACCAAGTACAAGGCACACGTCTGATAGTACGTGAATTAAAAGAAGAAATGGAACAATCGTTCATCGATTATTCCATGTCAGTTATAACACAACGTGCTTTACCTGACGTTCGTGACGGTTTAAAGCCTGTTCATAGGCGCATTTTATTTACAATGCACGAAAGAGGAAACGACCCAAGCCATCCATATAGAAAATCAGCAGACACAGTAGGCTCGGTTTTAGGTAGCTATCACCCACATGGTGATGCTTCAGTTTATGATGCAATGGTTCGTATGGCACAAGATTTCTCTTTACGCTATCCTCTTGTAGACGGCCAAGGTAACTTTGGTTCAATCGACGGCGATCCACCTGCTGCATACCGTTACACAGAAGCACGTATGAGCAAAGTCGCTAACGATTTAATGACAGATATCGAAAAAAATACCATCGACTGGAAACCTAACTTCGATGAAAGTAAAAAAGAACCTGTGGTTTTACCCAGCCGTTTACCAAATTTACTTTTAAACGGCAGTACAGGTATTGCTGTTGGTATGGCGACAAATATCCCTCCACATAATATCTGCGAAGTTGTCGATGCTGCAATTCACCTTATCCATAACCCTGAAAGTGAACTTTCAGACCTTATGGAATTTGTCACAGGCCCTGATTTCCCAACAGGTGGCACAATCATGGGCAGAAGCGGAATAAGGGCGGCTTATGCAACAGGTCGCGGTAAAATTACGCTTCGTGGCAGGGCAGAAATTGAAGAAAAACCTAATGGCCGTTTCCATATTATCGTCACTGAAATTCCATATATGGTAAACAAAACACGCCTTTTAGAAAATATAGCAGACCTTGTTAAAGATAAACGCATCGAAGGTATAAGCGACTTTAATGATGAAAGTAACCGTTTGGGTATGCGTATAGTTATCGAACTTAAAAAAGACGCTAATCCGCAAGTTATTTTAAATCAACTATATCGATTTACCCAATTGCAAGACACATTTGGCGTTATAATGCTTGCTTTAGATAACGGCGTACCTAAAGTTTTAAGCCTTAAAGAAATGCTTGAAAAATACATTAAATTCCAAAACGAAGTCATTCGCCGTCGCACTCAATTCGATTTAAATAAAGCCGAAGAACGTGCTCATATTTTAGACGGCCTGCGTCGTGCAGTTGATATCGTTGACGAAATTATCATAACAATTCGCGCGTGTAAAGGTGGCAGAAGCGAAGCAAAAGCCGCTATTATGGAAAAATTTGGCTTTGATGATGTGCAAGCAACTGCAATTTGTGCGTTCCAATTAGGTCAATTGGCAGGTCTTGAAATTTTGAAAATTGAAAATGAATTAGGCGAACTTGAGAAAAAAATTGCAAATTGGAAAGAAATTTTATCAAGTGATGAAAATGTATTTAAAATAGTCGAAGAAGAATTGACAGTATTACGTAATAAATATGCAGATGAACGCCGCACAGATATAGAACATGTTTCTGGCGAAGTGGATATTGAAGACCTTATTCCGGAAGAAGAATGCGTTTTCACATTAACACATGCGGGCTACATCAAACGTCAAACTTCTGACACATACACAGCGCAAAAGCGTGGTGGACGTGGAATAACTGCGATGACACGCAAAGAAGAAGACTTTGTAGAGGAGCTTTTTGTCGGTTCAACACACGATTATGTCATGTTTGTGACAGATGTTGGCAGAATTTACCGCCTAAAAGGCTATCAAATCCACGAGGGAAGCCGCACAGCAAAAGGCACAAATATTATAAATTTACTGCCTTTGACAGATGGCGAAAAAGTTACTACAATGCTTCGTGTGCGTAAAGGCGACAGCGAAAACCGCTTCTTGACTATGGTTACAAAAGCGGGTATAATTAAACGAACACCACTGAATAAATATGATAATATAAGAAAAAATGGCATAATAGCGATAAATTTAAACGAGGGTGATGGCCTTGCATATACAGGCATCACAAGCGGCGAAAGCGAAATTATAATTGCAACACGTATGGGTTATGCTATTCGATTTGACGAACGTGGCGCAAGAAGCGTTGGCAGAACATCAATTGGTGTTAGGGCAATTAGGCTAAGAGAAAACGATTGTGTTGTCGGTGCAGGTATTTTGCGTGAAGGCGCAAGTGTGCTTACAATTACAGAAGAGGGCAAAGGCAGAAGAACTCTTATTGAAGAATATAGGACGCAAAAACGTGGCGGCAAAGGTATAAGGAATTATGGCAAAAAAGGTCACGTAGCAGCGCTTAAAATTGTCGATTTAATAGACGATATCATTTTGATAAGCATAAACGGTGTAATTATCCGTATGCATGTTTCGGACATTAACACACAAAGCCGTTATGGCAGTGGTGTTCGTGTAATGCGTTTGGGCGAAGATGATAAAATTGTCACTGTCGCAAGAACAGAGCGTTCAGAAGATGAAGAAGTTGCTAAACCTGAAATTGATGAAAGCGACGAGTTAACAGAAGAAGAATTAAAAGCCTTAAAAGCCGAAGAAGCACAAGATGAGTCAGAAGTTATTGAAAATGATGATTTAGAAGCTGAAGAAGAATAAAATAATAATGAATATTTATTCATAAAGGAGCACACAGATGAACCAAAACTGGAATAAAGATACAAGCCAAGTGAAAGCACAGCAAGAAGCATTAAAAAAACAATTTAGTTTTGCATATATAGGCCACGGCCCAAAAGCAACAGGCTTTTTAGCAAAAGATTTTAAACGTAAAGACGGCTTATTTTTGCGTTGTACTCAATGCGGATATTATATGCCACTTAATGCTAAAGGCAGTGAAGAATGCATTTGCGCAAGTTTGCACAGAGACGAAAGAGATGTAAAATGTGAATTTGGCAAAAACGAAGTTGAGGTTTTTAAAGGCATAAAAAATGGCAAATAGTAATAAAAATACAATAGCTGCAATCGCCACACCTTCGGGTGTTGGCGGCATTGCCGTTATACGCATTTCAGGCGATGATGCATATGATATAGTAGCGCAAATTTTTAAGCCACTTGATAATACAAAAAAAGTGAAAAATGCCAAAGGATATAGTGCGATGTTTGGGCATTTTATTTCTGATGGTAAAATTTTGGATGAAGTTATCATTTTGTGTTTTCGTGCGCCGCACTCTTACACAGGCGAAGATGTCATCGAAATTTCATGCCATGGTGGCACGATTATAAGCGAAGCTGTATTGCGTGCGTGTTTTAACGCAGGCGCCATGCCACCCATGCCGGGCGAATTTACGAAACGTGCTTTTTTAAATGGGCGCATCTCGCTGACACAGGCAGAGGCGGTTATGGATATAATCAATGCCGGCTCAAAACAAGGTGTTGCTGCTGCAACAGGTTTAATGCAAGGCTTGCTTTATAAAAAAATTGACGCTGTAAGGCAAAGTTTAATTACCTTGGCAGGGCATATCGCAGCTTTTTCAGATTACCCCGAAGAAGATGTACCCGAACTTGAAATGAATACTATGAGCTTGACTGTAAGCGAAAATTTAAATATTTTAAATGAGCTTATTACAAATTACGATAAAGGTAAAATATTACGTCGTGGCGTAAAAACTGCAATTGTTGGAAGCCCTAATGTTGGCAAAAGCACAATTATGAATATGCTTAGCGGTTTTGAACGCGCAATTGTAACACCCATTGCCGGAACAACACGTGATATTATCGAACAGGAAATTAATTTAGGTGAAGTCAGGTTGATTTTATCAGATACTGCCGGCATAAGACAAACACAAGATATTGTGGAGGCAGAGGGCATAAGAAGAAGCCGTGAAGCGATGGAAAATTCTTCTTTTATAATATGTGTTTTTGATGCATCATGCAAAATTAATGATGAAGATATCAATTTGGCAAAGCTGTGTGAAAACAAGGCTGCACTTGCTATAATAAATAAAAATGATTTGGATAATATCTTTAATATCGATGATATAAAGCCATATTATAAGCAAATTATTTCTATAAGTGCAAAAAATGAAGATTTTTTAAATGATATAACAAAAGCTATATTAAACATTTTAGGTTTAAATAATATAGATGAAGATGCACTTTTGATGTCTAATGAAAGACAATTGCGCTGTGCGACAAACGCAAAAATTGCATTAAATGAAACACTGGATATAGTAAATTTAGGCATAACTTTAGACGCCGCAGGGGTGTGCATTGATGAAGCTTTAAGCGCACTTTATGAGTTAACCGGAGAAAATGCAACAGAGGATATTATAAATGAAGTGTTTTCTAAGTTCTGTGTAGGAAAGTAAATATATCAACGGTTTATTTTGAGGGGAGTTTTTTAAATGAAAATTAAAAAGAATTTTTGGCTTTATCTCGCATGTTTTTCTGCCGCTATATTGTTGATTTTTGATATTGCTATAATCATAACAATGGCGACGAATAACTCTTTTTTGGAAAGCGACCAAACAACTCAAAGTGCAGATATTGGCGATGTTTTGACAGACACAGCCGATGAGCTTTTTGGAGAAGCAGACATTGTTGCACAAACCGGAAGATATTCTCACAGTGGCGGTGAAGAGCAATTTGTTGCAAATGAACTTGTGCCGCAGTTAAATTTAAACGAAGATGGCACTTTTATTTATAACGAAAACAAAGATAGTTTTATGAGCACATTTTTAGGAAACTATACACAAGAGGAAGGTGTTCTTACTTTGTTTGTAGAAAGTTCTAATGTGGTTGTTGATAGCGAAATAATTTTTAATGTTTTAGCGGATAACACAATTGTTTTACAACAGGATATTTACTCAAGTAAAACAGGTGATGAATTTATTCTCAATTAGGCGAGAGGAAAATAAAATGACACTGGGAAAATATGATGTAATTATTATTGGTGCAGGACATGCCGGAATTGAAGCCGCGCATGCCGCAGCGAAACTTGGCGCAAAAACTGCGCTCTTTACTTTATCACTGGACGCTATTGCAAATTTGCCGTGCAACCCATCAATTGGGGGCACGGCAAAAGCGCATTTAGTAAGAGAAATTGACGCCCTTGGTGGGGTGATGGGCATTGCCGCAGATGCAACTTATTTGCAAAGTCGCATGCTTAACCTTGGCAAAGGTCCTGCTGTTCATTCTTTGCGTGTTCAGACAGATAGACGAAAATACCATGGTTTTATCAAGGACTTTTTGGAGAAAATGCCAAATTTGGAGATAAAACAGGCGGAAATTTGCCAAATTTTAGTAGAAAACGGAGCTGTGTGCGGCGTTTATACAAATTTAAATGGGGTGTACCACGCTAAAAAAGTTATTATCGCCTCAGGAACCTACCTTGCAGGACGTATTTTTGTGGGTGATGCCTCTTATTTAGGTGGCCCTGACGGACAACATGCGGCAAATCACCTTTCACAAAATTTGAAAGAGCTTGGCCTTCCGCTTCGTCGTTTTAAAACAGGCACACCTGCTAGGGTGCACAGGCACAGCATAGATTTTTCAAAACTTGAAGTGCAACGTGGCGATGAGCATATGCAGTTTTTTTCATTCATGACAAAAAAACCTATGCGAAATAGGGTAGTGTGTCATATTGCATACACCAACAAAAATACACATGATGTTATACTTAATAATTTACACAGAAGTCCACTTTATTCAGGTGATATCGAAGGGATTGGCCCAAGATATTGTCCGAGCATTGAGGACAAAGTTGTGAGATTCAGCGACAAAGAAAGACATCAATTGTTCATAGAGCCGTGTGGATTAGACACGAATGAAATGTATTTACAAGGCATGAGCAGTTCTTTGCCTGAAGATGTACAAAATGCGATGTATCGTACTATTCCTGGGCTTGAAAATGTGCAAATCATGCGTCCGGCATATGCAATTGAATATGATTGTATAGACCCAACAGCGCTTTATGCCACAATGGAGACAAAAGCCGTGAGCGGTTTATATGGGGCAGGGCAGTTTTGTTCGACATCAGGCTATGAAGAAGCAGCAGCACAAGGCCTTGTTGCCGGTGTTAATGCGGCATTGAGCTTGCAGAATAAAGAGCCATTAATTTTAAAGCGAAGCGAATCTTATATCGGCACTTTAATTGATGATTTAGTAACAAAAGGTGCACTAGACCCATACAGAATGATGACCAGCCGCAGTGAATATAGACTTTATTTAAGGCAAGATAATGCCGACGAACGCTTGACACAAATAGGTAAAGATATTGGATTAGCAAGCAAAATTAGATACGAGCAGTTTGTAAACAGAAGCAAAACAAAAAAATATATTATTGAATTGTTAAAAAAAGTGGTAATAAAACCGTCTGCGGCTAAGGAAATACTTGAAAAATGCGGTGAAGTTCCAACTTCGACAGGGCAAACAGCGGCAGAATTATTGCGTAGACCAAAGGTGAAATTCACTGATATTGCCAAAATGATGAGCAAGCAGTACAATAACAACAGTGAAAAAGCTGATGTGCTAAGCGAAATTTTAAGCATAGCAAAAGATGAATTTATGACTTATTGCATTGAAACCGAAATAAAATATGAGGGATATATCAAAAGGCAATTAGCACAAATTAAAGCGGCACAAAATGATGAGAAAATTGCAATACCAAACGATTTTGATTATGAGCCAATAGATAATTTGCGCCTTGAAGCAAGAGAAAAACTGGCAAAAATTAAGCCAAAAAACCTTGGACAAGCCGCAAGAATTCCAGGTGTCAGCCCGGCTGATATATCATGTCTTTCAATTTATCTTACACTTAAAAGGAAAGAAAACACACAATAATAAACTTTTATATAAAATAACACAAATCAATCATTTCAAGAGGTAAAAATGTGATAAATAAAGAACGTTTTTTAGAAAATGCATTAAAATACAATATAGATGCTGCAAATATAGTGGACAAATTAGAATTATATGCTAATTTATTAGTCGATTATAATAAAAAAGTAAACTTAACAGCAATTACAGATGCACAGGGAATTGAAAACAAGCACTTTATTGACAGCTTACTTATGGCAAATTTGCCGGAAGTGAAAGGTTCTGTGGTTGATGTCGGAACAGGTGCCGGCTTTCCCGGAATAATTATCAAATTATTTAAAGAAGATGTTAAACTAACTTTGATGGAACCTACCGGAAAACGAGTGGATTTTTTGAAATTTGCCTGTAAAGAGTTAGGTTTAAACGATGTCGAAATTGTAAAAGAGCGTGCCGAGGAAGCCGCAAGAAAGCAATGGCGAGAAAAATTTGATATTGCAACAGCAAGGGCAGTGGCAGATTTGCGAATTTTAAGTGAATATTGTGTGCCACTTGTAAAAGTGAACGGCCTTTTTATTGCAATGAAAGGCGCAAACGGCGACTTAGAATACGATAGTGCTATGCCTGCATTAAAAAAACTGGGCATTAAAACAGATAGAAAACCAAAGATAAATGAATTTATTTTGCCTGATGATAGTGTAAGAACTATTATAATGTGTAAAAAGATATCGCAAACTGCGAGCGTTTACCCACGAAATGGTGGCAAAATTGCAAAAGCTCCCTTGAATTGACACAGTAGATGTCGAAACATAAGAATATATGTCGATGGAATTATCTGGATTTTTAAGCATATTTATGTTACAATTTATTTGGAATATCAAATAAATCGTATGTAAATATGCTTTTTTTATATTAAATAATTAACTCTTTTTTTAATATAGGCTTTGGAACGTGTTAGCACAAAACTGTGTTATTACTTATAAAATCAATTATTTCAGAGGTTAAAATGAATATTATAAACAAATTGCTTCAAATTATAAAAGTAAATGATAAAATCAAAAACGAAGTCCTATTGTCAGTTGATAAAATTCAATTGCCAATAAATAAAATAAGAAGTGATGAAAACGAAGAAGAGCTGAAAAAATTAGCTATAAGCATTTTGCAAAATGGTGTAATTCATCCAATAATTGTGAGAAAAATAGCAGAGGATAATTATGAAGTTGTTGCAGGAGTAAGACGATTAAAGGCGTGTAAACTTGCAAATATTAAAGAAATTAATGCGGTAGTATCTCATCATGATGACATTGAAGCTTCATTTATATCCCTTGTTGAGAATATTCAAAAATGCAAACTTGATTATTTCGATGAGGCTAAAGCCATAAGAGACATTATAAATAACAGCAAGTTAACTGATGAAGATGTGGCAAAAAAGATTGGTATTTCCACAAAAACATTAAAAAATAAATTGAGATTATTAGCGTTTACAAGTGCACAAGAGCAACTTTGTAAAGATGCAAATTTGAGTGAAGAACACGCGAGGGCAGTTTTAAAACTTGCAAGCGAGAGCGAAAGAACAAAAGTAATCGAATTAATTATAAATAAAGAATGCAATGTAAGACAAACAAAAGAAATTGTAAATTTTTTAATTGATAGAGATATAAAACCAAAACAACGTGTGATGGTTAGAGATGTAAGAATTTTTGTTAATACAATTGAAAGAGCAATTAAACTTATGACAGATAACGGCATACCTGCCGTAGTACAGACAAACGAAAACACTAAATATGTTGAATATACAATCAGAATACCAATTAATTCTTATCAATATTCGAATAATGATAAATTTTTTCAAGATGAAAAAATTGAACAAGTTAGACAAGGCTTGATAGACGAAATAGAAAGACAGGTTAATAATTTGCAAATAGCACAGGCAAACTAAACAAAAGCCCTTTATATGTTCCACGTGGAACATATAAAGGGCTTTTAAATTAGATATGTAATAATTATTTAAAATTAATAATAAAAAAACATTTTTCTCATAATAAATTTACATGTTTATTCTTTTAATTACAGCGCTGTTATGGTATAATTACATAAGAATAACAAAGAAGTGTTCCACGTGGAACAAAAATAAAGGAGAAATATTGTGGGAAAAGTTATCGCTATAGCAAACCAAAAAGGTGGTGTGGGAAAAACTACAACTGCCGTTAACCTTTCGGCGGCCGTTGCGGCACAAGGCAAAAAAGTGCTTGTTGTAGATTTAGACCCACAGGGCAATACTACAAGTAATTTTGGTGTAAATAAAACAGCGGTGCAAACAAGCCTTTACCCGCTTTTAATTGGTGAGGCAGATGCACAAGATGCTGTTATCCACACAGATTACAGGGTGGATATAATCGCATCGAATATTCAGCTTAGCGGTGCGGGCATAGAGCTTGTCAACTTGCCACACAGAGAAAGACGATTAAGGGACGCTATTTCTGCAATTACACTTAATTACGATTATGTTTTTATAGATTGTCCACCTTCGCTTGATTTGCTGACATTAAACGGACTTTGTGCGGCTGACACAGTTTTAATTCCTATACAATGCGAATTTTTTGCACTTGAGGGTTTAAGCGAGCTTATGAGCACAGTTAGAAATGTCAAGAAAATGTATCATCCTTACCTTGATATTGAAGGATTGGTTTTGACAATGTATGATAGCCGATTAAATTTAACCATGCAGGTTGTCGATGAAATTAAAAAGCATTTCAAAAATAAAGTGTTTAAAACAGTTATACCAAGAAATGTAAGGTTGTCCGAAGCACCAAGCTTTGGCGCACCTATAAATTATTATGATGCATCATCAAAAGGCACACAGGCCTATGCACATTTGGCAGCAGAGCTACTTTTTAACAATAGACAAAGGGAACAACAAAGCGCGCAGACAGAATAAATAAGTTAAAAGGAAAGGAGAATTTTCATGGCGGCAAAAAAAGGTGGGCTTGGCAGGGGATTAGATTCGCTTTTTGTGCAAAGCGCAGAAAGTACAATTTCGGAAAGTGATATCAAATATTTAAAAATAAGTGATATTCAGCCTGATAAAACCCAGCCCAGAAAAACATTTGAGCAAGAACCGCTTGCAGAATTGGCACAAAGCATAGAACAACACGGAGTTTTACAGCCGATAGTTGTGCGCTTGATGCCAAACGGAATTTATTATATAGTAGCGGGGGAACGCCGATGGAGAGCGGCAAGAATGGCGAGCCTTCAAGAAATACCGGCACTTGTAAAAGATTTAAACGATGTGCAAGCCATGGAAATTGCCCTTATTGAAAACTTACAGCGTGAAGACTTAGACCCAATTGAAGAGGCAGAGGGGATTGCAGCATTGATGGAGCGCTGCAATTACACACAAGAAATGGCGGCACAGCAAGTTGCAAAAAGCAGAAGCGGTGTTGCAAATTTACTAAGGCTTTTACAATTGCCAAAACCGGCGCTGGAGCTTGTAAAACAAAAACAACTTAGCACGGGACATGCAAAGGTAATTTTAGGCCTTGAAAATGACGATTTAAAAACACAGGCGGCACAAATAATTGTAAAAGACGGTTTAAGTGTAAGAGACACCGAAATTTTATGCAAAAAACTTTCATCAAAGCCGAAAGCAAAAAAAGCTGTTATTCGTCCTACAATTGCAGGAGAAGTAGAAGTAAGCCTTAAAGAAGTGCTTGGAACACAGGTGAAAGTGCAATATAAAAATGGAAAAGGTTCGCTTAATGTAAAATTTAGTAGCGATGAGCAATTAAAAGCTTTTGCAAATTTACTTGGCGAATACAAATAAAATATAACAGGAAGTGTACAAATGCTTGATATAAAATTACTGAGAGAAAACGCAGAACTAGTAAAGAAAAATATAGAGAAAAAATTTCAACATGGCAAATTAGAGCTTGTTGATAAAGCGATAGAGCTTGATAAAAATTATCGTGAAGTTTTAAGCGAGGCAGACGCTTTAAGGGCAAGTCGAAATGCGCTTTCAAAAAGCATAGGCGCATTAATGGCAAAAGGCGAAAAAGACGAGGCGGAAAAAGTAAAACTGCAAGTTACAGAAAACGCCGAACGTTTAAAACAGCTTGAAGAGGACCAAAATAAATTACAAGCTGAATTGAATGATATCATGCTTATTTTGCCAAATATAATCGACGATAGCGTACCCATTGGCAAAGATGACAGCGAAAATGTAGAAATTGAACGCTTTGGCGAACCCGTAGTGCCTGAATATGAAGTGCCTTATCATGCAGAAATAATGCAAAGTTTTGATGGGCTGGATTTGGATAGCGCACGCAGAGTTGCCGGAAATGGCTTTTACTATTTGATGGGTGATGTTGCCCGTTTGCACAGCGCAATTTTAAGCTATGCAAGAGATTTTATGATAGACCGTGGCTTCACATATTGCATACCGCCTTATATGATACGTTCAAGTGTTGTTACAGGTGTTATGAGCTTTGCTGAAATGGAAGCTATGATGTATAAAATCGAAGGCGAAGATTTATATTTGATAGGTACAAGCGAACACTCGATGATAGGCAAATATATCGACCAAATTTTACCCGAGGAAAGCTTGCCACAAAAATTAACAGGATACTCACCTTGCTTCAGAAAAGAAAAAGGCGCACATGGCCTTGAGGAACGTGGTGTTTATCGTATACATCAATTTGAAAAGCAAGAAATGATTGTTTTGTGTAAGCCGGAAGAAAGCATGGAATATTTTGACAAAATGTGGAAATATACAGTTGAGCTATTCCGAAGCCTTGATATCCCCGTAAGAACTATCGAGTGCTGCAGCGGAGATTTAGCAGACCTTAAAGTTAAGAGTGTAGACGTTGAAGCATTTAGCCCAAGGCAGAAAAAATATTTTGAAGTAGGCTCTTGTTCAAATTTAGGCGATGCACAATCTCGCAGATTAAAAATTAGGGTGCAAGGTGCAGACGGCAAAAAATATCTCGCACATACGCTTAATAATACAGTTGTTGCACCTCCACGTATGCTTATTGCGTTTTTTGAAAACAACTTGCAAGCAGACGGCAGCGTGAAAATTCCTAAAGCATTGCAAAATTATATGGGTGGAAAAACAGAGTTGAAAATGGATAATTAAAACGAAACGGAGAGTTTATTAATGAAAATTAATCGAAATTATAGCAATTTGCAAGAGAGCTATTTGTTCTCTACTATTGCAAAAAAAATTGCTGAATTTACAGAAAAAAATCCTGATAGAGAAATCATCAGGCTTGGTATTGGCGATGTAACTTTGCCACTTGTGCCATGTGTTGTAAAAGCATTGCATGAGGCAAGCGACGAGATGTCAGAGCAAAACACGTTTAAAGGTTATGGTCCGGAGCAAGGTTACGGATTTTTGAAAGATGCTGTTGCAAATTATTACACAAAGCGTAATGTTAAATTGGAAAATGATGAGATTTTCATTTCTGATGGCGCAAAAAGCGACCTTGCAAATATTTTAGATATCTTTGATATGGACAACACCGTGCTTGTAACAGACCCTGTTTATCCGGTTTATGTTGACACAAATATCATGGCAGGGCGTAAAATTTTGTATGCAAAAGCGACAAAAGAAAACAATTTCTTGCCTATGCCCGATGAAAATGTAAAGGCAGATATAATTTATTTATGCAGCCCAAATAACCCAACAGGTGCTGTTTATGATAGAACCCAGCTTACACTTTGGGTAAATTATGCCCTTGATAACAATGCTGTTTTATTGTTTGATGCAGCATATGAATCGTTTATAACAGAGGATATGCCACACAGTATTTACGAAATTAACGGCGCAAAAGAGTGCGCTATAGAGTTTTGCTCGCTATCAAAAACAGCAGGTTTTACAGGCACAAGATGCGGCTACACTATTGTGCCAAAAGAATTAATTCGTGATCGTGCTTCATTAAATAAAATGTGGTTGCGTCGTCAAACAACAAAATTTAACGGTGTACCGTATATTATTCAAAAAGCAGCAGCGGCAGTTTTCACAGATGAAGGCCAAGCGGCGGTAAAAGAAAATATTGAGTATTACAAAAACAATGCTGAGGTAATTGCAAAAGCATTAAAGGAAAGCAATTGCTGGTATAGTGGCGGCACAAACAGCCCATATTTATGGATGGAGTGCCCAAAAAATATGCCATCGTGGGAATTTTTTGATTACTTGCTTGAAAAAGCAGGCGTTGTTGGGACACCCGGTGCAGGATTTGGCGAATGTGGCGAAGGTTATTTCCGCTTAACTGCTTTTGGCGACGCAGAAAAAACAAAAATTGCGGCAGAGCGTTTAAAAGAAGCAATTTTAGCTTTGTAAAATTTTACAATTAACTATAGTGATTTAATTTGTTTTACGAAAAACGGCTTAGGGTTTTTCCTAAGCCGTTACTTTTTTAATAAAATTGAGTGTAATAATAAAATTATGTAAGCAAAACAGGCAGTGACGAAATCTTCGTCACTGCCTGTTTTATGTAATTTAATCATGCAATATAAAATGCAATAAATTGCATTGGTTAAACATTATAATTCTATTTTACCATAAAGAGGTAAAGAATCGCTATCGTTGATAGTTTGAGTTCTTTTAGGTGCTGTTGGTGCTTGTCCCGCATTTTGTTGTTTATTTGCAAAATTGCGTCCGGGGGTCGAAGTTTTACGGCCTCTATCGCCGCCCCTGTCATTTCTATCGTTTCGGTCGTTTCTGCCAGCGCCGCTACGGCCTCTATTATTTCTCGGTCTATCGTGTTTTTTTACACTGTCGCCCTCAACCATAATGCAAACTCTTCTCGAGGAACCCTCGCCGATGCTTTCGCTTTTTATGCCTTTAATTTCCATTATAACAGAATGCAAAATTCTGCGTTCGTATGGATTCATTGGCTCTAAAGTTTTGCTGTGGCCTGTTTTTAACACTTTAGCACCAATTTTATGTGCTAAGGCAACTAAATTATCTTCACGTTTTGAACGGTAATTATTAATGTCGATATTAATACGCAAATAATCGCTTTGACCACGGTTTACATAAAGGCTTGCAAGATAACCTAAAGCGTCCATAGTTTCGCCACGGTAGCCGATTAAAAAGCCTGCTTTTTCACCGTCAATTTTAACAATATAGGATTCTCCACGCTTAACTGCTGAAAATTCAAGGCCATCTGCGCCCATTTTTGCACAAATATCTGTTAAATATTCTTGTGCGCTTTTTAATGTTTCATTTGTGTTAATGTCGATAATTTCTTCTTTATAATTATCATTTTCAGTGACACTTTTTTTAGTTTCAACAGGTTTTTCGCTTACAGTATTAACTGCTTTTGGAGCATTTGAAGGCTTTATAGCTTTTGGTGTTTGCACTTTTTCTTCTTTAACAATTTTACTTGCGCTTTGTTTTTCTACCTGTGGTTTTATTTTTTCTACAGGTTTTTCTTTGGGTAATTCTACTTCATCAACACTGACTTTAACTTTTGCAGGTATGCTTTTAAACAGTTTTTTTTGTGGTAATTGTAAAATATCTATCGTAACATCGTCTTCGGTTAAACCAAGCTGGTTCAATGCGTCGTCTATTGCATCTTGTACAGTTTTTCCTGTCGTAATAATTTCACGCATGATTTTTCCCCTTCATTACATATTTTTATATTTTTCTTCATCAAGTTCTCTTGCTTTTGCAAGGCGAAGTTTTATAAGTTCGGATTCGCTTACTTTTTTAACAACTTCATTGCCTGTTTCGTCTGTAATAACAACTTCTTTGCGTTGTTTTTTCTCTTTGCGTTTTGCTTCGATGTCCGCTTTAATTTGTGCTTTCATTTTTTCGGGGTCATATAATTTTTTCAACAAAATTGTTTGTATAAATGCTAATGTGTTTGAAACAAAATAGTAAAGTGAGAATGCAAGTGGCGCTGTGAATAAGAAAGGTATGAACATAAGTGCCATTATCCATGGCATATATTTCATTGTACCCATTTGTTGTGTGTTTGCGGTACCCATCATTTTTTGTGTTGCAATTTGTAGGCCAATCATTGTGGCCATTGTCAGGCCGGGTAATATCCATGTTGCAACATTGCTTACGCTTGGAACTTCAAGCAAGTTTATGCCTAAGAAGTGGAAATCTAGGCTATCTATAGCCGCGATTGAATTAGTGAAAAATTGTTCGTAAGCTGCTGCGTTTTCTGTCGCAATACCGAGCAAATTGCTCTCTAAAACGTTAACGGCTTGGTCTTGAATACCGGCAAAAGTTGCAGCGGCGGTGATGGTTTCGGAAGAAATATGGAAAATATATTGTAGCGGATAATAAACAACTTGGAAAAGACCAAAAATTATAAACAAGTTTATAACCATTGGCAGACATCCGGCTGTCATTGAAAAACCGTGCTCTTGTTGAAATTTCATCAACTCTTCATTTTGCTTTTGTCTGTCATCTTTGTACTTTTCCCTAATTTCATTCATAGGCTCGGAAAAAGCGCCCATGCGAGCAGTGCCTTTTTGTTGTTTGATGCTTAGGGGAACCATGGCAAGTTTAATTATAAATGTGAAAACAATTAACGCTAGGCCGTAGTTTGAAATAAAGCCTATGATAAACTCCATGATATAGCCAAGGGGGGTAGCAAGAATATAAAGTGGGTTCATTATTTTTTCCTTTTCTGCCCTTGCGCGGGGCATTGTTATGTGAAAACATCATTGAATAATTTAAGCAAATATCATGATATACCGCAATAAAATAATATATGAGACGTTTAAATTATATTACACTGAAATTTTCTTATATACAAACTTATTATAAGTTCGCCTTGATAGAGGGACGCTTGCCGCGCATAGCAAAAGCGTATTTAGTGGATAATTTATAAAATATTATCGAATTAAATATATGCGAAGTGCTTATATTTAAATGGGTAAATTATTTTTTTGTTTTTTCTTTTTTGGGAGGAACCGGATCAAAGCCACCTTTACCAAAAGGGTTGCACCGTAAAATGCGATAAAAACCTAAAAAACTGCCTTTAAAAAACCCATGAATTTGCAAAGCCTCAATTGTATATTGAGAGCAAGTTGGGTGAAAACGGCAATTATCACCAAGCAAAGGAGAAATAAATTTCTGATAGCCTCTAATTAGAAAAATAAAAATTTTTTTCATAATATCAATCTTTTTCGCAAGAAATGCCTGCTTTTTTAAACAGCAAAGCAAGGGCTTCTTGCACATGTCCGGTTTTTAAATGTGGCGTTATGCCCCTTGCGACAAGTACAATATCAATGCCTTTATTATCGTTTAAAACAGGGTTTAAATTGTATAAAGCGGCACGCATAATTCTGCGTGCACGGTTGCGTTTTACAGCATTGCCTATTTTTTTTGTTGCCGTTAAGCCAACACGCAATTTTTTTTGCCTGTTTTTGTTAACATAAAGCACAAGGTTTTTATGAACATAAGATTTGCCACGCGTGTAAGCCCGTGAAAATTCATTGTTACGCGTAAGCATTTTATAGCGCATATAATGTTCTCCAAATTTAAGTGATTTGGTTTTTAATAAAAAAGCATAAATAAGCTAAAAAAACCATGACAAATTATAAAATAAAATGCACATATATACAATTATAGGGATAAATGACTTAATCGGCCCGAAAACCGCAGTTAACCTGCTTTTCGGGTCGATGTAAGGCATCGACCCCTACATTTTGTGCAAAATTACAATTTCGTCACAGTTCTTATTGATTAAAAACCATTAAGCCGCTAATTTAGCGCGGCCTTTGCTACGGCGAGATGCAAGTACTTTGCGGCCGTTTTTAGATTTTGAACGTGATAAAAATCCGTGTTTTTTTGCTCTGTGAATTTTTTTTGGTTGGAATGTTCTTTTCATGCGTCTACCCTCCCGTCGGTATAAAGGCACACAATATATTGTGTGTTAAATATATAGAATAACTAATTGTGCTACTTCTTAAAAGCGTAGCCTTACAAAATATTATTTTACCATAAAATAGTTTGTTTTGTCAAGCATTAAATGGGTTTTGTTTTATTATTTTGGCTTGGCGAAAGCTTGATGACACCTGCAATTGATAATTGTATTTCGCTTTTACTTTTGGCTTTTTTATTCGCTTGTATTTTCATCTGTGCTGGTGGTCTCGTCGCTAGTGGCTTCTTCGCCGCTGGTATTTTCATCTGCGCTAGTGGTCTCACCGCTAGTGGCTTCTTCACCGCTTGTGATGACATCGCCACTTCTGGTGATATCTTCACTTGTGGCGTTATCGCTTGTTGCAAGGTCTCCACTCGTGGCGGCGTCGCCTTCAATTACAGCGCTGTTAAAAATTTCCTCTGTGCCCTCGGGCAAAACGTCCTCGGCAGCAATGCTTTCAGAGCTTTCTGCTACTTCTGA
>CAYJGV010000031.1:0-5563 GCA_964369715.1 uncultured Bacteroides sp. | reverse complement strand
CCTCGGGCAAAACGTCCTCGGCAGCAATGCTTTCAGAGCTTTCTGCTACTTCTGAAGTGGCAGAAGCTGTTTTAATAGCTGTTAAATAATAATTGCCGTCATCATTACGTGTAAATACAAAATCGTTGTATTTAACAGGTTGTATAACTGTGTCATATGGAATATCGTATCCAATTGTTACAATATGTTCGTTATAAGAGCGGTCGATGTTTTCAACAATTGGTGAAAAATCGGTCGGAACACTTGTTATAGGCATTAAATAAGAATCATTTTCCGCATTGTAAATAAAAGTTAAGCCGTTAAGGGTGAAATCGGAAAAATTAAATTGAACATTTGGGCCATAAAGTTGGTCTATTGCAGCATTTATTGTGTCTATAGGCAAATAAAGCGCACCATATTCATCATATTCAAAGCTGTTTAAATCCTCGGTTTGGTCGATGGAATAACTCATCGCCGCATAAAGCAAATGTGTCAGTGGCGCCTCGCTTAAGCTATCAAATGGCAATGGGTCAAGTGCGACAACATAGCGCATTTTGTTTTCGTATTCCAATTTTAATTCACTGTCATCGAATGCATTTGTAAAGATGCCTGCGGATAGCGAAACTATGCTTATTATGCCAACGCCCATTAAAAACAGCGCAAATGCGCCAAAAAATTGCCTGCGTCTTCTTGTTAAACGCAATTTGCGTAGGTTTTTTTCCTCTTCCATCAAGGCTTGTTCTTCCGGGCTTAATTTTGCAAGAGCCTTACTTTTTTCAAGCTCTTTATTTTTTGCAAGCTCAGTTTTTTTCGCTTGCTTTTCGTTTTCTCTTGCCTGTTTTTCGTTTTCTCTGGCTTGCTTTTCGTTTTGCTTTTGTTGTTTTCGCTCTTCTTTTTTTATGGATTTTGCATTTTGCGCAGTTTTTACATCGTTTGTGGCAGTAGCGCCGTTTTTATCTTCAACTTTATCATTTGCATTTGGCTGTGCGCTTGCTACATCACTTGGATTTACGGCTGGATTTTCGCTAGCGCTAGGCTGTGCGTTTTCGCTTGCACTTGGCTGTGCGTTTTCGCTTGCACTTGGCTGTGCGTTTTCGCTTGCGCTAGGCTGTGTGCTTGCTGTTGCTTGCGCATTTGCGTCTGGCGCTGCTTGTGCATTTGCACTTGGCTGTGTGCTTGCTGCTACTTGCGCATTTGTGTTTGCTGCTACTTGCGCATTTGTGTTTTTATCATTGCCCAAAGTCGCAGTATTCGCTTGTGTTTGTGTTGTTTGCGCTGTGTTTGCCGCCTCAGGCGCTTTATTTGTCGGCGCTACGTTGTTGTTTGCGCTGTTTGCACCATTGCTTGTTTGGTTTTGTTTGTCATTTTCAACATTAGCGTTTACCCAATCTTGAGAAAGCTTTTTGCCGGGCAAAGTGCTGTAATCAATTTTACTATATTGTTTAGGTTTTGGTTTGTTTACATCATTGTTTGCGATGTTTTTATTATCTTGTGAGCTCATATGCATCTCCCTTTGTAAAGCTATACACGATTATTATATCATAAAACAATAATAATTGCAAAAGACTTGCTACATTTTGCATTTCGTATTATAATGTAAGGTAAGGCAAAAATTTATATTGTGTAAAAGGGGAGTGCAAATGAACAAACAAAGCAGAATGCGGTTAGATTTTTACTTTTTAAATATATTTGTAATTTTATGTTTAAGCATTCAATTGATGTACGCCCCGATTTATTCGCAATTTATAGTTGCTGTTTTTGGTGCGGCTTATGTTTTTTACGGCGCTTCTCTTTGTGCAAGATATTTAATTTACAGCTATTCAAGTATCAATGATATGCGGTTGTTTTTTGGGCTTATATCAATTTTAGCAGGCACGCTTTGCATTGCTTTTATGGATTATATTTACGAAAATATCTTTGTTTTAAGCACTGCATTTTTATTGTTTTATTCGTGTTTTAATATGCAAAGTGCGATAAATATGCTGCGAAATTATACCAAAGGCGGAGTTTTAGCACTTGTGCTTTCGCTAATTGGTGTTTTCGTCGGAATTTTTGCAATTGCAATAGACCAAATTTACCCTGAATATATAGTAGATGGAAAAAATCTTTCATATATTATATTAATTTTTAATAGCATTTTAAGGCTTTTTTATGGTATAATTTATAATCGCAGGCAAAATATTATAGCACATGTCACAAAAAAAGCAGAAAAAGTGCCTGTCCCAAAACAGAGCGCAGAAGACACAATAGAGTTTGACGCTTTGAAAATTACAACGAAGTTTAACACGTTTTCGAAAGAAGATGCAAAAAATCAAGCAGAAAATGAAAGCCCGTGGAAAATTATTCGCCCAAGCAAAGAGGAGCTTTTTGCAGTTGCACGCACAAGCAAAAACGCACAAGAAGGCAACGATAAAGTTTATGTTTATGCACCTGTGCGCCAAAACACAAAACAAGAAGAAAAACACACTAATGAAAAAAATTAACAAAATGTTTATATCTTAATTATACCTTTAAATTAAAATAGTAATAGAATTATAATTTTGCACTTAAATAGAGTATAAACAGATTACATATATTACGATAAAGCATAGTAAATGCAGTTTTTGACATTATCAAAACATATTTGATTAGCATTCAATATTGCAGAAAGAACAGGAGAAAATTTTTTGAAAATTGGCTTAGATATAGGCAGTACAACGATAAAATGCCTTGTGTACGACGAAGAATTAAATATAATTTATAAAACATACGAGCGACATTTTGCACATATCACGCAAAAAACAACAGAGCTTTTACAGCGCCTTGAAAGCGAATTTGCAAAAGGGCAAAACGTTGAAATTGCAATTAGCGGAAGCGCCGGCATGGGGCTTGCAAATTCGTGCGATATCCCATTTGTGCAAGAGGTTTACGCAACAAATATCGCCACAAAAAAATATGTTCCTAATGCTGATGTTGTTATCGAGCTTGGTGGCGAAGATGCCAAAATTTTGTTTTTGACAAATGGCACAGAGGTTAGAATGAATGGCTCTTGTGCAGGTGGCACAGGCGCTTTTATTGACCAAATGGCGACACTTTTAAAAATTGCACCGGACGAAATGAACACGCTTGCAGAAAATGCAAAAAAAACATATACAATTGCAAGCCGTTGTGGAGTTTTTGCAAAAAGTGACATACAGCCGCTTATAAATCAAGGTGCAAGCATAGAGGATATATCCTCCAGCATTTTTGGTGCAGTGGTTAACCAAACAATTGCAGGGCTTGCACAGGGTAGAGAAATTAGCGGAAACATTGTTTATTTAGGTGGGCCTTTAACGTTTTTTTCACAGCTTAGACAAAGTTTTGATCAAGCGCTTAATTTAAAAGGCATTTGCCCAAAAAACAGCCTTTATTTTGTTGCCGCAGGTTCTGCCCTGGGCGCAAGTGAAGAGCGCAATTTGCAAGAAATTATAACAAAATTAAAAGATTATAAAGGCGATGTAACGCTAAGCACACAGAGTGCGCTCTTTAAAAATAAACAAGAATATGAAGAGTTTTGCAAAAGGCATGACAGCGCAAGTGTAAAACGTAAACAATACGGCGAACACGTTGGCGGTTTACACCTTGGCGTAGACGCAGGAAGCACGACATTAAAAATTGCAATTTTAGACGATGACAGCAATTTAATTTATACAAAATATCGCACAAATAGCGGCAGTCCGATAACTGCGCTTAGGGATATTTTACTTACAATGCATGAGGACTGTCCCGGCATTGAGTTTAAATCCTCAACGGCGACAGGCTATGGCGAAGAGATGATGAAAAGCGCCTTTAAAATAGATTATGGCGTGGTGGAAACCGTTGCACATTTCACCGCCGCACGTTATTTTATGTCTGATGTTGATTTTGTAATTGACATTGGCGGCCAAGATATGAAATGCTTTAAAGTGGAAAACGGCGCAATAAGCGATATCTTTTTAAACGAGGCATGTTCCTCGGGTTGCGGCAGTTTTTTACAAACTTTCGCACACGCATTGGGGCACGAAACAAAAGATTTTGCTAAAATCGGCCTTTTTGCACAAAACCCTGTGCAACTTGGCAACAGGTGCACTGTTTTCATGAACAGCAGTGTTAAACAGGCGCAAAAAGACGGTGCATCGATAGAAAGCATTTCGGCAGGGCTTGCGATGAGCGTTGTGAAAAATGCACTTTATAAGGTAATTCGCGCATCTTCACCCGAGGCATTGGGCAAAAAAATAGTTGTACAGGGCGGCACATTTTACAATGATGCAGTTTTGCGCAGTTTTGAAATTGAAATGGGCGCACAGGTTATTCGCCCCGACATAAGTGGCGTTATGGGTGCATTTGGCGCGGCGCTTTACGGCAAAGAAAAAGCAAAAAAACAGCAAAGCGACATTATAAATAAAAGCGAACTTGAAAATTTTACACACAGTGTAAAACATGTACATTGTGGGCTTTGCACAAATAATTGTCAGCTTAATATAAGCAGTTTTTCAGGCGGCACTAAATTTATAAGCGGAAATAAATGCGAAAGACCCACCACAAAAAAAGCCACTGATAATTCGCTTAATTTGTATGAATACAAAAGAGAACTTTTAAACGCCTGCGAGACACCGACAGGCAAAAGGGGAATTATTGGCATACCGCTGGTTTTAAATATGTATGAAATGTTGCCGTTTTGGCATGCGTTTTTCACAAATTTAGGCTATGGCGTTGTTCACAGTGGTTTTTCCGATAGAGATTTATACATAAACGGTCAATCGGGTATACCGAGTGACACGGTGTGTTTTCCGGCAAAACTTGTTCACGGACATATAAACAGGCTTTCAACTATGGCTTTAAGCGCTGTTTTTTATCCATGTTTATCGTATAATTTTGATGAGAAAAAAGGCGATAATCACTACAATTGCCCTGTTGTGGCATATTATCCTGAAGTTATTGCCGCAAATGATAATCATGTAGGAGATATTAGTTTTCTTTATCCATATTTGGGCGTGCATCGTAAAAAAGATTTTATTAAAAAAATACAAATCGTTTTAAAAGAAAAACTTTGCAATATACCCATATCAGAAATTGCACAGGCGAGCGAGGCGGCATTTAACGCACATGAGACATATTTGTTAAAAGTGCGATTAAAAGGTGCGCAGATAATTTCAAAAGCAAAGGAAGAAGGCAAGCGAATTATCGTGCTTGCAGGACGTCCTTATCACGTTGACCCTGAAATAAACCACGGCATAGACAAACTTATTTGCAATTACGGTGCGGCGGTTATCACAGAGGACAGCGTTGCGCATTTGGTCGATGCTTTCCCCACTTCGATATTGAACCAGTGGACATATCATGCAAGGCTTTATTCTGCGGCAAAATACGTAATAAGGCATGATGACACAGAATTTGTGCAACTTGTAAGTTTTGGCTGTGGGCTTGATGCGGTTACCACCGACGAAGTGAAAGAAATTTTACAAGATGGCGGCAAACTTTGCACACAGATTAAAATTGACGAGATAACAAATTTAGGAACAGTTGGTATACGTTTGCGCAGCTTATTTGCGGCGGTTAACGCAAATGTTTAAAATTTTTTGAATCC
>CAYJGV010000030.1:0-23858 GCA_964369715.1 uncultured Bacteroides sp. | reverse complement strand
TGACACGTAGTAAAGCTTACCACACCAAATATAAATAATCTGTGCTTTAAGTGTACTTTACAAACTTATCATTTAAAACACCGAATGTCGGTGCACCTTGTTACATTTATTATCATAACAAATCTTCAAAAAAACAAGACTCATAATTATATTTTTGCAATGTTTTAAAACAAAGCTCCATTTTTCTTGCATAATCTTTTTGATAATCCTTATAATCTTTGTAAAAATATTGCTCATGGGTCATAATTTGCACAACTGACTTATTACACAATGTGTTTAGAATTATCGGCAAATCATCTATACTGACCCTGTCAACAATTAAATGGTTTAGCAAATATGTAATGTCAGTATCTTTTTCATAATAAAAATCATTTTTTCGCAAAATTTCTGCTTGTTCATTGTTTAAATGATATTGAAGCGCTAGCCTACCCTCTTGTTTATGTGCCATGGCAATAAGCCCCTTTACACCACGTTTACCCAAAGCCGTTATAGCGTCCTTTGTTGCGGCCACATAATGCAAAGTTGTTGTATTTGCAATTATACTTTTTGGCACAATTCTTAAAAGCTCGCTATAAACTTTGTCGTAATCTGTTAAAAGTTCGTGTGCTGTTGCATTTTCGTATGGAAAAGCAGGCTCGTTATATGCACTGTGAAAAGACATTTTCAAAAAGTTTGAACAATTCTCAAATTGACTAAAATATGTTTTTGGTACATCAGATAGCGAAAACCCGCCATCTGTGTAAGAGTAAAACATATTAAGCTGAAATTTTGCGCCGTATTTTTTATGCATTTTATGTAAAAGGGCCAAATATGGATGCTTTAAAATATTTTCGTATTGGCCTTGTGTTATTTCCTGTAAAAATCTAATATTATCATCTAACGTAAAACATAGCTTTTTCATATTATCTCACTAATTTTAACAGCAATGTCTTTTAAATAATCTTCCCATGTATCCCACTTATGTTTGCCTTCTGTTTGTGTAAAAGTACATGATTTTGTTTTGTTTTTAATTATACTTTCAAATTCAACAATTTTTTCATATAAAAAATCCTGCTTGCCACAGTATATATTAACCGGGGGTAAAATATTATTGGTGTTTTTAACTTGGTGCACTAAGTCGTGTTCGCTTTGCTTTAATAAATTTAAGTCGAAAATATTGCCCAGTGCAAATTGTTCTGTGCTAAAATCGCAAGTGTCGCTTAAATCATCATCTGCCACGCACACAATATCTGTAAGCGGAGACACCAAAAATACAGCACTAAAAAAAGATGGCGATTTAAGCATCCATTTAACTGCGCCGTAACCACCCATAGAAATACCGCCGACAAACACTTTATTTGCATTTATATTATACGTTTTATTTATTATTTCAGGTATTTCGCTAAAAATATGTGTTTCATACCTACCGCCGAAAATTTTATCTGTGTAAAAACTGTTTTGTGCATTGGGTATTGCTATACATACAGGCATCCCGTCAAAGTATCGTGCTACAGCGCTGCATTGCAAAAAACTTTTATAATCGTCTGAAAAACCATGTAACAAGTAAAGTATGTTTAAACCGTCATTTGGTACGGGCACACTGTGCTCCGGCATAAGTATGCACATATTTTGCCTGCGGCAAAGCACGGTAGAAAAATAATTTACATCCATTTCTATCATCGAAATCTCCATTCTGTTCACAGTGCAAAAAGCAATAAAAATCTTCAAAAAACGAAATGTTTTTGCATGTGACCCCTGTGTCGGCACAAGTTGATATAAGCTATTGGTATAATTTTTTCGCTAAACTTATTTATATATATTATTTATACTATTTATTATAATGATAATCATATCATTACACTAATGATGGGGCGACAGTGTTTTACCGCCGCCCCAATTTTATTACTATTATTGTTTGTTTTCGTAGAATTTAGCAGTTTCTGTTTTCATTTGCTCAATGAACTCTTCAGGTGTAATATCACCAAAGAATAATGCGTCATCTGCCGGATAGAACACTGTTGCCCACCACTCCGGTGCAGCACTCATAGCGCCATCAAAGTTTTTGTGGTATCCTGTTGCAGAGTCAACAATAGGTTTAACGTCTTGAAGAACTTCAGGATAAATAGCGTCTGTACGTGCAGACATATTGTTGCTAAGTTCTACTAAACGGTCTGCGGCTTCTTTTGTTGAGCAGAATGCAATAAAGTCTTTAGCTGCATCTTTGTTTTTAGCATCAGCAGGAACACTAAAGCCCATAAGTTGTGCTTCAACAATTGTTGCATCGCCTTTTCCGCCTTCAACTGAAGGGAATGGGAAGAAGCCAAATTCAAAATCTTCTTCTGTCATATTGCTTGTTTCAAGTGGAATCCATGTGCCGCAGTATACCATACCTGCGCCGCCCATAGCCCAATCTGATTGAGCTGCTGGGAATGCTGAACCGGCATAACCGTCTTGGAAATAGTTGCTACCGCTTTTTGAAAGCTCGTAAACCATTTCAGCTGCTTGTAAGAAAGCAGGGTCGTCCCAAGATTCGCCTGTTTCGTCAAGTGCTGCGTTATAGAATGCGCCTGCGCCAAGCAAACGTTGTGATAATGCTTGGAAATAGTAACAGTTATAGAAGCTAATGTTGCCATCTGCTGCAAGAGGAGCAATGCCGGCAGCTTTTAATGTTTCGTTTACTTCAATAAATTCATCCCATGTTGTAGGAACTGTTAAATTGTTTTCCGCAAACATTGTTTTGTCATAGAAAAATCCGCTTGTGATATAGATGTAAGGTACAAAATAGTTTACACCTTCATGTGTGTAAAGCTCATAAGCGCCGTTTAAATTATCTGTAATAGCGGCACCGTCTTCATAAGGGTTAGATGCTAAAATATCATCCAATGGCTCAAGCAATACTTCAGATGTTAAAAGTGCACCTGTAAGTTCGCTTAAATCTTGGTCGATAATGTCAGGTGCATTGCCTGTTAGCAAATCTGAACGAACAGAGTTTAAGTTATCACGACCGATAAAGTCAAAGTCAACTGTACCGCCTGTTTCCTCTGCCCATAAATCGCCCATTTCTTTAACCCAAACTGCTTGCAGTTCAGCTTCGGCAAATGTGCCTGCATAAGAAACTTCTACACCTTCAAATTTTTTGCCGTCGGCCGCTTCTTCGCCAGTAGTTGTATCAGCTGTAGGTGCTGTGTCTTCAGCCGGTGCTTCCTGTGTGCCTCCACAAGCAGCAAACAAAGTTACAACCATTGTCAATGCAAGAATAAGTGCTAATAATTTTGCTTTCATATGAGTATCCTCCTAAGTTTTGCATAATTTAATATGCTTTATTCCTTTACCGCTCCCATAGTTAAACCTTCAATTATATGGCGCGACAAAAGTGCGTAAATAATAAGTGTTGGCAATGTAACAACAACAAGTGCGGCAAAAAGTGCAACCCAGTCGCCTGTGTATTGCATGCTGCCTTGTAAGGAATACAAACCAACAGATAGCGGATGTTGATCGCTATCGCTAACAAAAGTAAGTGCTAGTAAAAACTCGTTCCACAAACTAATAAAGTTGAAAATGGCTGCTGTAATTAAACCGGGTTTGCCAAGTGGCAACATTATGTAAAAAAATGTACGCATTGGTGAGCAGCCATCAATATAGGCGGCTTCTTCTAAAACGCCGGGCAAACTGCGGAAAAACCCTGAAATAAGAAAAATTGTAAACGGAATAGAAAGTGAAATATAAGCAATTATTAAACTTGCGCTTGTTCCGGCTATTCCAAAATTAAAAAACTGAAAAAACAAAGGTATTATTAAAAGTTGGAATGGCACACCCATGCCAAAAATAAATAATTTTTGTATAGTGCCACTGCCCGTGAACACACAGCGAGATAAAATATATGCTGCCGGTGCTGATACTGCAATTATAACAACAACTGCTATGGATACAATGTAAAAACTATTCCATAAATTAGTACCCAAATCATAATCTGTAAAAACTTTAAGGTAATTTCCCCATTGAATTTCTTCTGGCAAACCCCATGCGTCACCAAAAAATTCTTTTGTGGTTTTAAGGCTGCTTAATATCATCCATGCAAATGTGAAAAGAGAGAACGCGCACCAAAAGTACATAATTATGCGTGCTATTGTTTCACATATTAAGGAAGATATCTTCTGTTTTTTATTCATTATAAATAATCTCCGTTCTACCTATGTGCGCCTTAATTTCGGCGTGCACATACTGTTTATATACAGTTAATTATTAGTACTCCAGTTTTTCACGTCGCATTATTAACGCAACAGCCAAAACTAATAGGGCGACAAAGATAAACATAACAACACCCATTGCAGTTGCATATCCCATGCGGAAAATTGTAACACGTTTGCCAAACGCTGTAATATACATTCTAACTGCCATATTTGTTGCGCCTGCCGGTGGGATATCTACGCCACCACCCCATGCAAAAAGCAGGGCAAATTCTTTTGTGGAATTGATGCACCATAATGTTAAAGCAGTTGCCAAAACGTCCCAAATCATAGGTATTTTTATTTTAAAGAAAATAACAAATTCGCTTGCACCCTCAAGTGTTGCAGCCTCTATATGACTTTCGGGAACACGGTCAAGTGCGGCCAATAACATAACACAATAAAAACC
Source organism: uncultured Bacteroides sp. (assembly GCA_964369715.1). Taxonomy (GTDB): domain Bacteria; phylum Bacillota; class Clostridia; order Oscillospirales; family Ruminococcaceae; genus Ruthenibacterium. The sequence continues at coordinate 19,244 of CAYJGV010000030.1, read as the reverse complement.
GCTGTACATCCAAACAAGTGCAACAAGTATAGACCAAAACAATCTGTCAGGCTCCATCCAAACTTGTTGTAGACTTTCAAGGCCAATTAAACCAAGAAAATTATTTAACAAACCCCATTTGTCGTTATAAATAAATGTCCATAAAATGGCTATTGCAATTGGGTTTATAACAGATGGAAAAAATATTAATGCCCTAAAAAACTTTCTTCCTTTGATTTTGCTTGATAAAACAGCGCAAAGTATAAACGCCAATGTAAATACTAGTAAGCCACCAACAAATGTGATGCCTGCTGAGTTTAAAAATGCAACAGACCAAAAGGAGGTATCGCCCAAAAGCTCTTTAAAATTGCTTAGGCCAATAAATTCCATATCGCTTGTAAATCCGTTCCAATCAAACAAGCTTATGTAAAACGCTTGTCCTGTCGGATAAATAAAAAACATGGCATAAAGTAAAATTGCCGGCGCTAAAAATAAAATAATCATATTGCGCATAGACTTTTTCATAGCTTTGCTCGTTCTCATAAAAATCTCCATTCTGTGCACAGCACAAATATTTTTGAAAAATCTCCAAGCACAATGAAGATTTTTCATGTGTCAATTTTAAACGGCATGCATTAATTTATCAGCGTTTAAATAGACACTATTAAATATGATGACAAATTATTAATTAATTGCGATTTAATTGGTGCGTGCTATTTAATATTCACCGTATTCTCGCACAGCTTCAATAAAGGCTTCAAAATTTTCCCATGGCACTTCCGGTTCTAGTAAATGTGTTGGTGCAATGCATAGGCCGCCGCCTTTGCCAACACTTTGTATCATGTCTTTTACACATTCTTTTACGTCTTGCGGTGTGCCGAATGGCATTGTTGTTTGTGTGCCCACAGTGCCCCAAAAAGACAATCTGTCTCCGTATAAATTTTTAATTTCGACAGGGTCCATGCACTCGGGTTGAATCGGGTTTAAAATATCCACGCCAATTTCAATTAATTCCTCAATAATATCGTTAATTGTTCCGTCTGAATGATAAAATGCCAATACATTAGGGTTTACTTGCTTTGCGGCATCAATTGTTGCTTTTGTTGCAGGTTTTACCCACTTGCGCCATACTTCTTTGCTCATCATCAATGCGTTTTGTGCGCCTACATCGTCGCCAAACACTATTATGTCAACGCCTGTTTCAGCAGCCTTTTTTGCCACTTCACATTGAATTTCGCACATTTTATCCATGCAAGCTTTAGCCATTTCTTCATCGATAAGCATGTCTGCAAGTAAATTGTCAAGGCCTCGTAAGTACCATGCAGGTTCAAATACTTGTATAGCAAAATATGCACTGGCCCTTCCTTCTTCGTGGGCCTTATCAACTTGCCTTTTTACTTCTTGCCAGCGTTTTTCATTTAAGACGTCCGGAAATGGGTAGTCCTCCACTTCTTGCGGCGTTTCGTAATTTGCCATAGGTGAATGGAAATGTGTAAAATGTCCAACACTGCCCAAAGTATGCCCAACGCCCCACTCGTCTATAAAAGAAAGCTCATCTGCGTTTTCGTGGTACTTAGTATAATCCGGCATTATATCAGGATTTGGCAAATAGATATACTGAACCGGCATATCAAATATTTGAACATAATCTTTAGAACCATATTTTTGTTCTAATTGTTCAAGCAAAGCGTCGCACATAGTAAATTGAAACGGAACCCTTTTGCAAGGTTTTCGGCGCATTGCCGCCAACAAATTTTCTCTGTGTGTCATATTATTTATCTCCGATTTCTATGATGAATACAATAAAAAAAACCTAGAAAACACGTTAAAAAATAGCAAATTTAAACAATTTGTAAATGAATTTTCGAAACTGCTTATATTATAATTGACAAATTTTTAAAAAACAATATAATATAAGATATACTTTTTATAAAAAAGGACAATTATAAATGCTTTATAAGGAAATACGCGTAAAAAATTTTATCAAAGTAGATACAATTATCAGTGCTTTCAACAGAAAACTAGACAAAAATTATATTTTTGAAGGCGAAAGCCATGATTTCTGGGAATTGCAATTTGCTGTGAAAGGTTCTGTGTACATAAATACCAATAATGATTTTTATAGATTAAGACAAGGCGAAATTACGCTTTTTAAGCCGAACCAATTTCATATAATATATTGTGATGGACAAGAAGATGCTGAAATGTGTGTTTTTGCATTTCGGTGCAATTCTGTGCTGCTTAATTTATTAGCCAACAAGATAATGCGCGCATCTGACGAGTGTGTAAAGCTGTTAAACTTTGCATGTTTAGAAGCAGCCAGAGTGTACAAAATAGTACCAGAGCCCACAGATGGCAGAATATTAATAAAGAAAAACACAAATGTAATTGGAGGCGAGCAGCTTTTATCGTCTTACATAGAATCGTTTTTGATTTTACTTGTAAGAGATAGCAAAAACAGTACAACAACAACAGCAAGAAATGAAGAGACAATTAGAATGTCACAGCAAGAATATTTGGCAGAAAGCATTAGAGACTATATGGAAGAGCAAGTTCACACACAAATAACATTAAGCACTTTAGCAAAAATATTCGGAGTATCTGTGTCATTAATAAAAACACGCTACAAAGAGACGTATAATTGTAGCCCGATTGCAGATTTTCACAAGTTAAAAATTGCAAAAGCCAAAGAATTACTTGCGCTGAAAAATTTATCAATAGGCGGCATTGCAACATCGCTTTCATTTGAAAATATATATTATTTCAGCAATTTTTTTAAAAAGCAAACCGGCTTTTCTCCTCTTGAATACCGTAATTTTATACACAAATCACAAAGCAGCCAATCAAAAATATCGAAAGCTTCGTTATAATATTTTTGGTCGCAAAATTGCACACAGCTTTTAATACATTAAAATCGCCACCCACTAAATAAAGTGGGTGGCGATTTTGCCGACGCTTTTTGTAAAGGCGACTTTGGGGGCAACTCCGTTTTGGAGGCGCCCCCAAACAAAGACTTTGCAAAAACTAGAGCAAAATTTATGCCAGATTAAACAAAAAGCGCAAGCAATACTGTATGTATTAATGAGCATTTTTGTGACATATGGCGAAAATTTTGCCGACGCTTTTGGCGAAGGCGACTTTGGGGGCAACTCCGTTTTATACCCTCATTTAATATTAATTTTTAATAAAGTTTTCATAGTCTTCTAAGTTTCGTTTTAATAGCTTGGGTGTATCAAGCCCATAGGGACAGTGGGTCACACAATTATTGCAGTTGATGCAATTTTTAATTTTATACATATTAGCTTTGCCCTCTTCAGATAAAAGCTCTTTTGTGCGCGAACGACGAAGAAGAAGCGACATCCTTGCCATCATAGGAATATTGATATCCGCAGGACATGGTAAGCAGTAACCGCAACCTCTGCAAAAATCTCCACATAGTTCCGCTCTTTCTTTTACTATATAAGATTCTCTCTTTTCGTCCATAATCGGCTCATTATTTTGATAACTTAAAAACTCGTCAAGTTCGCTTTGTCTTTGTATTCCCCAAATAGGCAAAACATTGTATTGTGACAAATATGCATAGGCTGTTGCAGAGTCGGTAATAAGCCCACCGGACAAAGCTTTCATGCAAATAAAACCTATGTTTTTCTCATTACATAGCTTGACAAGCTCTATCTCTTTTTCATCGGCTAAATAACAAAACGGAAACTGCAAAGTGTCATACAATCCCGAATTTACTGCCTCTAATGCCACATGCATTCTGTGATTTGTTATGCCTATGTGCCTAATTTTACCCTCTGCCTTTAATTCAAGCATGGTTTCATACACCATTGTTCCATCACCGGGTTTTGGGCAAAAAGAAGGATTATGTAGCTGATAAATATCTATATAATCGGTTTTAAGCATTTCAAGGCTTGTATTAATATGTTCTCTTATGCCCTGCGCAGTTGTGGCGTGTGTTTTTGTTGCTATGATTATTTTGTCTCTTACATCACTTAAAGCAAAGCCTATTTTCTCCTCGCTATCGCTATAAGCTCTGGCTGTGTCGTAAAAATTAACACCGTTTTCATAGGCTTTTCTTAATATGGTTTTAGCCTCTTCAAAGTTTACCCTTTGAAGAGGAAGAACACCAAAACCATTAAAGTTTACTTCTATATTCGTTTTTCCCAGTATCATCTTTCTCATACAAACCCCTCCGATTATGTATAAATTATTTTATTCATTATATGAAAACACAACAACACAAGAGATTCTGACGGCCTTTGACAAAATCCATAGCGAACTTTTAATAATTATTTGCGAAAACTGTATTTTTAGCTTTCCATTTTTCAAGTGCTATAAAAAGCCAAAAAGAATAAATACCTAATGTTATTATGCATAAAAACAGCCATTTAATCCAGTTTCCAAAAAGCCCTAGTGGCGTGCCTATAAATTTTAATCTTTGCCCTTGAACTACTGTGTGGTTTATTTTCCATCCGTAAACCATACAAAGCGCCCATGGGTATGCAATCCCAAATGTTATGGTTGTTACTATAGTTCCTAAAACCACCCATCCAATGTAGCTAAGCAATCCACCATCAAAATATGAATTATTCATGATATCTCTCCTTGAAATTAATTTCTTGTTCCCATTTATTTTAGTTGTGCACACCCATTATCTGGCTTATTGCAGAATTTGGTACAAGTGTTGATGTGCTTGCACTATCAGCACTTTGCACCCCAAGCAGCATAAAAACAATGCTTGGATTTACAGGTGCTATAAAGTCGTGCAACGCTGTAAGTACAGAGTTTTTATACCAATTATAAGGCTATAACACCAACTATGTATTAGTTTAACACAAAACAAATCAAAAGAAAATATGTTTTAGAAAACCGACATAAAAAAGAGTAGTTTTAACCTTATAAGTAAAAAACTACTCTTCATCTTTTGGGTATCTTTTTTAATTCAGCATATTTACACAAAAAGCAAAACTGCAAAACAATTAATCAATAAAAAACGCTTTTTCAACTTCTTGTTTCATATTAATCGTGCACGCCTTACGTTTTAACGTTATTTCGCAAATTTTACCGCTAAACTCAAACGGCACTTCATATTCGGGTACAACCGCTGTGTGTTTATTTGCTTTTATTGTAGCTGTATGCCCTTTAACTGTTGCAATTCGCTCGACAGCTACACTGCCTACTTGCACACCGTCAATATAAATTACAACCTGTGCATTTAATGCGTTTAACCTTTTAAAGTCATACGATATTTTGGCGTTTTGCGGCAATTCTTTTTCTGAAACAGCCGTATAATAGTCAAGCTGATTTCTGTTATACGCATAAACAAGCTTATTATTTTTTATATAAAACACAGTGCCGCCGTACATATCTCCCATGCACAAAATCACGCCTTCTTGCAAGCACGAGGTTCTCTCAATAGTTGCTGTTACGCTGTGGCTTGCCCAATCGTTCACAAAGCCTTTTTGCGCTTTTGATAAATCATATGGCTTTATTACATTCTTAAAGCAAATTTCACCCTCGGGCATTTTCAGCTCATCACCCATGCACCTGAAAACACTACCGGGATTTGCATGTATTGTGCCGGGTAGCATTGGAAACACTTGATATTTACCTGCTTCTATCATAAATTGATCTTGTAATTCCCTTAGTTTTTCGGGATGTTTTTCCGCCACATTATTACACTCTGAAAAATCTTCTGCCACATTATAAAGCTCCCACACATCACTCTCATAACCTGCACTAAATGTGTGGTTTGTAACAGCTTTCCATCCATCTTTATAAATTCCTCTGTTGCCCATAACCTCATAATGCTGAACTATTCTGCGAGAGCTTGCATGTTCATCATCAAAGGTATATTTTGCACTTATCCCCGAAAAAGGCTTTTGCGCTACACCTTTAATGCAAGCAGGCTTGTCAACACCCATTATGTCCAATATGGTGGGGGTTATGTCCGACACATGTATATACTGGTTTCTAATTTCCCCTTTTTGTTTTATTCCGTGCGGGTAATGTATAATCATGGGATCTTGTATACCGCCCTCGTAAGACCAAAATTTATACCATGAAAACGGTGTGTTGCCTGCATTCGCCCATCCTGTGGGGTAATTACTAAAGGAGCTCACACTACCAATTTCGTCTATATGCTCAAGTGCATAACTATATTCATCATCAAACTCTGAGGTGACATCAAGACCACTAAAAAAGTTAAAGCGCCCTTGCTTTCCGCCCTCTCCGCTTGCACCGTTGTCAGATAGAAAAACTATTATCGTATTGTCAAGTTTATCTATCTCTTGCAAATAATCCAAAAGTCGCCCTATGTGCTCATCTGTGTGCTCAAGCATACCTGCAAACGCTTCCATATATTTTGCATACAGCTTTTTCCTATCGTCGCTTAAATCTTGCCACGCACTAACGTGTTCGTTGCGTGGGCTAAGCGCTGTGTCAGGTGGCACAATGCCCATTTCTTTTTGATTGCTAAGCCATTGTTCACGCATTACGTCCCAGCCATCGTCAAATTTACCTTTATACTTTTCAATATATTTTCTAGGTGCATGGTGCGGTGCGTGCATTGCGCCAAAAGCTAAATACATAAAAAATGGTTTATCGGGATTTGCCATTTCGTGATTAAACAGATAATCTATGGCATTATCTACTGCATCTTGTGTAAAATGATAGCCATCTTGTGGTGTTTTAGGTGGTTCTACAGGGGAGTTGTCCCTTGTTAATGGTGGGTTAAATTGGCTTGTCTCTGCGTGTAAAAAGCCATAATATCTATCAAATCCACGCGCTATTGGCCACTGGTCGTGCGGGCCTGCGGGTGCATCTTGAGTTGACAAATGCCACTTGCCCACACAATATGTAGAATAATTAAACTCTCTTAATATTTCTGCTGTTGTGGCGTACTCGTTAGAAACAAACCCTTGTGCATTTGGGTAACCTGTAACATTATCGCACACGGCGCAAATGCCCACTTGATGATGATTTGCTCCTGTTAACAAACACGCACGTGAAGCACTGCACACAGCTGTTGTGTGAAAATTATTATAGCGTAGTCCATCATACGCAAGCCTGTCGATATTAGGAGTATTAATGTTTGAGCCATAACAACCCAGTTGAGCAAAGCCCAAATCATCAAGAACAATGTACAAAACATTTGGTTTGCTTTGCGGCACATGCAAATAATCTCTGTATTTAATTGATGAGGTTTTTACTGTTGCGCCTATATTTTGAGTTTCAATAACTTTTCTTTGCATTTTAAAGTACACCTCCATAATATGTACTGCCTAATTATAAATAATGGTTTTATACTATTTTAATATAACACATTTTAAATACAATTAACATATTCACAGCGGCTTATACGCTATAACTTTGCATTTCTTATAGCGTATAAGCCATTTAATTCAATTATTTATTTTGCACAATTTCTTTATTGTTATTGCACATTGTATTCGCCACGCTCTTTCAAATCTGCAACTATTTTAGCGTGCATTTTGTCATCAAGTTTATAGAAACTAAACAGCACTAAAACTATTAAAGAAAGTGTTGCGGGCAAAAGATTCATAGTTGCGTTTAGCGTTGTAATTGTTGCTGCTGTTTGTGTTTGTGCATTTGCAACATAACCGTTAGCCGCTAAAAGTGCAAGCAACACACTTGGGCCAATTGCTCCACCAAGCTTGTTCATAAGGCTTGTGCCCGAGGCAGAAAGTCCATCTGCCCTTATGCCTGTTTTCCACTGGCCATATTCAACAGTGTCGCCAATAAAGCTGTAAAGAAAAGCCATAGAAAGCCCTGTAAATATGCCTGTACCCCAGCGTAGTACAATAGACGTCATCGCACTTGAATTTTCCGGTGTTAAGAAGAAAAGTATTACATGTAAAATAAAATTACCTGCATAAGTAAACATCATGGCAGCACGTTTTGTTTTAAACACTTTTATAACAAGCGGTGTAAGCATTGCCGAAAAAGCAGTTACAAGCCCGTTTACCGTTGCAAAGAGAGAGAACAGTGCAAGACTTCCCCACATATAAGTGAAATAAAACGCAGAAACAGTCATTCTGCCGTAAACCATAAACCCATGCACTAAAAATGCAAACGAAAGTATCATAAGCGGTGGGTTTTTTACAAAGTTATTGAACATATCTTTAAACGTGAATTTTTTCGCTTTAGCAGGCGCTTTTACCGCTTCTTTTGTACCCATAATGCATGTGAACACAAATGGGATTGATATACTGCACGTTACAATTGCCGCAAGTGCATAGCCACGTACCATATCACCGTTTTCGCCTGCAAACGCTGTAAGCATTGGCACAAATATAGCTGTTGTAAGTGCAGCGGCAAGCGAAGCCACAAGCACACGGAAACTTGAAAAAGATGCACGCTCTTTAGGATATGGCGATATAACACCATTAAGCGCTGTATATGGAATTTGAAACGATGTTGAAAAAACTACTGCAAGGAAATATAGTCCACAGCTATACACTATGCGCCATGTTAAGCTCCACTCAGGGTGAGCCCAAAACATTAGCATAACTGTCGGTATCATTGCAACTGCACCAAACAGCATCCATGGGCGATATCTTCCAAGTTTTGTGTTTGTTCTGTCTGCAAGTGTGCCAATAAGTGGGTCGTTAATTGCATCCCACACACGGCATAATAGAAATAGTGTTGAAACAACACCTGCCGGTATAAGTGCAACGTCTGTCATAAATATTGCAAGAAATGCACTTACAAGCATCCACGGTAATTGGTAAACCATTTCGCCTGAGGCAAATGATAATTTCCTCATTATTGATTCTGTGCCATGGTAATATTTTTGCGATTCTGATAAAGTCGTTTTAGCTACTGTTTTTTCATTTCCGGACATCTTTTTTCCTCCTTATTTATTAGCTAAATCCAATGTAATACGAACCTGCCTTAAAACGCCTGATTTGCCCACATAGCGGTGTTATCCTAATAGGCGCCACGATTACATCGGATTGTCTAAATTTTACTTAATATCGCTACTCTAGCATTTGCAAAGCTGTCTTTGCAATGCCTTCCTCGTCCATTGAATAGTGCTTATATATTTCTTCCGGATAGCCAAACTCGACAAATTCGTCAGGTATACCTATTTTTTTAACAAGTGCAATAACACCACATTCTTGCAGTGCATCTGCCACTATACTACCAAGACCGCCTTTAACATTGTGGTCTTCCACTGTAAGGATTTTTCCACAATTTGCAGCTTTAACAAGTGCATCTTTGTCAATGGGCTTTATTGTGTGCATATCTACAACTCCCACATCATAGCCCAATTTTTCTAGCTTTTCTGCCGCTTTGACGCTTGGGTAAACACCCATTCCCGTTGCAATTATATTGAGGTCACTGCCGTGTTTTATCTCTATTGCTTTGCCTATTTCATAATCATAATCATAATCAAGCGGGTAAACAGATGGCTCTTCACCACGTGGTACTCTTATATAAATCGGCTTATCGTATGTTAAAGAAGCATACAGTAATTTTTTTGCCTGCAATGCATCACACGGCGCAACCATTGTCATGTTTGGCAGTGAATTCATAACCCCAAACTCAACTATTGTATTATGTGTTGGCCCATAGCCCGATGACGTACCGGCATGTGTGCCAATAAGGCGCACTGGATAGTCGTTGTAGCAAACATCATTGTGCACTTGGTCAAGTGCACGTACACAAAGGAAAGGCCCAAATGTTTGAACAAACGGTATAAAACCCATTTTAGCCATGCCTGCCGCCGATGTAACCATGTTCATTTCCTGTATACCAACATCAAAAACTCTGTTTGGGTATTTTCCACACGCATCAGCAAGGGGATTGCCCTTACCTGTGCCATCTGCATTTATATAGCAAACTTTCGGGTTGCTTTCCACAAGTTCAAGAATTGTGCCTGTAACTGTGCCTTTTGCGCTCATCATTGCGCCCATATCCCCTGTACAAAATGTAAAACCGCCCATATTATTCCGCCTCCTTTAGCTTTTGCTGTGTATATTCTGTAATATATTTTTGGGCTTCTGAAAGTTTCTCATCATCAAGCCCACCAATATGCCATGCCGTCGGTCTATCTGACATAAACTTACAGCCCTGCCCTTTTGTTGTGCTGCTTATAATAGCAATAGGCTTTGCATTGTGTGTAACTTTCGGCAAATTTTCAAGTGTTTTGTCAATTTCAGCCATATTTGTGCCGTCAATAACATATGTTTCCCAGCCAAAAGCTGCAAAGCAATTTGCCATGCCCTCAGGGCCGCCTTTTTCTCCCCAACGTATGTTTTCGTTGCAATTAAAAGAGGCAGAAGCATGATTAAAGTCCACAACAGCCACAATATTGTCCATTTTTTTAGATGCCGCGTACATTATTGCCTCCCAGTTAGAGCCCTCTTCCATTTCGCCATCGCCCAGCATAACAAAAATGCGCGAATTTTTCTGCATTTCTCTGTTGGCGTGAGACATTCCAACAGCCCAGTTAAGCCCATGCCCCAAAGAGCCTGTGGAAACCTCAATGCCTTTAACACGTTTGTGGTTTGGGTGTGCGCCAAAAGAATTGCCAATTGTGTTGTATGTGTCTAGAAGATAATCCAAATTATACATACCCATGTCGCAAAAAATTGTATAAAGCAAAATGCCATTATGCCCTTTGCTCAATATAAAAATATTTCTGTTTGGATCTTCTAAATTTTCGGGGTCAAAACCAAGGTGCTTGTAATATAGCGCAACAGCAACATCTGCCGCAGAAAGAGGACCACCTATATGTACATTACCTATGCGCCTTGTTGATAAAGCCAGATCCATTCTTATCTTACCTGCTTTTTCAATTAAATCTCGAACATTGTTTAAACAAACTTTAGCCATTCTGTAATCTCCGCCTTTCATTTTGTAATTATTTTTATGTGGACATAATAATTAATTAGTATTATAATGATACATAAACGAATTACGATTGTCGCAAAATACACACTTTTTTATTTGAATTGTGCAATTATCTATACACTTCGCACTATAAGTATAACATTACGCTTTAGTGTTGTAAAATATTAAAATGTTATGTAAATGGTATAACTTTTAGTTATATTAAACTGTATTTCGCCATTTTTCACAAAACACCAAAGGAGAATTTGTATGAATTTAAAGCACCTTGAGTATCTTGTTAAAATTGTAGAGTGTGGTTCAATAACCAAGGCAAGCCAAAAGCTTTATGTTAGCCAGCCAGCCCTAACAAAGGCAATAACAATAGTTGAACAAGATTATGGCATACAAATTTTTAAGCGCAGCCAAAAAGGCGTGGCACTTACAGCCGAGGGCGAAAACTTTATTTATTATGCCAAAAACGCTATACACGCAACAGACATACTTGAAAAAACATTTCGCTCTAAGGATAAAAAAGAGCGTTCACGCCTTTCTATTGCCTCACAACAACAAGATTTTTTATATGAAGTTTTGCTAAAAACATATAGCTCTTTCGTGGATATGCCTGTACACTATGTTGTTGAAGAATGTGACAGAAGCAGTGTTGCAAAAAAAGTATTGGCAAGGCAGGCATCGCTTGGTATTTTTATAAAAACGGCTTATGACGGGGCACCTTTGCCATGGCGAAGCGAAGAAGATAAGTTAGATTTTTTCACTTTAGATAAATCAAATATTTATATGTGTGTGGGCAAAAAATCTCCTTTTTGGGGCATGGATTTTATAACGCACCAACAAGCAAGAACACAACCCTCACTTGTAATGGCATCTGATGTTGAAAGCGCCAATGCACTTAACCTTGATACCGATTTTCAATCAATAAATAAAGAAAAAATTGTTTTTTGCAACTCGATTGAATGTTGCAAGTATTTTTTATTAAACACCGATATGCTACTTTACACCTCAAAATGGACAAGCAGATATTTAGACGATGAAAATTTGCATATTTGTCAGATGTTGCCCATGGAAAAAGATGAAAAGTTTGCAAACTTGCCACAAGAGCACGAACTTACTCTAATAAAACGAAAAAACACACTGTTAAATGGAACAGACAAGATTTTTATAAAACATTTGGCAGAGTATTTTAACAAAAACCCAGACGAGGTTTTTAAATAAACATTGGAAAAACACACTAAATTTCATTGTTTAACACATGAACATGGTAAATGTGCGGTTAAAACATTTTTTTTATTGCATAATTTTTTGATTTTAATTGACTTTAATTAAGGGCAACACAAAAGGCAGTGCAATTTTTAAAATTGCACTGCCTTTTGCTTGTTATATTTGATTTTTATTCGATATAAGGTAAATTCATGGCTTTAAAAACTCAGTAGAGTTTGCGGAATAAAATTTAACCGCCACTGTCATTTACAGTTCTTCATTGCCATTTTCATCTTCATCTTGCAGTATAATATAATTACTAATTAATGGTATTGTTATAAGTAAAATTGTACACAAAATAAAGATAATTGTAAAGCCATCTATTACGAATAGATTTGCAAAATCTCTTGTAATGAATATCAATGCCAAAATCAAAACGACATCAATTAATAAAGCAATTATTTTTCCACGACGCAATTTTTTAACATCACGCTCAAGTTCTTCTTCGATATTATAACGCTCTTTTGGTTCAAGTTCTTCGTCTTCGTTTTCATCTTTACGCTTGTTGACTAATTTCACTATGACTATAGATAAAATTACTGAAAGAGCAAAAGCTATACTATAAATATCGAATATTATCATAGGTTGTGTGAAGTCTTGGGTAGTAAATAATAATATAATCGCCATAACTGCTTCAATAGCTAAACTAATCGTCTTGCCTTTTCTTAGTTTTGCAAATTTTTCATCTTCAACCTCTTCATATTTTTCAATGTATTCATTCCATATTGCTTCATCTTCTTCATCTTTGTCTTTTTTGTTTTTTCTTTTCTTGATGAACGCTACATAGAATACGGTTAGTGTTACAAATATGGTTGATAATAGGTCAAATAAGCTCCATGCTCCAAGACGTTTAAATTCGCCCATTGAAAGAGGAGTACCATTTTGAACAATTGCTGTTGTGGTATATTTTATTCTGTCAAATTCAACTTCAATAACATATTCACCATCAGGCAATTCTTTAAACACCTCAGGCGATACCGTGATAACACCGTTTTCGTCCATTGTGGCATCATCTGGGGATACAATAATGGTGTTTCCCTCATCTACAGGTTCTTGCGGTGGCTGTGTGCCATTTGTAGATGAAGAATTAGGTTGTTGCGGTTGTGCGGTTGATGAGCTACTTGAACCACCGGATTGTGAAGATGTTGAGCTACTTGAATCACCAGGCTGTGAAGATGTTGAACCGGTTGAACCTGTCGAACTGGATGAAGTTGCTGCAACACTTGAAGAAGATGATGAACTAGGTATCACAGGGTCTTCTGTAGTGCCACCGCCTCCGGTGCCTCCGCCCTCAGTTCCACCACCTCCGGTGGTGCCGCCGGTTTCTTTATACTGGGCTACATAAATTGTGTTTTTGTCATAAGTGACACCTTTATCATACTTTGTTTCACCCTCATCATATTTACCATTGCCATTTTCATCAATATACCAGAATTCAAATTCTTTGTTATCTGTCGTATTTGGGGTTGTTGTTGGCGAAACTGCAATTGAGTCACCTTTTTTGATTTGTTTACTTGCTGTGTCATCTCCTGAAATAACAAAGTCGTTATTTTCAGGAGTAGGTTTAATAGTGTCAACATTGCCAGCGTCAAATGTTACAGTTACTGTATTTTCCTTATCTATTATAACGGGATATAAAACAATATTTCCTGTAACTTTTGTATCGTTTGATGTATCAGTCTCACCATCGTCGTTAAAGTTCCAAAGCTCACTGCTGTCAGTTGGATTCTCGTCAGTTGTCCAACCTACAAGTACTTTATCGTCAGGGATGTCAAAAGTATTATCTGTTTTTGGAACAGTCGAATTTTCTATCACATTTTTGTATTGGTCAACATTCGTAGTAGCATCCTTGTCTTCTTTAAATGTAACAGTATAAACCGTTTTTACTAATGCTAAGTCAACATTGCCATTGTCAAGTTCAAGTTGTTTTAAGCTTGCATCTCCTGCTAAAGGCGATAATCCATTTAATATATTTGCATTAAACTTAACGCCATTTATTCCATTATAGTTATTGTTCAATTCTATTGGTGTTGTTGGTAAATTTGTGCTAACTCTGAAAGCGCTATTAGTCGGAGTGTACACAAGGTTGTACGCATCACTTTTAGGTTGAACTAATATTGTATATTTTCCTGTTAAATTGTTATAGCTTAAAATTTTTGTGCCTTGTGCGACAGCATTCAAGCCAGAGAATGTATTTACAGTTAGTTCATCTAGGTATTCATCATCTCCATCATAAATACCATTTGGTGTCCCTGATGTTTTCTCGAAGTATGCAATACCACTTATTTCATACCAATCGAAAATATATGAAGCTGTTAGTAATGTGTTGTTAGTCATTGTCGTGCTAGCAATAACATCTACTTGCGCATTATCAGGTTTTGAATACACATCTGCTTCAAGCGCTTTTAGCTGAATTGGTATTGCAGTTGATGTATTTGCCGCTAATGTAGGTATTAAAATTTTAACACTCTTGACATTTGAGAAGTCACTGTTTGGAATAACCGCAATAGTAGCAGCCTCATCACTATAATAAGTAATGTTTTTCGTATCATTGCCTACAAGCGCTTTAAGCTCAGTAGATAATGAAGTATAAACATCGCCCCTTAGGCCAATTTTCATTATTGATGAATTATTAGGCACTACTACTTTTACTTCAACATTTTTTTGCACTACACTATCAGTGCTAAGAACAAGTCTTAGCTCTAAATCATCTGATTCATGGGCATAATAGCGAATAACACTTTTATCATCTTGCTTAGTGCCAAACTCTAAATGACCAGCATCTGCGATTTGTGAATTTGCAGACATTATTCTAACAGTTGATGTAAGTGGACGAACGGTTAAGCTTGGAGGTGATGCCCCTACTGAATCGAAAATATTTATTAAGTCGTTTGTAGGTGATGTCACACCATAGTTTATATCGCTTTCACTGGTAATACCAAATGTATCCTCAATGCCACCACTAGTATAAGTATAATCAACGAAGCCGTTTTTATAAGCATCAACACCGAGCAGTGCACTTGTGTCTAAATAAGCATGTGTGAATAAAGACACTACGCTAGCTGCAGGAATCTCTTCTTTTACAAGAATAGTATCAGCAGGGATAGTCACGCTTCCGACACCATCTTCGCCTGAGATATCATATCTTAGCCATTTTGTGTTGCTTGTGCCTATAACACGAGTTAGCTTGCTTGTTTCAGAGCCTATATATTCAAAGTACGCAGGATTTAGTTGAAGGTAAATAGCAGAACCAGCAGGGAAATTACTATTGATTTCTTTAATTGTTTCTGCTTCATTAGATACAATTGAGGTTTGTGAATCTTGAATATGATAATGCACAACTGTATCGCCACCAAGCGTTCTATGCTCTTGACCATCGGCTGTTACAGAGTTTACGCCATGGCCCTCAACAGATAAAAGATGTGCGGTATCGGTTTTGTAAGAGAACGTTTCGTAGGCTTCAACTTTTTTTTCAAATACAAAATTGCTTGCTGTCATTTCAATAGTAAACTTGTCTGTTAAATCACTTGTGGAAATAGGCAAATCTCCGTTAGAAATAGTAGATGAATCTGCATATACAAATTCAATAAAATTTGCATTTTTTATTTGAGAAGATGATTCAGGTAATTGCATCTCGTCAACTTCTATACGAATAGAAGTTAAATATTCTGTATCATCTTCGATTGTAAAATCATTAAGCTCGCCATATACTACCGGAAAAGCTCGCTCTTGTGGGTATTTATTGGTTGTGTAGTAAATAATTACGTTATTCTTTACATCAGGATCAGTTATAGTATTTTTAGGTATAAAAACCCAAGTGTTATTATATGACTCATATAATCGAATCTTTCTAAGTAGCTGTATGTGATTGTCTTGGTCTGTTGTGATGTTTATTTTAACATCTTTAAAAACTCTCGAATCAACATTAAACACAGCTTTTCCGTTTTCCAATGCCTGTGTAATATATGCATTAAACACTGTACTTTCATCACCGGAATTATCCAACACGAAATCACCAGAATGTGTGTTGTTAAGTGTTAAAGTCAAATTGTCTTGGTCAGGATCTCCGGGAAGTTCAAAGTGCCATGTTATATCTAAATCATCAAGAGTTTTATCGTCGACTGTGTTTACAAGCTTGTTGAATGTGTCGCCCGTGCCCGGAGCTGAAATATATACTTCCATTGTAGTTTCAAAGCGACCATTAATATTTTCCTCTACATTCGGCTTATCAAGTGTGCAACCGGTAAAGGACATATACGCTGTATAATTTTTTGTTACATTACCGCCTTCATTCTCATATTGACCATTTGTCAAACCCATATCAGAAATATATAATTCTAATTTGTCAATACCTGTTAAGCTTCCAATTTCGGCGGGCAATTGCAAAACACCATTTTTCCAATTAGCTTCTAGCTTTGCGGATGGGACACCATTTTTATAGTATTTAAAATGTGTAAAATCACGTTCTTCATTATTATCACTACCCGTAATTTTAAATTGTCCAACATCAAAAGTTTCCGGTATTTCTATTGTTAAAGTATGACCGGCATAAGTTTTTGTAAATGGGTCGTTAGGGTCCGAGCTAGTTTTTGGAAATTCATTTTCGAGTCGGAACACAAGATTTGTAGTGTCAGCATCAACTATATTGCCATCGCTACCTGGTGCTGAAGTAAGTTCATCAATCCGCTCGTAATCAGCAATATTTACAATAATGTTAGGAATAACAGTTGTTTTTACATCAGAAACTCCAAAAACATCATCTGATGCATCTTGAGGTGTCCCTTTATCGTCAATAGTCAGCTGTCGATAAGTAATTGTAGACTGTACCCCGTGTGGAACTGTGAGATATTTAATCCCGGAGTTGCTCAACACATCAAGATTTGTATTGCTAGGAATAATAGCGTTTATTGAAGATATATTTACAGAAACGCTTCTATCAAGGCTAGTAGCTAACGAACCCTCAAAATAATGGTGTTCATTTACATCAAATCCTTCCGAGAATGGCGCACTTAAATAAGTGTTTTTATATCCGAATAAACCGGTAGAAGGAAGCGAATTTCCATCAGATGTGCTACTACTACCAATTACTAAAGTATTTAGTGTATTGTAAGTAGTATAAGTAATACCACTTATTGGCAAATGATTAGTGGTGCTGTTAATTGTAGTTGTAATTTTACCATTTGAATTACTAGCGCCAATAAAATCTTTTCCATCACTAAAGTAAAGTTTACCATTACTAGCTATCCATAGGCTATAATCTTCATTAGTAGCATCTTTGTCTGTTCCTATATGGTTAAAACTTATGGTGCGATTTTCATCTGCGTCAAAATCAAAACCGCTAACGGCAGTATCGCCGATAATACCAACGCTTGACCATGGAGTTAGATTACCACTCCCATCTACATCGTATAGCTTGGGCACATGCCTTTGAATTATCTCAACACCCGCATTTTTGCTGTCAACTAATGTTGCACCAAATTTTGCATCCGGTTGGTTTAGCAAGGTATTGCCAATTGCAGCTGCAAAAGTACCCAAAGAATTTTTATAAATTGTTTTTGAATTACTACCGTTTAACGTTATTCCAATATCGAAACTAGCATAAGCCGTTGTTTCTCCCACAGATAAATTTTTCGTCAGATCACTTACTGTTACTGTATAGGTTAGCTCTGTGTTGTAATCTGAGAAAACAGGATCAGTACCTACGCCCTCAATCTCCGGAACCCCAGAGATCATATATGGGAAATTTGTAATATTATTAGGATTAATGTCGAATGTGAAAACGCGATTTTCTGTTTCTGTTGAATCAACTGTAAAAGCTACGTTATACACAAATGTAGTTGCAGTTGTATAGTCCCATAGT
Organism: uncultured Bacteroides sp.; assembly: GCA_964369715.1. Classification (GTDB taxonomy): domain Bacteria; phylum Bacillota; class Clostridia; order Oscillospirales; family Ruminococcaceae; genus Ruthenibacterium. Next base: position 1,267 of record CAYJGV010000030.1, on the reverse strand, counting down.
GTAGTTGGATCACCGGGAACATAATTTTTGAAAGTTACACTAGTTAGTGTGGTTTCAGTGCCGGTTGTTGCACCATCACCACTGGTTGGCACAGGAACACCGCCACCACTGCTCATAAGCGACGGCAAAGCTGCGCCGTCACCACTGTCCAAAATCGATGGCGCAGTAATTCCGCTAACATCGCCAAAAAGTACAGTCGCAAGTCCACTGTCTGCGTTTTCTTGTGCTGTTACTTCTACTGTAATAATAGGTAGAGTTACATCAGTATCAAGCACAAATTTCTCATCTATTAAATTTGCGGTATAGATATATGTGCCTACTGTCGAACTGTCGAAAGGTTTGTCAGCTGTCCATGTCACATCTATGCTTTCAGTTGTGCTATCTACAAATGTTACATTTACTTTAGGTAGATTTACAGCTGTTTCACTACCTTGTATAATCATTTGTGTTTCATCGTCTTTATTTAAACTTGCACTTGTTATAATTAATGCCTGTGGTGTCTGTTCACTTGTGTTTTGTAAACCCTCTATAATTGGTGCTAAATCACTTGTTGAGGCGCTTACCAAAGAAAACGGTTGAACTACAATGCTTATTACCATCATGATAGATAACATTGTTACAAACAGTCTTTTTTTAAGCTTCATTTTGGCCCTCCATTCGACCCATTGCAATTGTGTTGTACGTATATTTTTATCGTACTCCTTTTTAACATTTTTGTCAATCGGTTTTTAAATCAAGCAATGAAAACCCCTTACAAACACTGAATCGATTCAATAATAAATTAACACTTAAAATCATCAATTGTACTAGGGCATATAAAAGCATAACAGGCATAAATTATAATAAAAAATTTTCTAACTCATGCTTTTTTTTGATATTGTATTCTACACTAGCATAATTTATAGTCTTTAATTTGCAGATTTGACAGTACAGTTTGTATGCTTTATGTATTTTGCGTTTTTAGCTGTGCTTGAATTTTTGATATTATTTTATATAAAACTCTATGAAAGAGTGTGATTTTAAAAACAGGCGCAAAAAGAGCAGTTAAAGCCCCTAGAAAAGGCTAAAAACTGCTCGGCATCTAATGGACATCTTTTTATACAGCAAATTTACACAAAGGGCAAAAATGCTAAAATATAATGTAAAGACGAGATAAAATAGATGACATCTATTTTGTCTCGTCTTCTTGTGAAGGGTGGACAAAAAAGATATCCTGTCACAATATACTCACATCTACTTTTCAATACGATTTTTCACACTTAATCTG
>CAYJGV010000029.1:0-23871 GCA_964369715.1 uncultured Bacteroides sp. | reverse complement strand
TATTTTTCGTTTTCTTTAACAATAGCTTCCCATAAACCGTTTAAATAAGTTGCACCAAGTGCTCTGTCATATAAACCATAACCAGGGCGGCAAACTTCGTCCCAAATAACTCTGCCATGGTCAGGGCGAATATATGTGTTTGGGCATGTGTCGTAAATCGCTTTCATGACTTCATACATGTCTAAATCGCCGTCACTGCTTAAATGGCTAGCTTCGCGGAATTTACGATAGCCTAAATATTTAACATTGCGAACATGCATTGCGCCAATGCGGTTTTTGCTACCAAAATGGCGAATTATCGCAGGAATATCATTTTTGGGTTCACTGCCAAGTGAGCCTGTGCATAGGCAAACTGTGTTAGATGGACTATCCACTAACTCGATAATTTTATCATAGCCTTCTTGATTGTGCGCTAAACGTGGCAAGCCAAAAATAGGCCATGCAGGGTCATCAGGGTGGCAAGCCATAACAATGCCAACCTCTTCACAAGTGGGGATTATGCCCTCAAGGAAATATTTGAAATTATCAAGCATGTCATCAACTGAAATGGCTTTGTATGTTTCAAGTGTTTTTCCAAGCTCGGCTAAACGCTCCGGTTCCCAACCGGGAAGAGAGAATCCATTTGAATTTTTAGCAGTATTTTCCACTATTTCAAGTGGTGTCATATTGCCAAGTTCTTCTTCATCATAATAAAGGCTGTTGCTACCATCCTCAGGTATTTCTCTCGCTAAATCAGTGCGTAGCCAATCCAAAACAGGCATGAAATTATATATTATAACTTTAACGCCCACTTTTGCCAAATTTCTAACGCTCTCACAATAATTTGCAATGTATTTGTCACGTGTATCAAGTCCCATTTTAATGTCTTCATGCACGTTTACGCTTTCGATTACTTCGCATTCTAAACCGGCTTTGTTTACATGATCAACATATTCTTTGCACTCCTCATATGTCCAAACTTCACCGGCAGCTTTTGCGTCTAAAACGCCCATAAGTCCGCTCATGCCTGGGATTTGTCTAATTTGTTTTAATGAAATGCTATCTCTGCCTTCGCCATACCAACGAAATGTCATTTTCATAATTTGTTCTCCGTTTCTGTATAATTGTATAAAAATAATACAAATTGTATAACTATTGTTTGTTATCGTAACCAATAAGCTACGATAATTAGCTTAATTGATATAAATTAAAGCTCGCTTTGTAAAACAGCTCTTACACTGCCTTTGCCGCTTAACATTTTAACAAACAACGATTCAATTTTATCCGCCATGCCAATTTCAACTAAATCTACACCAAAAATTGATGCGTTAGAAAGAATAGGCTTTAATTGTCCGTTATAAGTTTCGGGTTTACCAACTGTAATACCCTTTAATTGTGCATCAAGAGTTTCTTTTAATGGGTCGGAAGAAACCTCGAAAGCCTCGCCATTATCGTCAACGGCTAGAAGATATCTTAACCAACCTGCAAGCGCAAGCGAAACTGCTTTAAGTTCATTTAAATCCATGCCTTTTGCAACATAGCTTTTAATTGTTTCGCCAAAACGAATGCCCACTTTTTGAGAAGTATCTGTGGCGATACGTTGTGGTGCGTCGGGCATAAATGGGTTGGGTAAACGTTGCTGCATAACTTCATCTATAAAAGCTTTTGGGCTTAAAATCCCTGGGTCATCAACAACAGGTAAGCCCTCTACATAGCCAAGCCTTGTAATTAGTTTTACAATGTCTACATCTTTCATTTCTTCGCATATTAATGTGTGACCAAGCATACAGCCGTAAACGCTCATTGCGGTGTGCAAGGGGTTTAGGCATGTTGTAACTTTCATGCGCTCGGTGCAATTAACGGTGTCACGAGTTGTAAGGTAAACGCCGGCTTTTTCAAGAGCAGGACGTCCGGCAGGGAATTTATCTTCAACAACTAAATATTGTGGACGCTCGGCATTAACAAAAGGTGCAATATATGTGTTGCGGCTTGTGATAATTGGCGCCATGTCAGCGATATTTGATTTTTCAAGTGCTTCTTGTACATTTTCAGCAGGGCGTGGAACAATTTTATCAATCATGCTCCAAGGAAAGCTAACACAGTTTTCATCTGTTAAATATGCGATGAAATCTTCGTTTGCAAAGCCATTTTCAACCCAAGCTTTTGCAATGCGTACAACACTGTTTTGTAATCTTTCGCCATTGTGGCTACAATTGTCCATAGAAACTACAGCAAGTGGCAATTTACCGGCATTAAAACGCTCTAGTAAAAGTGCCGCTGTCATGCTCATTGCATGGCACGGAGCAGATGGACCGTTTTTCATATCTTGTGCAACAATGCCCATGACTTCGCCATTTGGCATGTCTAAAGCATAACCTTTTTCAGTTATTGTATATGAAATCATTTGCAATGATTTTGAAGTGAAAATTTCTTTTAAACGTGCAAAATGCTGTTCATCTGAAGCATTAGCTTTTAATGCTTCACAAACACTTGCAATGATTTCACGGCTTGTTGTGCCGTCGGCATTAAGTGTAACCGCCATTGTTAAATTGTCAAATGGTGTGTAAATTTTATCGATAATGTCATAGTCAAACGTATCTGCGGCGATAATGCCTGTTGTTGCCTCGCCATCATTTAAAAGTTTTTGGCCAAGCGCAGCGACAAAAGCACGGAAGATATTGCCAGCGCCAAAATGCAACCATGTTGGGTTTTCTTTGCTTGCAGAAATCATCGCATCTCTGTCAAATTTAGGAAGTATAACATCGGCAGCACCCCATGCGGCAGTATCTTTTAAAGTTGCGTTGTTCATTTTTAGCATATAAGCTCTCCTTTTGTTTTAAAATTGTGAAAAGAGTAAGTGTTAAATTGATTGTTTGTGTTTTGTATTTTACATTGTAAGTAATATTATTTTAAATAAAAACTCACGATACAAAATGTATATTTTATGAATTTATAAACTTATTGTATATAATAAAATCTATAAATTAAAATATCGAACTGCATTGTTTCCGCAAATATCCTGCACCATCGTGCCTAATGTTTTCATATCTGCGGGATATTCTCCGTTTTCTACCCAATTGCCAATTAATTCGCACAATATACGACGGAAATATGCATGACGAGTGTAAGATAAGAAGCTGCGACTATCTGTCAACATGCCTACAAAATTGCCAAGCAAGCCTAAATTTGCAAGGCTTGTCATTTGAGCAATCATGCCTGTTTTAGTGTCGTTAAACCACCAGCCACTGCCGTGTTGGATTTTGCCAGCTATTTCATCGCCTTGGAACGCACCAATAATTGTGCCTATTAATTCGTTATCCGCCGGATTAAGCGAGTAAATTATTGTTTTTGGCAATTCGTTTGTCATTTCAAGTTCGTTTAACAAAGCGGCAAGCTGTGTGCTGCAATTTATTGTGTTAATTGTGTCAAAACCTGTGTCAGGTCCAATTTTTTCAAACATTTGTGTGTTTGTGTTGCGCAGGCAATTGTAATGCCATTGTTGAACCCAGCCCAATTTTGAATACATACGTCCGCAAAAAACAAGCAATTCTGTCTTAAATGCCTCGGCCTCTTCTATGCTAACGGCTTTATTGTTCATTGCGTTTTGCATTATAGTGTTAAGCTCTGCTTTTTCTGCTTTGCGGCAAACTATGTAATCTAAACCATGGTCGGAAGCTTTACAGCCGGCCTCGTCAAAAAATAATATTCTTTTTTCAAGAGCACTTTTTAATGTGTCGAAATCAATAATTTCAACGCCGCTAACTTCGCTTAAAGCCTTGATGTATTCAAGCCAGCCGGCTTTGTCGATATTAAGTGCTTTATCGGGACGAAATGACGGCCCTACAACAGTTTTCATTTTGTTTTCTTCTGCAAGTTTTTTATGCCATTCAAGGTTATCAAGTGGGTCGTCGGTTGTGCCAACAAAAGCGACATTGCTTTGATTAATAAGCCCGCGTACGCTCATATTATCCTCTTGCAGTTTTTTTGCGGCTAAATCCCAAACTTCTTGTGCTGTATCGCCGCTTAATGCGCCGTCATAGCCAAAATATGTCTTTAGCTCTAAATGGCACCAGTGATACATCGGGTTTCCAATTGCCTTTGGCAAAGCTTCGGCAAATTTTTGAAATTTATCTCTGTCGCTGGCATCACCTGTAATATATTGTTCGTTTACACCGTTAGAGCGCATTACTCTCCATTTATAATGGTCGCCACCAAGCCAAACTTGTGTTATATTTTCAAATTTTCTGTCCTCGAATATCTCTTTTGGGTTAACGTGACAATGATAATCTACAATTGGCACATATGACGCATAATCGTGGTATAATGTTTGCGCTGTCTTAGTTGAAAGTAAAAAGTTTTCGTCCATAAATGGTTTCATTCAGTTATCCTCCCTGTTTTTGTTTTATATTCTTTATTTGGATATATGTTTATTTTAAAGCGAATTTTATTCACTTTAAAAATTAAACTCTAAGTTATAATTAGCTTGAAATTACAATTTGTATATAAAAATTTAAATTAAATTTCAAGTTTTAGATAGCTGTTAAATTACTTTTAAAAATATATTTGTGAAAAATTTTAAAAAAATTAAAAGGTCTTTAAATTTCAATAATAATATTGTATAATAAAAAAAGAAAATGTTAATAAAAAGTGTTAGAAAGGTTTAAAATTATGAGAAAATTAACAGTTTTAAATGAAGCGTATTTTTCAAAAGCACAAGATGATTCATCTTGGGAAAAAATTAATTTGCCGCATACGTGGAATAATCTTGACGGACAAGATGGCGGAGAACTTTATGATAGAGGCGAATATCGTTATAAAATTGCACTGCCAAACCCCGATGCAAATCTACGTCAATTTATCCAATTTGATGGTGCGAACCACATTGCAAACGTTTATTGCAATGGCGAATTTATCGGAAAGCACGAGGGCGGTTTTTCAAGTTTCCGCTTCGAATTAAGCGATGTGCTAAAACCACAGGACAACGAGATTATTGTCTTGGTTGACAATAGAGAATTCGATGTTTACCCACAAGTAGCGGATTTCACTTTTTTTGGTGGATTATATCGTGAAGTTACATTTATCGAAGCGAATGAAACACGTTTTGCATTGATGCAACTTGGCACAAAAGGCATGTTTATAACGCCGAATGTAAGCGGAGAAGTCAAATTTAATTTCTTGCTTGAAGGTGCAAAAGCAGGCGATGCAGTTTATTGCGAAATTTGCGATGCAAGTGGAAACAGTGTTGCAAATGGAAAAGTGGAAGCCGCAGAAAAATGCGAGTTAACGCTTAATATTGAAAACCCTGTGTTATGGAGCACAAAAAACCCATATTGCTATACAGCAAAAGCATGCATAAAACAAGGTGATGAAATTATCGATAGTGTGTGCGATGATTTTGGTTTGCGCTCTTATAATGTAGATGTTGACAAAGGCTTCTTTTTAAATGGTGAGCACTGTGCTTTAAGGGGTGTTGCTCGCCACCAGGACAGACTTGACAAAGGCTGGGCACTTAGCAAAGAAGACCATGAAGAAGATATGGAGCTTATCAAAGATTTAGGCGCTAATACAATTAGGCTTGCGCATTATCAACACGCACAATATTTTTACGATTTATGCGATAAAAACGGCATGGTGGTATGGGCGGAAATACCGTTTATAACAATGTTTAGACCGGGTGAAGCAGCGAAAGCAAACACATTAAGCCAAATGAAAGAGCTTATAGCACAAAATTATAATCACCCATCAATTTGTTTTTGGGGAATTTCAAATGAAATTACAATAGGCGGTGAAAATGACGAGCTTTTACAAAACCTTAAGGAGTTGAACGAGCTTGCAAAATCTATGGACCCAAGCCGTTTAACCACAATTGCACATGTTGCCATGCTAGGAAAAGAAAGCCCACAACATTATATAACAGATGTGCTAAGTTATAACCATTATTTCGGTTGGTATGCCGGCGAAATAGAGGATAACGGCCCATGGTTTGATGATTTCCATGCAGCGCACCCAACAAGGGCGATAGGAATATCGGAATATGGCTGCGAAGCTGTTTTGTCATGGCATTCCGCTAAGCCGGAAAACCACGATTACACCGAGGAATATCAAGCACTTTACCACGAAGGCCTTGCAAAAATGATTGCCGAAAGGGATTATTTATGGGCGACACATTTGTGGAATATGTTTGACTTTGCCGCAGACGCTAGAAGCGAGGGCGGCGTTGAGGGCAGAAACAATAAAGGACTTGTGACATTTGATAGGAAAATTAAGAAAGACTCTTATTTCATATATAAAGCATACTGGACAAGCGAGCCTTTTGTGCACATCAGCGGCCGACGTTTTACAGATAGGGCACCTGATGAAAGAAATATTAAAATTTACACAAACTGCGAAAACGTAACACTTTTTGTAAATGGACAGGAAATAGGCACAAAAGTTTGTGTAGATAAAATGTGTGAATTTGAGAATGTCAATTTAAAAGACGGTGTTAATGAAATTACAGCAAAAAGTGCCGGAGCAAAAGATGATGTAATAATATTAAACGGTGTAAAAACAAGCAATGAATCATATAAATTGCCGGCGGAGGAAGATAGTGATGCAGGCAATTGGTTTGACACAATAACCGTCGATGAAACATTGGTGTTTAATGATGGTTGCTTCTCGATAAAAGATAAAATGGGAGTTATACTAGCCCATCCAAAAGCCGGCCCTGTTTTGAGCGATATCTTGCAAAAATCCATGAGCGGCTCTAAACAAGGAAAAAGCATGGAAAAAATGATGGGATTTATTCAAAACTTTACTGTAGAAGAAATTTTGAAATTTGCAGGCAAAAAAGTGCCGGCGAAAGCAAAGTTTTATTTAAATGATGTGCTGAATAAAATTGAAAAGTAAATAGTGCTTTTTTTGAAAGAGGTAAGTGAAAGCTTGCCTCTTTTGCTGTTGATAAAACATTTATTTTTGAAAATTGCAAATGTTTTATCAAGAATATATTACAATATTATAATTAAATTTGCGCTATACGGAAAAAATTAAATCCAAATATTTCCGTCTTCATCGGGCTCAATTGGCACGGCTATCATCCAATCGATTATTGTGAAAACAAAAGCCAAACCTGTCCAAAACAAAAGCGTGTATATTATCCCTAAAACATAGCGTTTTTCGTAATATCTGTGTCCGCCAAACCAGCCTGTCAAAATACAAAGCCATAGATATTTTTTGCGGTTTACTAAATGTTTTTGGCGGTTTTTCTTCATGTCGAAATATTTATCGCCAAGTTTTTGCCACCATGTGCTGTTGTTATCGCCATCTAAACGCTGAAGCTCGTCCTCTGCCAAAGCAAGTTTAGTAAAATCGACATCGGTTTTTACTTCCATTACATGCCCTTCACCATCGTGTTCAGGCATCGCCGCAACTCTGTCAAATTCTTTTTTAATATTCTCGTTTGCTTGCTCTGTGGCAAACTCTTCCAGATTTCTATCATTATTTTCATCGCACTCTGAAATGTTTTGGCTTTGCTCTGCTAACTTCTTTTCATAAAGTGCCTTTTTTTTGGATTTTTTCATTTTATCACCATATTATTTATGTAATTATATTAGTCTATATTCATTAAACTAATATTAACATGAAATTATGAAAAAATACAGAGATAAACTTGCTCATTTTCCATTGTAAATATTGCTGTTTTTAATATAATGACAAAAAAATATATATTTTTTTGTGCAAAATAACAATTGGGTTGTTAAAATTATATTATGTGATGTAAAAAGGATGAGATTAATTATAAAAATTTTATTTAAATTAATTGTAATTTACAATTTATAATAGTATAATAAATATAATCATTGTGAAAATTGTTTCTTGCAAGAAATACAATGTATAAAAACAATTGCAATTCGTCATATTTTACAAAAATGATAAACACGAGGTGAAAATTGTGAATAAAAAAACAAATACTTTTACACAGCGCCAATACATGATGCTGAATTCACTTTTTGAAATAAATCATTATGAGGATAATGATTTATACGAAGTCTCACTGCACCACCATAATTTTTATGAAATATATTTGCTTTTAGATGGCACTGTAAATTATATTATTGATAATAGAAATTATCGTCTTTTGCCCGGGGATATTTTACTTATAAGCCCTGAGGAATTACACCAATCACGAATAGACGCAAAAAAATCAAAGTACGAGCGTCTTGTTCTTTGGGTAAGCCGCCGGTTTATCGAGCTATATTCCACAAAAGACACTGATTTAGCAATGTGCTTTAATTCTAAAAGCCCACACAGAACAAATTTAATTCGGTTGCCTGTAGAGCAACGTAAAAAAATCAGTAAATTGTTATATTTGATAGAAGAAAATAATCATTCCGAAGAATTTGGCTCGGACGTGCTTTGCACAGGTGTTTTATTACAATTGCTTTCAAATTTAAACTGCTTTTATTTAAGTGCCTCTCCTGAGCACGATATACCAAAAGATAAAAGCAGCACTATTGTTTCAAATGTGCTAACTTATATCAACGAGCATTACCAAGATGATTTATCGCTTGATGATTTAGCAGACAGGAATTTTATAAGCAAATATTATCTTTCGCATGAATTTCAAAGACATGTTGGCACAAGTGTTTATAAATACATTATACAAAAGCGCTTAATGGTGGCGCACAGCCTTTTAAACGAGGGCATTTTACCAAAAGAAGCATGCGCTATTTGCGGTTTTGGCGATTATGCCAATTTTTACAGGGCGTTTAAAAAAGCGTATGGAATGAACCCAAAAGCTTATGCACAACATGTAAATACACATGGACTTGATAATATTATTTATACAAAGACAACTTAAATATAAGGTAAGGGCTGTGATGAATTTTAATTCATCACAGCCCTTATTTTTGCTTGTAAAATTGTATAAAGAAATGGCGAATTATTAAATTATGATAATTTAAATCATGTTTTCGCCACAAAAACACTAACACTTCTTGCTTCAATTAATACATCACACGAATTTGTAATATGCTCTTGCCTTGTAATTACTTCGCTTGAAATCTCTTTTTGCCAATGCAAGCCCATTGGTAATGTTGGCAGTTGAATGTTCAAATCTTCCCAATAAGAATTCATTGCAACATAAACTATGTCGGGCTGCTGTTCGCTTGTCATTCCGGCAAATAGTGCGCCTACATATCTATCATGAGGGCTAAAGTGTGCACAATGGCCGCAAACACCGTAAAAACTAAGATCGCTGAAGCCATAAGCACCGTTGCTTAGGTTTCTGCTGATTATTTTGTGCTCTTTGCGGAATTTTATCACGTTTTTGAAAAACTCGAAAAAACCCTTGTTTTTTTCTAGGTAAGACCAATCAAGCCACGAAATACCATTGTCTTGACAATATGCGTTATTGTTTCCAAATTGTGTGTTTAAAAATTCATCGCCTGCCAAAAACATTGGAATACCACGGCTGCAAAATAAAATTGCTGTTGCGTTTTTCATCATTTTCTCTCGCAAAGCTTTAATGTTTTCGTCGCTTGTTTCACCTTCGGTGCCACAGTTCCAACTGTGATTATCATTTGCGCCATCGGTGTTGTCCCAACCGTTTGCCAAATTGTGTTTTTCGTTGTAGCAATATAAATCATAAAGGGTAAAACCATCATGGCATGTGATGAAATTAACCGAGGCATAAGGGCGGTGGACAGGGTCGTATAAATCGCCCGAGCCTGCTATGCGGTAAGCCATGGCTTCTGCAAAGCCCTCATCGCCCTTTATAAATTTACGCACATCGTCACGGTATTTGCCGTTCCATTCCATCCATCTGTTCCACGATGGAAAACTTCCCACTTGATACAAACCGCCTGCGTCCCATGCTTCGGCAATCAATTTAGTGTCGCCCAAAACAGGGTCGAATGCAAGCGCCTGTAAAAGCGGTGGGCTTTCCATGGGCGAGCCGTCCTCGTTGCGCCCTAAAATAGAGGCTAAATCAAAACGGAAACCGTCTATATGATAAGCCGTTACCCAATAGCGAAGGCAATCTACAATCATGCGCTGAACAATAGGGTGATTGCAATTAACCGTATTTCCGCAACCACTGAAATTGTAATAATAACCATCGGGGGTAAGCATATAGTAAATATTATTGTCAAAGCCTTTAAAAGAAAAAAACGGACCATGTTCGTTGCCTTCTGCTGTGTGGTTAAACACAACATCAAGGTAAACTTCTATATTATGCTCGTTTAAAGCACTGACAAGTTTTTTAAGCTCGTTTCCCTCACGATTGTTTTCAGAATTAGAGGAGTATGATGTGTTTGGCGCAAAAAAGCCAACAGTGTTATATCCCCAATAATTGCATAGTGCATTTCCGTCATGTTCACGGTAATCCATGGTTTCATCAAATTCAAAAATAGGCATAAGCTCGACAACATTTACGCCAAGTTCAACAAGATAAGGTATTTTTTCAATTATGCCATCAAAAGTGCCCCTGTGTGTGACACCTGAAGATTCATGCATTGTAAAGCCTCGCACATGCATTTCATAAATTATCAAATCTTCTTCAGGCAATAGTGGCTGACGTGCGTTTTCCCACATGAAATTGTTTTCGACAACACGTGCCTTATAAAAGCCGTCTGTTACTTTTTCGCCCCATACGCTTTGCCCTGTAACGGCTTTTGCATAAGGGTCAAGCAAATATTTTTCACTGTTGAATATTATGCCTTTTGCAGGGTCGCTTGGGCCGTCCACTCTATAAGCATATTCAAAATCTTCAATATCTAAATTAAAGACAATCATAGAATAAACATTGCCCATATGATAATGTTTTGGGAATGGAATTTCGGCATAGGGCACGTCCTGCATAGGTTTAAATAAGCATAAAGTTATAGAGCTTGCCCCGTGAGAAAAAACGGTGAAATTGACACCGCAGGGTATGCTTGTAGCACCTGGGATATCGTAAAATCCAATGCGAATATCAAAACCGCTTATTGAGTCCATAGGCTTTAAATGTATGTGCTTGTCCGCTAAGCTTGAATTATGGTTTTTAATAGTATCACTTTTTTTGTTGCTCATAATAATCCTCCGTTTTACGGTTGAAACTGTTTACGGCATCTAAGTTTACTGTGGTTTACGATAATATTTTGGATAATGTATGCAGATTTTGTATTGTATTTGTGTAAGTTTTAACTGGACAATTAGATACAATTTGAGTTCAAATAAAATCAGATTGTCTATGTGAAAGAGCTTAAAAGTTTAATCTAACACTGCGCCCATATTTGCTCCGCTAACTACTTTTGCATAGCGTTTAAGCCAGCCGTTAACCTCACGTGTGGGAATAACAAGGTCTGCTTTTCTTTTTTTCAATTCTGCGTCATCTACTTTAACATTAATGCTGTTGTTAGGTATATTTATCTCTATAATATCGCCTTCATTAACAAGGCCGATTGGGCCGCCTGCGGCGGCTTCCGGTGCAACGTGTCCGATAGATGCGCCACGGCTTGCGCCGGAAAAACGTCCGTCTGTTATAAGTGCGACACTTTTGTCAAGCCCCATGCCTGCAAGTGCGCTTGTCGGGTTTAACATTTCTCTCATGCCAGGGCCGCCTTTTGGCCCTTCATAGCGGATAATTACAACATCACCTGATTTTATTTCGCCCTCATAAATGGCGGCAATTGCACTTTCTTCACCGTTAAAAACCCTTGCCGGGCCTGTGTGACAAAGCATTTCTTCTGCGACAGCACTGCGTTTTACAACACAGCCATCAGGTGCAATATTGCCCCATAAAATTGCAATGCCGCCTGTTTTGCTGTATGGCTCATTTGTTGGACGAATGCTGTCATTGTTTGTGTTAACAGCATTTTTAATGTTTTCGCCAACGGTTTTTCCGCTCGCTGTCATTAAGCTTGTGTCAATTAAATTAATTTCTGCCAATTGCGCCATAACTGCACTTACACCGCCTGCTGCATATAAATCCTCCATATGTGTGGGGCCTGCCGGCGCTAAGTGGCAATAATTTGGTGTGCGCATGCTTACTTCGTTTATTTTTTTCAAGTCCATCGGCACACCTGCTTCATTCGCTATTGCAAGCAAGTGTAAAACGCTGTTTGTGCTACATCCAAGCGCCATATCTGTAGCAAGTGCATTTTCGAAGGCTTTTTCGGTTAGAATATCTCTTATACGGATATTGTTTTTTACAAGGTGCATGATTTTTGTGCCAGCTTCTTTTGCAAGCATTGTTCTGCGAGAGTAAACCGCAGGGATTGTCCCATTACCGGGTAAAGCAACACCTATTGCCTCACATAGGCAGTTCATGCTGTTTGCGGTGTACATTCCGCTGCAACTGCCGCAAGTGGGGCATGTATTTTTTGTGTATTCGTCAAGCACATCATCGTTAATTATGCCGGCTTTATAGCTGCCAACCGCCTCGAACATTTGTGATAAACTAACATGTCTGCCACCTTGACGTCCTGATAGCATAGGGCCGCCGCTGCAAACAATAGCTGGCAAATTGATTCTTGCCGCACCCATAACCATGCCAGGTACGATTTTATCACAGTTTGGAACCAAAACAAGGCCGTCAAGTGCATGTGCAAGCGCCATTGTTTCAACACTGTCAGCAATTAGCTCACGGCTTGGAAGTGAATAACGCATACCTGCGTGTCCCATTGCAATGCCGTCGCAAACACCAATAGCAGGCATTAAAACAGGAGTGCCACCTGCGGCATAAATGCCGGCTTTAACTGCGTCGGCAAGTTTATCCAAGTGGATATGACCGGGCACGATTTCGCTGTGTGCGCTCACTATGCCTATCATTGGGCGAGAAAGCTCTTCCTCGGTGTATCCCATTGCATAAAACAAACTTCTGTTAGGCGTACGCTCTACACCTTTTGTGACATTATGACTTTTAAGTTCCATTCCCATTCCCCTTTAATTAAATTTATAGTATAAAAATAATATTTTTTTAAATTAAGTATATCATATTAAAAACAAATATTGCAAGAATACCGCAAAAAGTTTATAATATACTTACTAATTTAACATTCTAATTTAACATTGTATTATTTTTAGATAAAGAACGGAGCGTATTATGAACATTTTAATTATCGGTGCGGGGAAAGTTGGGCTTAGGCTTATAAAAACTTTAGAGCACCTAGGTCACGATGTTGCTGTGGTTGAATATAATATGAGCTTGATTGAAAAAATCCATCAAATGAACCCACCTTTCACAGGGAATGTCGTGCGTGGTATGCCTATTGATACCGATGTTTTACGCTCGGCCGGTGCGGAAATTTGTGATGCAGTTGCAGCTGTAACGCAAGATGATAATGTTAATATAATGGTTGGACAAATTGCAAGAGAGGTTTTTCGCATAAAAAATGTTATAGTGCGAATTGCAGACCCTGAGCTTAAAACGGTTTACAGCCAGCGTTTTGATATGCACACTGTATGTGGCACAAATTTAACTTCGCAAGCGATTGTTGCAGGCATATTACAAAATTCCGATAACACCGATGAAGAGGAAATGCCTCGCCTTACATTAGGCTCGAACACGCTTGAATTTAGCACAGTGCTTGCAAATGAAGAGCAATTGGGCTTGCCACTTTTAAATGCGGCAAAGCCTACACAAAACATGGCAGTGTTTGGAATATTGCGTGCAAACAGCTTGTTTGAACTTAACACAGCTGATAATAACTTAAGAGTGAGGGCAGGCGACAGCATAGTTTACTCACAATTAGCAGATTAATTGTAAAGGAGAACAAATATGAAAGTTTGTATAATAGGCGGCGGAAAAATCGGTTATTACCTTGCAAAAACTATGCTTGAACACGGAAATAATTCGGTTATTATAGAAGAAGATGAAATTACATGTGCGCATATTGCGGACGCACTTGACATAAAAGTTATAAATGGGGACGGTTCAAGGCCTGATATTTTAAAAATGGCGCTTGACACAAAAGAGCCGTTTCATTCTGTTGTGGCGGTTACAGGCAAGGACGAAACAAATTTAATTGCATGCCAAATTGCAAAGCGTGTTTTTAAAGTAAAACGCACTGTGGCACGTGTCAACAACCCTAAAAACACTTCAGTGCTTCGAAAACTTGGCGTTGACATCGTTGTTTCAAGCACAGATAATATCGCAAGGATAATTGAACGTGAAGTGGAAGCGGCGGCAATGCGACACCTTTTAAGTTTGGATGGCGGCACAACTTCGCTTAGCCAAATTGAAATACCGCAGTCATTTCCGTTTCACGGCGAAACATTGGCAGAAATACCTGTGCCGGGTGATGTTGTTGTCATCAGCGTAACACGTAAAGGCGAATTTGAAATTCCACGTGGTAACACCATGATTATGATAGGCGATAAAGTTACTGTACTTGCCAAAAACGAGGCGTTTTCAAAACTTACTAAATCGTGGAGACTACAACCGAAAAACGAAAAATAGATTTAATATAAATACATATTAAATCTATTTAAAAGGGGAGTGAAAACAATGAAAGAGCAAGTTAAATTAACAAATGCAATTATAATTTCGCTTTGGCTTTGCACTTTGGGCATTGTAATTGCAATTGCTGTTTCAATGTTTTCGTTTTGGGTTTCTGTTATATTTGCAATTGTTTGGGTGCTTGTTTTCGGTGTTTGCACAATTTATTATATTTGCACTTTTAAAATACATTTTACGGGTGAGTATATATCAATAAGGCATGGTGTGTTTTTTAAATTTGTTCATAAAATTCCTATAAGATTTGTAACTTCATGTGAAATATTCACAGCACCTTTTCAAAGGCGCACAAATAGCTGTGTTTTTGTTTTGATATACTCAGGTGGAGTTCTTTTTGTGCCGGGGCTTAGTATTACTTTTGCAAATACACTGATGAATAAAATAATAAAATAGCTATATTGTAAATTTCATGCTATTTGTTTTTTGACGGAGGGACAATGAAATTTAACCCCAATTTCACAAAAAGAGAAAATCGTTTTCATATTGTTTTCACGCTGAAATATTTTAAATATATGCTTATTTTCAGTGTTGCAACTTTCATACGTGCGCTTTTTCACTTTACGCTAAGCTCGTTTATTGAGGCATGTATAATAAGCGGTTTTTTGTTTGTGTCTTGTTTTTTTGTTGCGTTTATAATTTGGGCATTCACAAGCATTAGCATAAAACAAAACGAATTGCGTGTTAAAAAAGGTTGCTTTTATAAAATTGAAAGAATATATAAAAAAGACAGCATAGCTGCAATAAATATTGAAAGGCCGTTGCTTTATCGCATTATAGGCGCATCGATATTAACAATTTATTTTAAAAATAATTTTTACCCACGCAAAATAAAATTTTATTTATCAAAAAACAAAGCGGCACAAATAATAAATACGCTAACACCTGTTCAAGAAAAAAACGCTGTGTTTGAGCCCACAGGCGCCGAACGTGCGGTTTTGGTTATATTAAGTGCTAATTTGCTAAGTACGGCGGCATTTATATTGATAACTTTAGATTATATAAGTGATTTTCTTGGGCAAAGCCGATATGATCTTGCTTTGATAGCACGTGACAATTTATTAACCATAGACACAATTGTGCAGCGTTTTGTGCCGGCCGGCATATCGCTTTTGCTTTCCTTGGGTTTTTTACTGGCAAGTTTAACCGTGTTGTTGTCTTTTTTTCGCACCGCAAGGCTTCGGGTTTGTAGGGCAGGAGGAATCATACTTTGCCGTGGTGGGCTTTTTACAAAGACAGAGCGCAGAATTAATATAAATTGTATTGTTGCGTGTGATGTTAAAACAACACCTGTGGCAAGGCTAATGGGCAGAAAAGCACTTTATATAACGGCAGGCAGTTTTGTAAGCCGTGATTTTCCTGTTTTGGTTTTTAAGAAATCACAGCCTGAAAAACCAAGTGTGCTTTTGCCTGAATTCAGTTTACCCAGCGATATTATGTGCGAATATAAAAGGAAATCGAAAATACAGTATCTTTATAAACCGCTTTTGGCTTTGGCAGTATGTCTATTTATCTTTTATGTGTTTTATATAATAAATTCGCCTATTATGTTTTTTATGCCTGTTTTGATAGCACTTTGCATAATGAGTTTTGCGGTATCTGTGGAGGGTATATTTAAAGAGGGTTTTTGTATAAATAAAAACAGGACAATTTCGCTGTGTTACACAAAATATATAACAAGGCATGAAGTATGTGTTATAACGCACAATATGAAGTATTCCGTGCGACAAAGTCCGTTTAATATAAGAAAGAAAAGTGCGAATTTAAAAATAAATGTACTCTACGGCCTAAAATTAAGGGCAAGGGGTGTAATTGCCGAAAAAGCGCTTGAAATGCCTTTTTTTGTATGATAAATAATATCGGTAAAGTTGATGTAAAATCATGAAATTTTGGAGGATAAAGTATTGTATAAGGCAGTCGTTTTTGATTTAGATGGCACTTTGCTTGACAGCATTAAAGATTTAGCAAGTGCAGGCAATTATGTTTTGGGGCAATTAGAGCTTCCACAGCATACAGAGGCTGAATTTAAATATATGGTGGGAAATGGCATGAAACATTTGGTAGAGCGTATGCTTTCGCCCACAGCGCGTGGCGGCGAAATGGAAAAAATGGCTATGCAGATGTTTTTAAATTACTATAGTTTGCATAACAGTGATGAAACAGCGCCGTTTAATAACACAATACCAATGTTAAACACGCTTAAAAAAGCAGGGGTTAAGCTTGCTGTTTTAAGCAATAAAGACCATGTGCTTGTAACAGGGCTTTGCGATAAACATTTTGAAAATATATTTGATGCAACTTATGGGCATGTTGTGGGAACACAATTAAAACCCGACCCACAAGGCCTTTTAGCACTATGTAAGGAATTGGAAGTTGACACAAAAGATGTATTATATGTTGGTGACAGTGATATAGATGTAAAAACAGCGATAAACGCAAATATAGACATGTGCGGTGTGCTTTGGGGATATCGCACCAAAGAGCAATTGCAAGACGCAGGTGCAAAAAAATTTGCAAATACACAAAAAGAATTGTGCGCAATAGCGTTGAAAGTTGAGCTTGATACATAGAGTGAGTTAAGTGTGTGGTAGGTATATAACAATGATAGGAGATATATTGTAAATATGATTAGTAAAAAAATTAATTCAACACCTATGTGTTATTACATTTCCGAAAATAGATATAAACAAACAGTTTTGTTCGTTCACGCTGCTTTTGCTGACAACACACAGTATTCAAAGCAAATTGAAGAATTTTCTCAGCAATTCACTGTCATCACTGTTGATTTAATTGGTCATGGAAATTCAACTAAGACACAAAAAGGTGATGGTATAGAAAAAACTGCTCAGTACATAAAAGCTATTTTGCAAGAAGAAAAAATTCAAAAAGTTCATCTTGTTGGAGTATCGATAGGTGCAGTGCTTATTCAAGATTTTGCTAATCAATATTCAGAAATGGTATCTTCTATTTCTTGTTTTGGTGGGTACGACATTAACAATTTTGATGTATCTATGCAAAAAGAAAACGGAAAAGCACAAGGACTTATGATGTTAAAAGCTATATTTTCTATTAAATGGTTTGCACAAAGCAATAAACTTATTTCAGCCTATACACCACAAGCACAAGAAGAATTTTATCAAATGAATATTAGATTTCCTAAGAAATCATTTATGTACCTTGCAGGATTAAATAGTATGGTAAATAAATATACTACAAAAAGGAATTACCCTATTCTTATAGGTTGTGGAGATAAAGATATTCCAATGGAGCTAAAGGCAGTTGAAATGTGGCATGAATTAGAACCTGATAGTGAAGTGATAATTTTTAATAATGCCGGACATCTTGTGAATATGGATGTTCCACAGGATTTTAATAAAGTAGTTATAGATTTCATTTTACGAGCAAATTAAGCCCATCCTATACTAAAAACCCCTGCCACCATCAATAATTGATAGTGGCAGGGGTTTTCTTTAAAAGGTAGCAGTGTTATTCTGCACCAATTTATTATAAAATTTTACGCAAAATTTAAAGCTCGCAAGCAATTTTTGCTGCCAATTTTGCATTGTTGTAAACAAGTTCTATGTTTGCATCAAGGCTTGTGCCTTTTGTAATTTGTTTAATTTTGTCAAGTAAAAATGGGGTTGTGTCTTTGCCTTTAATTCCAAGGTCTTCCGCTTCACCCACAGCACTTTCAATGCTGTTTGTTATATAATTATAATCCATAGCATATTCTGTTGGGATTGGGTTTGTAACAAGCATACCACCATTTAATTTAAGTGCGCTTTTCACATTAAATGCATCGGCAATTTCTTTTGGGCTATCCATGTTATAATCCACTTTAAAACCGCTTTTAGTTGTGTAAAAAGCAGGTAATTCGTCTGTGTTATAGCCAATTACAGGCACGCCTTTTGTCTCTAAATATTCCAAAGTTAAGCCTATGTCTAAAATGCTTTTTGCACCTGCGCAAATTACCATAACATTTGTTGTGGCAAGTTCCTCAAGGTCGGCTGAAATATCCATTGTGTCTTGCGCACCACGGTGCACACCGCCTATGCCGCCTGTTGCAAAAACGCTTACATTAGCCAAATTTGCAATTATCATTGTTGCGGCAACAGTTGTTGCGCCGTCCTCTTTTCTGGACAAAAGCACAGGTATATCTCTGCGGCTTGTCTTTGTTATGTCAAGGCCTTTTTTGCCAAAATATTCAATTTCATCTTCGCTTAAACCAACTTTTAATTTGCCTTTAATAATAGCTATTGTAGCCGGTACTGCACCGTTATCACGCACAATTTTTTCAACTTCAATTGCAGTTTGTACATTTTTAGGGTAGGGCATACCGTGAGAAATAATAGTAGATTCAAGCGCAACAACAGGTAAATTGTTGTCCAGTGCATTTTGTACCTCGGGGGATATTTCTAAAAAATCTTTTAAATTATACATTTTATACCTCTTTCTGTAACTTTGCTATTTTCATTATTGTTTTTTCATTGATGCAATTGCTTACGGTCTCTTTATCTGAAACACAAACAGATGACATTGCCAAAGCACATTTGGCTTGTTTTTCTATATTGTAATTTTGTGAAAATGCCCATGCAAGGCCTGCTGTGAATGCATCGCCGGCACCTGTTGTATTTACAATATTTGCGTTGTAACAAGGGATTTTTTCAAAATGATTTTCGCTTGCAACAAAAACGCCTTCGCTTCCAAGCGTAATAAAAACTTGTTTAACACCCAAAGACAATATTGTTTGTGCGGCAGTTTTAAGCGTTTTATCGTTTTTGATTTTAACGCCGCTTAAAAGTTCGGCCTCTATACGATTGGGTTTTATGGTGTGGATTTTATGCAGTAAATTTTTAATTTTTTTTGTTTTTGCTGTTGAAACAGTGTCTACAAAAACAGGGCAAGTGACATTGTTTAGTAAAAACTCAAGGCTTTCTTTAGGCAAATTTGTGTCGCATACACAAAGCTGTTGCAAATTAATTGTTGACATTCTGCTTTGCAAAAATTCAGGTGTCATTTGTGAATAAATATCCATGTCTGAAACAGCATTTTGCATATCGCCTTTTTCGTCTGTGATGAATAGGTAAGTGGACGTTGTAGCACCGGGTAAAATTAAACTGTCGCTGATATCGATATTAAGTTCTTTGCAACTTTCTATAATGCTTTTGCTAAAAATATCATCACCGAGCAAAGTAATTAATTTAACATTGTCCGTTAAAAGGCTTAAATTATGTGCGATGTTTCGTCCAACTCCGCCAAGTGAATAATTAACTTTACCGGGGTTTGAATCTTTTGCCACAGGGCTTTTAAAAGGCATTCCGAAAATATCGATATTGGCAGCACCAATAACGCAAATTCCGTTTGTGGATTCTAAAATATAACTTCTTCCTTTTATAAAACCTTTTTTTGTTAAATTAGAAATGTGCACCGCAACCGAGGAGCGTGTTATATTTGCTTTTTGTGCAAGTTCGCTTTGCGAAATTAAAGGGTTTTCTTTTATATAATTTAATATATCTTGTTCTCTCTCTGTCATAAAGTCACCTCCTAAATAAATGCTTATGCGACTAAGCATATGTTTAGTATAACATGTTTTTGATAAATTTCAATAGGTTTTTAAAATTATTTTAAAGTTTTTTAAAAGAGGTTTTAGGCTTTGGAACTGCCACAAATAAAGACTTTGTAAGAATAAGAGGCAAATTTTGCGTCATATGGCGAAAATTTGGCCGATGTTTTTTGTGAAGTCGATTTTTGAAGGCAACTCCGCTTTGTTTAAACATCATTTTTTGCAAAAATTTAAGTAAAACTGTAACATATTTTTATAACGCTGATAAGCACACAAGCAGACGATTTTATCGCCTGCTTGTGTGCTTAAAATTATGTGCCACTAAATTTTATAGGCTTTCGTTAAATTCTTTAACAAGTACGCTCCATGTAAGCGAGCCCACAATACCGTCTGTTTTTAAATTGTTTTTTGCTTGTATTGCAATAACGGCGTCTTTTGTGTTTTGCCCAAATTTGCCATCGATATTTAAATCAATTCCGCTGTTTGCGTTGCAATAGCTTTGAATAAAACGCACATCGTTTCCGCTGGCACCGATACTTAAGTAATAACCGGGATACTGGGTTATTACATGCTCATCACGTTTTTGCAATTGTACAATTTTATTCCATGTGTTTTCGCCTATAATGCCATCGTTTTTTAAAGGAAACTGAGTTTGCATAAGTATAACTGAATTTTGTGTACCGCTGCCGAAATTTCCGTCATCATTAAGCATTTCAATAGCGGTGTAAGGTGATTTTGCAAGATTGTTTAAATAAGTTTGCATATGCATTACATCTTGCCCTGTCATGCCGTTTTGAAGTGGTATTCCGGGGTAAGTGTCGGCGCTTCCGCCTATAGTGCTGTTGTAGTCGTCAATTAATGTATCCCATGTGTTTTCGCCAACCATTCCGTCCGGTGTTAAATTGCATATCGCTTGATACATTGTAACAGTTTTTTCGGTTTCACTTCCATATCTGCCGTCGACAGATATTGTGCCAAGGCTGGGGTATTCTGCCACGCTTAAAGTGTTTAAATATTTTTGCACACGTGCAACTTCGCTGCCGGTGCTGCCGTTTTGCAAAACTGTGCCGGGGTATGCTGGGCTGGTTTTTATAAAAAACATCATTGTGCCTTTCTGCCGCAAATACAAAAAATTTTTTCATAAAACCTCTCTTTCACATATTATGCAAATAAATTTTATTATGATTGAAGCACTTTGCGCTTTTCTATTACGCTAAAATATATTTTATAATAAAAATAAGATAAATCTGCCGTGCAAAAGATTACAAAATTAAATTTTTCATTGACTTTTTTAAAATTATAATATAGTATATATAACATAAAATAAATATAATAAAACATTGAAGCGAACACGATGTATATTTTGTTGCATTTAGAGAGAGCCGCATTTGCTGAAAGCGGTTTTGCAGACATGTATGCATTACCATCGTCGAGTTGCAAAGGGGCGAAACCTTTGACGTTTAAAGCACGTTATAGCTTAATTGCATGTTAAAATAAGAGTAAAAACGTTTTTAATATAGCAAAAAGTGGCGCTGCATATATGTGTGCGCAATTTGGGTGGAACCGTGGGTTTATAAAAATTTAAGCTCACCCCGCAAAAGCATAGGCTTTGTGGGGTGAGCTGTTTGTTTTTTTACAGTTAATTAATGTGGCTGTGTTTAAATCATGGTTTAAATCGAATAATAGTTAAAAGCGAATTTGAAAATATTTACAAATCTAAGACAAAACCCTTTAAAGATAATATTTAAAAACATAATAACGGAGGATAAAAATGTTAAACATTACATTAAAAAACGGCGAAATTAAAAATTGTGAAAACGGCACAAGTGTTGCTGAAATCACGAAAGAGATAAGCATGGGTCTTTACAAAAACGCATGTGCCGCAAAAGTTAACGGTGAATTGTGCGATTTACGCTATGAGCTTAAAGAAGACAGTACACTGGAAATTTTAACTTTTGATGACGAACAAGGAAGAAAAGCTTTTAGGCATAGTGCAAGCCATATTTTGGCGCAAGCGGTAAAAAGGCTTTACCCAAGTGCAAAACTTGCCATTGGTCCTGCTATAGACAATGGTTTTTATTATGATTTTAAAACAGAAAAACCTTTTACAAGCGAAGATTTAACTAAAATTGAAGCAGAGATGAAAAAAATTGTAAAAGAGGGGTTAAAACCTTACAGTGAACTATTAAGCGAAGCCGATGCCCTTGAAAAAATGAAAGATGAACCTTTTAAAATTGAGCTTATAAATGAGCTTGCGCAAAAGGGTGAGAAATTATCTTTTTATACACAGGGAGATTTTACCGACCTTTGTGCAGGACCACATTTAATGGATATAAGTGTGATAAAGGCGCTTAAACTTACAAGTGCAACAGGCGCATATTGGAGGGGCGATGCCAAAAATGATATGCTTGTGCGTGTTTACGGTACTGCGTTTCCTAAAGCGTCTATGCTTGAAGAGCACTTAACTGCCCTTGAAGAAGCTAAAAAGCGTGATCATAATAAAATAGGCAGAGAGTTTGGATATTTCACAACATCAGAGCTTATAGGGCAAGGTTTGCCTTTGTTAATGCCAAAAGGCGCAAAATTATTCCAAATTTTAAACCGTTATATCGAGAATAAAGAGGAACAAGAGTATGGTTATGTAAGCACAAGAACACCGCTTATGGCAAAGAGTGATTTATATAAAATCAGCGGACACTGGGATCATTATCGTGACGGAATGTTTGTTTTGGGTGATGCTGAAGATGAAAATGCAGAATGTTTTGCACTGCGTCCAATGACATGCCCATTCCAGTATCAAATCTACCTTTCACAAAAGCATTCTTACAGAGAATTGCCTATTAGATATGGCGAGACAAGTACACTTTTCCGCAATGAATCCAGTGGCGAAATGCATGGGCTTATTCGAGTTAGACAATTTACAATAAGCGAAGGGCATTTAATTATGAGGCCCGACCAATTGGAAGAAGAGTTTGGCAATTGCGTTAAACTTGCAAAAGAAGTGATGACGGATATCGGGTTATATGATAGGCTCACATATCGTCTTTCAAAATGGGATGAAAATGACAAAGAGAAATATATAGGAACAAAAGAAGTTTGGGAAAGCACACAAGATGCAATGAGAAAAATGCTTGATAATTTAAATATTGAGTATACCGAAGCTGATGGAGAAGCTGCATTTTATGGGCCGAAATTAGATATACAAATTAAAAACGTATATGGTAAAGAAGATACTTTAATCACAATACAAATTGACCCATATTTGGCAGAACAATTTGGAATGACTTATGTTGATTCTAACGGGAAAGATGTACACCCGTACATCATTCATCGTACTTCGCTTGGTTGTTACGAGCGCACAATTGCACTTTTATTAGAACATTATGCAGGTGCATTGCCTGTTTGGTTAAGTCCGGAGCAAGCGAGAATTATACCTATAGGCGAGGGACAACACGAATATGCAAGAGAGCTTGTTAAAAAGCTTTCAGCAGCAGGTGTGCGTGCAAGTGCAGATTACCGCAGTGAGAAAATGGGTTATAAAATACGTGAAGCACAACTTGAAAAAGTGCCTTATATGCTTGTTGTCGGTGCAAACGAGATGGAGGCAGGAAATGTCAGCGTGCGTGCACGTAAAGAAGAAAAAGGCGGAACAAAAACACTCGAAGAATTCATAACCCAAGTCAATAACGACGTAACAACAAAAGAAAAATAGCCCACTGCGTGGGGGCAATTCGCTACTGGGTTTTAGGGTGATTGATAGCGTGGGGCACGGTACCATAAGCATGTTGGCATCATAGTGTCTGTGCGTGGGGGCAATTCGCTACTGGGTTTTAGGGTGGATGATAGTGTGGGGCAC
>CAYJGV010000028.1:15904-24666 GCA_964369715.1 uncultured Bacteroides sp. | reverse complement strand
AAAATAATACGTAAAACTTTAAGCCCTAATTTTATGCAATATGTCATAAAGCTAGTGCTTTTCTGTGAAGCATAATGATTTAACCGGTGAAAAAATAATTGAAGTACAACAGGCATTAATAGAATCAAAGAAAGCTAGTTAATATTTATCCGCATTAAATAGTGAATTTGATTTTGGCAAAATTTCATCTTGTAAAGAAATTAAAACAAAAGACTTTGCCCAAATACATACAATAATTAGCATTAAACCATCGCTTACAATAACCTACGGTTTTAATGAGGTTTTAGTCATAACTAACTTTGAAATAAAAAATGTGTAATAAAAGCAAATCTTTAGTTGCAAAAAAATTATTTTACGTGTAAAATATCTTTATATGAAAGAGAGGGAATAATATGGAAAAAATAAAAATAGCGATAATTGGATATGGAAATCTTGGCGTTGGCTGCGAAAAAGCTATAGCCAATAATCCTGATATGGAGCTTGTAGCGATATTTACAAGGCGCTCACCTGATAGTTTAAAACCGCTTACTGCCGGTGTGCCGGTTTATTCGGTTGAAAAAGCAGAAGAAATGAAAGATAGCATAGATGTTGCGGTTCTTTGCGGTGGCTCGGCTACTGATTTGCCTGTTCAAGGCATTTTGTTTTCAAAGCTTTTCAACACAGTGGACAGTTTTGACACGCATGCTAAAATACCGGAATATTTCAAAGCAGTAGATGCTTGTGCAAAAGAAGGCGGAAATGTTTCGGCTATATCTATAGGTTGGGACCCGGGTATGTTTTCGATAAACAGGCTATATTCAAACTCGATTTTGCCTTGTGGTGTGGACTACACCTTCTGGGGGCCCGGTGTTTCTCAAGGGCATAGCGATGCAATTCGTAGAATTGAGGGTGTGCTTGATGCAAGGCAATACACAATACCGATAAAAGAGGCGGTTGAAGCTGCAAGAAGCGGTAAAAACCCGACACTTACAACAAGAGGCAAGCACCTGAGGGATTGCTATGTAGTTGTAGCTGATGGCGCTGACAAAGCTAAAATCGAAGCTGAAATTGTTAATATGCCAAACTATTTTGCAGATTACGATACAACGGTTAATTTTGTATCTACTGAAGAATTGCAAGAAAAACACGCGAGCATTCCACACGGTGGCTTTGTTATAAGAAGTGGAAAAACCGATGATAATACAACTCATGTCGTAGAATACAGTTTAAAGCTTGATTCAAATCCACAATTCACTTCAAGCGTTATGATTGCTTATGCAAGAGCGGTATACAAACTTTCAAAAGAGGGTGTTGTTGGCTGCAAAACAGCGTTTGATATAGCACCCGGATATCTTTCGATAAAGAGCCGTGAAGAGTTAATGGCAGAAATGCTGTAAAAAACAATTTAATAGTATTATTTAAGAGATAAAGTTTATGAGTGCTGTGTTTTTCACTTGCGAAAAAACCGTACAAATTAAGCTTTATCTCTTTTTTGTTTGCGATAAATATTTAATTAATATAAATAATCTGTGCTTAATCTATCTGTCATTCCGAACGCAAGTGAGGAATCCGTTCCTTTTTACACTTGCCGTTATGGCGATTCTCACGTCGTGCTTAGGCACTCCTCAGAATGACACAACTGCTACGGAACACCAAATAAAAATAATCCGTATTAATTTCCGTTCCTTTATTATTGCCTATTTTTTATTCATTTGTGCATAATAAAACATGTATTGCTGGTAGATGCCGGCATTTTTTTCATAGCGTTCAAATGGGTTTATATTGTTAAAATCTTGCTCGATAATGCGCTGTATCCAAACGTCAATTGGTGCAAGATTTACCCTTGCATATGCAAAAAGGCTTATGCAGTTTGCAACTTTTGTGCCAACACCTTTAATTTGCATAAGTTTTTGTAAAATATCATCGTCGCTTAAATTTGAAAGTTCGTTTAAAAAATCATCGCTTTCGCTTGCAATTTTAGCGGCGTCTTTAATATAAGGTACACGATAGCCAAGCCCACATGCACTAAGTTCATCGTCGCTTAATGCGCACAAGTTTTTTGCACTTGGAAATAGGAAAATATCATCGCCGTTAACATTTGTTTTTTCGCCGCATGCAAGGCAAAGCGCTTCCACCGATGTTTTAATTGCAGGTATGCTTTTGCGCTGTGAAATTATAAATGTTATTATCATTTCAAAGGCTTCCTGCCTTGCAATTCTTATGCCTTTGCCAAAATCTGCCATGTTTTTTAGCACTATATCATCATTTAAAATTTCGCTTCTGATTTTGCTGTAATTTCTGTTTAAGTCGAAATAATCATGCCAGATATTATCCCATGTCGCATTGTCACAGTCAGCGTCATAAGTGCCTTCGTCTGTTTTTTTAATATGTAAAACATTCTCGTTTGTGATAAATCTAAAATGAGTATCATCATATTTTTTTATTCTAAAACATTGACCGCTTAGAAATATTTTATCTAAATCAAAATCATCATGGGGTTTGAAAATCATTTATTGCTCCGTTTCGTTTAATTAAAGCCAAACCGATGTAATCCGAGTTCGTATTGCGTCAGCTTGGCTAAGTTAAGTAGTGTGAAAAAATAAAAAATGACGGTATTAGCACTATTTGCAGTATTAAGAAAAACAGGTTTAACACCTTAAAATACATTTTTTTTGTTTTATGCCTAAAAAAATACATGCCAAAAATTGCGCCTATGCTGCCCCCTAACATGGATGTGAAAATCAAGACAGATTCACTTATCCTATACAATTTATGCACAGCTCTATATTTATCTATGCCATAAAGGGCGAAAGCAAGCAGGTTTATTGCGAATAGAAAAAGCGCAATAATTTGCCATACAGGTATGTAATTTGAAATATCTATAATATCACTCCCGTTTTTAAAGTTTAAACAATTACTGCAAAAACTAATTTATAAAATCACTTAATATTATATCTTTTGTGCCAATTTTTTGGGGTGTGAAAACCTTTAAAAGCTCTTCGGGCGTTGCGCTTTGTCCTTTTGGGACAAGCCCTGCCATTGCGCCCAAAATTCCGATAATTTGCCCACTTGTATATGTTTTTTTAAGCTCACCCAAATCCATGCTTTTCTCTCTTTTTGAAAGGCGCTTGCCATCATTTGCACAAATTAAAGGTATGTGAAAATATTCAGGTGGCTTTTCGCCCAAAAGATTGTATAAATATATTTGCCGTGCACAACTTGAAAGCAAATCGCGGCCTCTTACAATATCGGTTATGCCCATGCGTATGTCGTCTGCCACAACAGCAAGTTGATAAGAGAAAACCTTGTCTGAACGAAGCAGTATGAAATCACCGCACTGTGTTTTTAAATTATGCGAAAATTCACCATAGTTCACATCGTTAAAACATATGGTTTTGTCCGGCACGCTAAGCCTTAAAGCGTGTTTTTTCTCGCTGTTATCTGTGTGAAATTGCATGTTTTTGCAGTGGCCGCTGTAAATAATATCGCCATCTGCCTCGTGCGGGGCACTGTGTGAAAAAAGGTCTTGCCTTGTGCAAAAGCACTTGTAAATATGCGCATTATCGCTTATTTCATCAAGTGTTTTTGTGTAATAATTATAACATTCGCTTTGGCGGTATTCGCTAAAATTGCCACCCTCGTCCCAATTTAGCCCTAAAAATTCTAAATCTTTAAGCAATTGCAAAACATGCTCTTCTTTACAGCGTGTTTTGTCTAAATCTTCTATTCTAAGCACAATTTTGCCGCCCTTATGCTTTGTGTAAAGCCATGCTAAAAGCATGCTGAAAATATTCCCAAGGTGTATTCTTCCGCTTGGGCTTGGTGCAAAACGTCCTTTTATTACAGCATTATTTTCCATTTTTCTTTGCTGTTTTTGTTTCTTTTGGTTTTCTCTTTTTATCTTGTTCTTCATTTTCAAGTTTTACAATTGCATCTAAAAGTGCATTACCGGCTTGTTTTGGATTGTGCTCTTGTGCTGTTTTAAGCTCTTTGGATTGTCTGCCTGCAATGACCATCAATTTAATAAGTGCATATAAAATGCTGAAAATAGGCACCATTACAAGCATGCCTATAACGCCCCACATACTGCCGCCTATGGTAACTGCGGCAAGCACCCATAAACCCGGCAAACCAACACTGCCGCCAACAACTTTAGGGTAAATTAAATTGCCTTCAATTTGTTGCATGACAATTGAAAAAATAATATACCATACGGCTAGAATTGGGTCTACCATCAAGATTAAAAATGCACCCACAACCGAGCCCAAAATTGCACCTACAATAGGCAAAAGGGCGCAAACGCCAACAAGCACACTTATTGTTGTTGCATGTGGGAAACGGAAAATTGTCATACCTATGAAGAATAAAGTGCCTAAAATAACGGCTTCGGCACATTGACCTGTAACAAAGCTTGAAAAAACTTTTTTAGACATTCTTGCGATATAGGAAACTATAACGAATGCTTTATGTGGCAACAAAACTTCGAATAATGCTTGCATTTGAGATTTTAAAACTTCTTTTGCCATTAAAATATAAATTGCAAAAATCAGCGCAAAAACACCATTTGTTACACCGCCTGATATAGATGAAACAACGCCTATTGCACCGCCTAAAACAGTGGTAAAGCTTGATGTGATATATGCTATAGCGTCATTTATAGCCGATTGACTGGTTAGCGTTTCAATATTAAGGTTAGCGATGTATTCTGCAATCACAGGTTCTGATGCAATTAAGTCGTTAACCCAACTTACAACTTGTGGCCATGATTGTGATATAGCGCTACCAAGCAAAACAAAGGTGTTTACAATTTCGGGCACGACCAAAATAAAAATAAATGCAAAAATAGCAATTATAATTAAAAGCGAAATTAAAATCCCAAGTGCTCTTCTAAGCTTTATAAGTGCGGGTTTTTGCACTTTTGTCATGCAATGTGTTTCGAAAAAACTCATCGGTATATTAATAACAAAAGCGATAACAAAGCCTAATATTAAAGGTAAACAAATATTGATGCCTTTTAAAAATATACTCCAAACAATTTCATAATTATTAAGTGACCATGCAAAAAAAATGCTTATTAAAGCAATGCCTAATATAGATAAAATCGACTTTTTGTCTAAATTTAATTTCATATAATTTCTCCTAAAATAATAGTGTGTACAATTAATTGTATTATATCATCTTTTATTTTTATTTGCAATTGAAGAAAATTGTATAATGCTATGACAAAAGCTAATAATATTAGATAGCATCAACAATAATAAGAACAAGGAGAATTTTTTATGGAAGATAAAACAATTGAACTTTTGAACGAAATTTCAAAAAACACAGAAATGGGCAAAAATACTGTTGAACAATTACTTGAAATTACCGAAGATGCATCTATGCGACATCATTTGCAAAAGCAATATGAAACTTATAAGGATTTATCTAATCGCTCGCACGCTATGCTTGGCGCAATGGGCGAATTGCCGAAAGAGCAAAACCCTGTTGCAAAATTTAACGCTAATATGGGAATAAAAATGAAAACCATGGTGGATTCCTCGCCTGAAAAAATGGCAGAAATGCTGATTAAGGGCTCTGAGATGGGGATAAAGGATATGCAAAATGCATTGTCCAGTGTTAGCAAAAACGATACTAATTCGGGCGCAATTGCACTTGCGCAGCGGCTTGAAGAGGCGGAAATTCAGTATAGAACAGAACTTGAAAGCTTTTTGTAATCTGAAAATATTATAATAAAACAATAAAACAAACCCCAAAAATTAGATGTCTAATTTTTGGGGTTTGTTTTACATGTGATTTTAAAATTTTATTAAAAGCAATCAAATGTTAAACTTGTTTGCCATTTTGAGCAAAGTCGAGGAATTGCAATTGCAGCAATTCTAGCTTTGCCATTCCGAGCGAAGCCGAGGAATACGCATTATTTTTAAGCGTGCTGTATTCGCCTAAAGGCAAACAGCACACTTATGACACCACGCACTATATCAGCAAATGAGCGAACTAAGATTCATAGAGGCTCAGCTCATCTACCAAAATGCAAAAATATTCAAATTCGCCCTCTTTGTATGTTGTAAACTGGCCTTGTATGCCGATTATTGTACCACTTTCAGGTAATTCAATAGATTCATCTGCAAATTTCAATTCAAGCCCTTGAGGACAACATCCTGTGGCATCATTAATTACAACAAAGTTTAATGTTTGGCTAATTTCTTCATAATACATGGTGTTGAAATTGCCCACTAAATTTATACTTTGTCCGATGTAATCATTATAATTTACCATGATATCGTAAATTTGCGAAAAAACCATGGTGCTGCTCATTGTGGTTAAATCGATGTCGAATTCAATGCCGGTGGTTAGCGCTTGTTGTTTTGTGACAGCGTCCTCATGTGCCATTGCCTCATGGCCGGCGATGGCGTTGGTTTCTTCACTTGGTAAAGTGGAATTATTTTGCGTTTCGCTTTCTTCAAATAAATCTTCTACATCTTGCGAGGGTGGGGCGATGTCTAAAACAAGTGTTTCGTCTTCTTGCGTGTCTTGTGAACATGCACAAAACATAGCCAAAGCTAGGGTGATTACAAAAGTTTTTGTAAAATGCTTCATAATTTAAGCTTTCCTCAATTTTGAAATAAAAAGTGTGGATAAAAAAACGATGATATTTGCTGTAACAATTGTACTGCCTACGGGTGTGCCAGAAACAATGCTTATAAGAATGCCTACTGTTGCACACACAACAGAGATTATCGACGATGAAATTATAACTGTCTTGAAATTTCCGAAAATTCGCATGGAAGAAAGCGCAGGGAAAACCACAAGTGCGCTTATTAAAAGTGAGCCTACTAAATTCATCGCTATAACGATTACTGCGGCGATGGTCACAGCTATAATTAAATTATACATGCCTGTTTTTATGCCGGTTGCTTTTGCAAATGTCTCATCAAAAGTTACACAGAAAATTTTGTTGTAAAAAATAATAAATACTGCAATTACAAAAATTGAAAGTGCAAGACAAATTGCAACATCGGTTGGGGTAAGCGTTAAAATAGACGTTGAACCAAATAGAGTTACACAAACATCACCTGCTAAATTGGTTGAAACAGGGAAGATGTTCATCAAAAGATAGCCCACGGCAAGCGAACCTACACTTAGCATAGCGATGGCGGCATCTCCGTTTATTTTTGCGTTTTGTCCCATTCGCAATAGCAAAATTGCACATAATGCCGTTGCCGGAAAAACAAAAATGCTTTCGTTGGAAAAATCTAAAACAGTGGCAACCGCAATTGCGCCAAATGCTATGTGAGAAAGTCCGTCGCCAATATAAGAAAAACGCTTTAATACAAGTGTTGCCCCTAAAAGTGAAGAACAAAGTGCAATTAAAACACCAACAATAAATGCATAAATTACAAATGGGAAAGACATGTAATAAACGAGGGTTTCAATTAATTGTGCCATTTTTTGCCCTCCTCTGTTTGTAAATATGCTTCTTTTTCTAAATATTCAACTTTGCTGTTGTCTATTTTTAAAATATAGTCAGTGTCGTCTATAGCTTTATCTAAATTATGGGTTATCATTATTATCGTTATGCCTTTTTTGTTTAATTCTTTTATTAAATTATACATTTCTGCACTTGTGTGTATGTCAAGGCCCGCGGTGGGTTCATCTAAAAGCAAAATTTTGCTTGTTGCACAAAGAGCCCTAGCCAAAAGCACACGTTGTTGTTGTCCACCGGAAAGCTTGCTGTAAGATTTATGCTTTAAATCTGTTATTCCAAGCTCTTGCATGGATTTTTTTGCAAGGTTTTTTTCTTCCTTATTGTAAAATGGTCGAAAACCCTGTTTGTTTATGCAACCCGAAAGGACAACTTCCCATACCGAAGCGGGGAAGTCCTTTTGGATTTGTGTTTGCTGAGGCATATAGCCTATGTCTGTGCTTTTAAGGCCGTCACCCATGGTGATAGAGCCTGAAATTTTATTTTGCAACGCTAAAATGGTTTTTACAAGTGTGCTTTTGCCTGCGCCGTTTTCGCCAACGATGCAAACATAATCACCACTGTTGATTGTAAAGTTTATATCACTTAAAACCACATGCGAGTTATAGCCCACCGAAAGATCTTTACATATAATTTGATCCATTTTGTCTCCTGTTTAATTGTTTTAAAAATAGGCATCAATGCTTTTTGTGTCAATTATGAAAGTGCTGTTTTTAACACTTCTAGGTTTTCCTTCATTATGCTTAAATATGTTGTGCCATCTGTAATTTGTTGTGCTGTTACAGATTGAATTGAATTTAATACAAGTGTATTGCTGTTAGTATTAGTGCTGCTGCTTATGATTGTGCTTGCAAAATCTTGCATGCTTTCATCAATAATTATTACATTTTGCGCATTTAATTCATCAATTTTATCAGCTAGGAAAATAATTGTTTCAGGGCTTGCCTCGGTTTCGGCAGAGCAACCGGAGAATGCAGCAAAATAATTTATGTCGTAATCTTCAATAAGATATCTAAAGGGGAATCTGTCAGTAAAAATTAATGTGTCGTTAGCTGCGCTTTCTACCATTTGTTCATATTCTTCATCAAGTGCATCTATTTGTGCAAGGTAGTTTTTTGAATTTGCTGTGTATGTTGCTTCGTTTTCAGGATCCAATGTGATAATTTGTGCTGTTAATAATGTTATTAATTTTTCGGCATTTTTTAAAGATAACCAAATGTGCTCATCGTCATGTCCAACTGTCTCGTCCGCATGGTCGTGAGCGTCCTCGTCCGCATGGTCGTGAGTTTCCTCGTCC
>CAYJGV010000028.1:14644-15804 GCA_964369715.1 uncultured Bacteroides sp. | reverse complement strand
TGGTCGTGAGCGTCTTCGTCCGCGTGGTCGTGGTCATGAGAATGTGCTTCCATGCCTTCAACATATTCTTCAGCAAGCACTTCATCGCCTAGTAGATTCATCATGCTTACAACAATTTGATTTTCATTAACTGATTGAGCGACTGCATCGGCTACCCATAAATCGGAGTCACCACCGTTGTAAATAACCATATCAGCAGAAGCGATTTCTGCAAAATCTTGTGTGCTGGGTTGATAGCTGTGCATGTCAACGCCGGTATCTAGAAGAAAATTGAGCGTGATATCACTGTTTTCGCCTATGATGTTTTTTACCCAATCGTATTCATGGAAAGATGTGGCAATAATTGTTAGTCCCTCGCCTGTTTCTTGAGCGCTTGTTGTGCTTTCACCGGTTTCGCTTGTTGTAGAGCAAGCAGCAAGTGAAAGTACCATAGCTATAATTGTGATTAATGCGATAATTTTGTTTGTTTTCATTTTATACTCCGTTTTATTAATTTAGTAACAATTCTCACATGTACCGTAAAGCACAGCATTGCCTTCATTTATGTGAAAGTTGTTGTTTTCCAGTGCGATGTTGGTAAGCATGTGCGAGATATGACGATTTAAATGAAAAGTGGCATTGCATTTCTCGCATATTAAATGAACAATACCGATACAATGTTCCGGGTGAATATATTGATAAAGCGACTTATTGTTTGTTTTTTCACTAACACGCCTGATAATGCCTTCAGCTTCCATTTCGGCTATGTTGCGGTAAACCGAGCTCATGCCAATTCCTGAATCTTTTAAAGCGTTGTAAACATCTGCCGCCGATAAAGAATTGTGTGAACTGTTTTTGAAAAAATCAATAAGAAGTTTGCGCTGTTCAGTATTATACTTTTTCATAATATTCCCATTCCTTGAAACACTCAATTTGAGAATTACTCTCAAATGTGATATTACACTATATCACAATATAAGTCAATAGATTAAATGCAAATCAATGGTTAATTATGACTAACTCACAATTTTTATTGTATTTAATCAAATTTTTTTGTTGTTTTGTATAGCTAATTTGATATAAAACTAACTTGAAGAAAAACTAGCATGACGTAAAACTAACTTGAAGAAAAACTAACTTGAAGAAAAACTAACTTGAAGAAAAACTAACTTGAAGAAAAA
>CAYJGV010000028.1:8603-14544 GCA_964369715.1 uncultured Bacteroides sp. | reverse complement strand
AGAAAAACTAACTTGAAGAAAAACTAACTTGAAGAAAAACTAACTTGAAGAAAAATTATCGTACATAAAACTGAGTCAATTGCATATCGGATTGGCTAGAGAAAGACTAGTATGCCGTAGTCTGCTTTGGTATATACAATTTACTTGCTTTTAGCCCTATAGATTATATGGTAAAAAAATGAGTTTAAAGTAAAAAACGTGAATTTTATAGTAAATAAAATCCTTACAGCAATACTTTTGCTGATTATACAGAAAAAACTACTTAAACTTAAAACAAAAACAAAAAGTATTTTTGTTTTAAATAAAGCTTTACTCAATTTTTCTCGAAAAATTGCGGATTATTAAGGCAGAGCCTTAATGCGGGTTTGGGCGGCAGCCCAAGAGTGCGGGTTTGGGCGGCAGCCCAACAGGGGCAGCCGCCCAATAAAAAGCCCACCTTGTCGCTATACACAACAAGGTGGGCTAGGTCTCGTTATTCAATTATAAATTACATATCGGTATAAACTTTTTACACTTAAAA
Source organism: uncultured Bacteroides sp. (assembly GCA_964369715.1). Classification (GTDB taxonomy): domain Bacteria; phylum Bacillota; class Clostridia; order Oscillospirales; family Ruminococcaceae; genus Ruthenibacterium. The sequence continues at coordinate 14,024 of CAYJGV010000028.1, read as the reverse complement.
TCTATTATAAAAAGGGACAAATTTTTTACATAGTGTAATATCACATTAGTTCTTTGCTATATTGCAACACTTTTTGCAATATATATATAGTTTAATACCAAAATAAACCTTTCATTTTATTGCACATTTTTTATGTGCTGAAAGAAATTATAAGAGTCAATCCATTTGCATCGGCCTTACACCTCTTATTGTTAAATATCATTCGAATTTAACCTCACATATGCACTCCTTGCAATTTAAAAACCACTGCCGGCCAAATTGTTGGAATACAGGTTTTTTGCGTTAACTACTTTTGCATTCGCCGGCAATTGTCGCCTATTCTGCGACCTATTTGCTAATTTAAGTAGTACTAATATTGCGCTATCACTTTTTGTTCATATACTCATTAACCTTGCATATAGCTTAGTTTTTTGCATATAACATTCATGTCTTTTGCGCTTTAACAGCAAATACCTTTTTGCAAACCATAGCATATGTACTGTGTTTGTTACCTATTGCATCGGTCCATCCTCTTTTTTCGTTGTAATTAATTTGCACACCGCCCTTTGCTTTTTCAAGGCATTTTCGGGGTTACTTAAATATGTTTCTTTACACAATTTAAGAAGTGAACAAATCTTGCAGAGCTAAGCACCGGTTAAAACACTTATGTGCCTTATCATTAATGTTATCTACCATAAGATAAATACATTCAATTTTACGAAACATTCGTATATGTTGGCGACTTTGCGTTTTAGCGGCGGCTCTGCTCTAACTGAACAGGTGTTTCATTAGAGTACATCGGCCTCGCTCCTTTCTGTTTCTATGTTTACATTATACACTTAATAACGCATTGTTGTCTATTGACATTTTGCATGGATTTTTATATCTTTTTATGGACATATTTAACTTTGGTAACAAAATAAATAACATAAATTATATAATGTTGAAAGCATTGTGTTTTTTCCTTTGAAAATTAAAGATAAATTCAATTTTATATTATATAGTATATAAGTAATACAAAAAGAAAATATACATCCATATATTGCTAATTTAAAAATAAAAATTGTAAATATTATGTAATATTGTGTAAAACTATAGCACAAACACTACAAAGTGTGCTATAATGTCCGTGTATATTTAAAAATACAATACATATAGTTTTAGGAGAAGCATTATGCGAGATATAGATGATGAAAAAAGCTATGAAAGTACACCGGTTTATGGTAAAAATGCCGTTGTAGAAATGCTTAAATCCGACACGGGAGTAGACACCGTTTTTTTACAAGATACAATGAATGCCGCACAAGCGTCATATTATATTGCTCTCGCCAAAGAGGCAGGCGCTATTGTTAAGCGTGTGCACACAGCAAAACTTGACAAACTTTGTAAAAATGCTAATCACCAAGGTATAGCCGCTTTTGGGGCTGAAATTGAATATGTCACAATAGATAATATTTTAGAAATAGCAAAAGAAAAAGACGAACCACCATTTATTATTATTGCCGATGGTGTTGAAGACCCACATAATTTAGGTGCAATTATGCGCAGTGCGCTTTTGTGTGGTGCGCATGGAATAATTATACCGAAAAGGGGCGGTGCAAGCGTTACGCCAATTGTTTTAAAAAGCAGTGCAGGCGCAGCGGCAAGCCTTGCGGTTGCAAAAGTTGCAAATATTGGCGAGAGTGTTCGCAAACTTAAAGAAAAAGGCGTTTTTGCATATTGTGCAGCGGCAGATGCTCCTTCTGCATTTAAACAAAACCTTACAGGGCCTATCGCACTTGTTATGGGCAGCGAAGGCAAAGGTGTTTCACAACTTGTAAGAAAACTGTGTGATGACGGTGTTTCTTTGCCTATGGCGGAAACAAAAACAGGTGTGGACAGCTTTAATGTTTCGGTTGCGGCAGGTATTTTAATGTACGAGATAATGCAACAAAGAAATAAATAATTTGTAGGAGAGGAGAAACCTAGAATGCCCAGCGATAAAAAAAGAGACATAGATAATATTTTAAATGAGCTAAACCATAAGCCAAGTGCTAAAAGCAAAGCTCAAGATATAGATGATGAAGTAAATGCCATTTTAGCAAGTATTGGAATAGAATCTTCGCCGAAGAAAAAAAATAGCAATGAACCTTTGGTTTTAACTCCCGATATAAATTACAACACGATAAATGAAACGATTGAGCACGATGTGCAAAAAGTGCCTGAAAGAAAAAAACCAACTGTTATTAACGAAACAGCTAAGCCGAAAATTATTTCAAGTGCACCGCTTATCGAGCCGATAATAGAAGGCGAACCAACTACTTATGAATTGCCGAATGTAAAAGAATTTTCAGAGCAAGAGCAAAGACGTGCCGCACAAATGGCACGAAAAGCCGGCGAAGAAAAATTGCAAAGAATAAGAGAACAAGAACAAAAACAACAACTTAAATATGCAAAACAACAGGCAGATTTGCAAGCGAAGAGACAAGCCGAGCTTAAAGCCATGCAACAAAATGACGAAAGCGCTAAAATAGCAATTAAGCAAAACACAACGGGCGAGTTAAAAATTGCAGAGCTTAAAGCTATGCAAAAAGAGGATGAAATTGCAAAAAGCACAAACAAACAAGCGAGCAGTAAACCCGGTTCAAGGCCGGCTAATGCCGTTGTGCCAAATATGCAACGCTTGCAAAATGATCCGCGATTTTTAAATTTCTTTAGCAGCTCGGTTGCAAATGACGGCACAAACGGCGGAATTAGTGTTAAAAAGAAAAGCGCATCGTCTGATTTGAAAAACACGCCTATAAAAGGCTTTTCGCTTGATGATGTAAAAAAATCAAGCTTTAATTCAAAAGATTTAAGCATGCAAGACACAATAGGTGCTCTTCCTGCTTTATCACAGGCGACAGCGTCTTTTGGCGCACCTATTAGCGTTGAAGAGGAAAGCGAAATTGATGAAGCCGCAATTGCCGTCATTAGCGAAAATTATGCGGCGCACGATGAAGTTGAAGAGGATTTTGTAAGCGATATTATCGAGGTGGATGTATCTTCGAAATCTATAGTGCAAAACAAATTTGTTGTTGATGAAGAAGCACAAAGTGATATTGAAGACAGTGCAGTTGTGAATGTTAACGCTTTTGTTAAAGATGACGTGGCACCTGTTCCTGCAAAATCATTTAATAATAAATTCGCGTCTAAAGCAAAAAGCGATACAGATGACAGCTTTTGGTCAGAAAAACGTTATAACGGAAACACATCAAAAGAAATCGGCATAGATGCACCGCTTGTGCAAACTGCAACAATAGGTATAGACCCTGATAAATATGGCGTTGCACCGATTAATTATGATGAGAATGAAGATTATAATCAATTGGCGGATGCACCTGAAATTGAAGCTAAACTTTCAAAGAAACTAAATGCCAATATAGCACGTACAATCTTGACAGCATTTTTAAGCATAGGCTTAATTGCTTTTAGTTTTATAAATGACGGTGTCGTCAATGCTTCGGTGATGGCAAACGCAGATGCAAATACATATGCATTTTTGCTTTTAAATTTATTGGGCTTGATAATTGGCGCAGCAGCGTGTTTTAATATAATGGCATCAGGCGCAATAGGTCTTTTTAAACACTTATCTGTGGACACAATAACATTGTTTGCCGTTCTTGGTGCACTTGTGCAAAACATAATTTGCTTGGTGCTTCCCTCACAATACGAGGCGCACAATGTAACCTTGTTCTCAGGCGTTGCAGTGCTTTTGCTGTTCTTTAACTCTTTGGGTAAAATTTTACAAATTAAATCTGTAATAGGCAATTTTGATATCGTAAGCAAAAGTTATGAACACTATGCGGCATTTGCGGTTAAAAATAAGCAACTTACAAATTTAGTTTGCAAAGGCCTTCGGGAAGATAAACCCTCGCTTTTGGTTAGCAGACCAACATCTTTGATGCGTGGTTTTATGCGACACAGTTTTTCTTCAACCATAAGCGATGTTTATGGCAGAAAATTCAGCATAATTATAATGCTTGTGTCAGTGGCATGCGCATTAATTGCAGGTTTAAACACCCCTGAACCTGTGTTTATTATAAGTGCATTTGCGGGCGCCGTTTGTATTGGCTCGCCTTTGGCAACAAGCCTTGTTTATTCGGTTGTGGCGTTCCAATTGCAAAAATCAGCTAAAAAATACGGTGCGGCAATTCCGGGCTCAAGCGCAGTTCAAAGCCTTGGGCTTTGCAACACAGTGCTTTTGCGTGTCAGAGATTTATTCCCCTCCAGCAATGTGGTTTTAAGCAGTATTAAGCCTTTTGAAGGCAAGCGCATAGACCTTGCTGTATTATATGCCGCAAGCATAGTTTACGAAAACTGTGAAACATTGGCAGACACTTTTTTAGCGGTGGTGGACAATGATATCAATGCACTTTTTGAAGTAAAACATGCTGAAACAGAGTTTAACTTAGGTGTCACCGGCTATGTTGACGACAAAAAAGTAATATTCGGCAACAGGGAAATGATGAGAAGATATCAAATCGAATTACCCTCGCTTGAATATGAGCGCAAATTTACCGATAATGGCGAAAAATGCGCAATATATTTATCGGTTAACGGTGAATTGTTCAGCTTGTTTATCGTAAGCTATGAGCCAAACAAAGCGGCGGCTTCTATGCTTAATATTTTATCAAACAGCGGAATTAATTCGCTTATATATTCAAACGATTTTAATGTGTCGGAAGCGCTTATAACATCGCTTTACCATGTCTCGCCCGAGATGATTAAAATTTTATCGCAATCGGAAAAAGACATGATAACGAGCCAAACAGAATATCTGCCCGAAAGCGAGGGCTATATGATACATAAAAACACAATTCGCTCTTTTATAGGCGGCTTGCGTGCGGCATCAAAGGCGGCACAAAGAGAAAAACTTGCAAATACAGTTGAACTTGCAGGCGTTTTAATTGCTGTACTTTTGGCGATAATTTTAGGCTTCACAGGTAATTTAGTCTCAATTTCGCTTTATTTGGTGTTGCTTTTCCAAATTGTTTGGTGCGCAATAACAATTTTGCCGATAATATTTAAAAAGTGATTTTGTATATTTTACAATTTTTTACATGAAATTTACAACGAATTATATCCAAAATATTGACAATTAATGGTTTTTTTGATAAATTTTAATAAATAAAGTTTTTGCCACCGAGATTATACAGATTTAATCTGCAAAAGGGGCATTAAAACAACAAAAGAAAGAGTGGTAGAAATGAACGAAGTAAACAATCAAGGACAAAACACACAATATACAGCCCCTAATGCATACACAGCACAACCAACAGGAGCACAGCCAACTTATAACACAGCGGCGCAAAGCCAACAGGCATATACTGCACAACCAAGCCAACAAACATATTCTGCACAACAACCAAGCCAACAAGCATATACAGCGCAAAGCCAATATACTGCTAGCCAACAACCAAA
>CAYJGV010000028.1:0-8503 GCA_964369715.1 uncultured Bacteroides sp. | reverse complement strand
CAAGCCAACAAGCATATACAGCGCAAAGCCAATATACTGCTAGCCAACAACCAAATTATGGCGCAGGACAACAACAATATAACCAATATAGTGCACAGCCACAATATACAGCACAACAATACGCACAACCTGTGGTAGATCAAGATTCAGAAGATAATAAATTTTTAGCGGCACTTACATATTTTGGTATTATCTTTATGATTTTGGCACTTGTTGCAAACGGCAAATCAAAACATGTTCGTTTCCACGCTAACCAAGCATTAGTGCTTGATGTGGTTTATGTTATTGGTGCATTGCTTGCAATAATCCCTGTATTAGGATGGATTGTTGTTGGTATTTTAAGTCTTTTGGTATTCATTTTCAGAATTATGGGTATTGTTAAAGCTGTTAAATGCAGACAAGAAGAATTACCTCTTTTCGGTAAATATGTTATAATTCCAAAATCTTCAAGCATCTAATATTTAATACAATAAAACAAGGTTGTTTCAAATAATTATCGTTTGAAACAACCTTTTGTTTTTTGCTGTGGAAAATTTTCTTTGCGGCTACCCTTTTTATAATTCTTTGCTATGTGCAAAATAAACAAAGTCGAACTGGTAGAATTTGACATTAAATTTATTATGACTTACGAATGAAGTGTATAATTCTTAAAAAACGTATTAGCGATAAATAATTTTTTATGGTAAATATTGTGGCGTTTATGGCAAAATAACCTAAAAAACAGGCAGTTTTTTGCCATCTCAAAAAAATACACAATATTTATAATAAAAATTTGTTAAAATATGTTGCAAAAGTCATAATTATTGTGTAAAATAGAGACTATAGTAATTTTCTATTGTTAATATTAACAATAGCTCCCGTTTATCAAGAAAGGAACAATATATGGCGAACAGAGTTTTTCAGGGCGTAGTAAATCAAATGAAAGAAGCTATTGATAGAACAGTTGGTGTAATTGATGAAACAGGTACAATTATATCGTGTTCCGATCCAAGCAGAATTGGAGAAGTTAGAGATTCTCTAACAATAGAGAGAACTTCGGAAGAAAGCTTTATAAATAGCGGTTATTCATATTATTTGTTTTCGTCTAACAAACGCAACGATTTTGCGGCTTTTGTTAAAGGCGTGGACGAACAAGCCCAAAGATATGCTATGCTTGTTGCCATATCTTTGCAAAATATAAAACAATATCACGACGAAAAGTTTGACAAAGTTAATTTTATAAAAAATGTTGTGCTTGATAATATTTTACCGGGCGACATTTATGCAAAAGCAAGAGAATTGCATTTTACAACAGATGTTGGAAGAGTTGTTTTATTGTTTAGGGTGACAAGCGGCAATGATATTTCTGCGTATGATATAGTTAGCGGCTTATTTCCGGACAAACAAAAGGATTTTGTTTTTAACATCAGCGAAAGCGACACCGTGCTTGTTAAAGAAATTAAACGCGGCATAGATCAAAGCGATATAATTAAACTTGCGACAAGCATATCAGACACATTAAATAATGAGCATTATATTAAAACTTCGGTTGGTATAGGCACACCTATAACTAATGTTAAAGACCTTGCAACCAGCTTTAAAGAGGCGCAAATTGCACTTGAAGTTGGAAAAGTGTTTGACACCGACCAAAATATAATAAGCTACGACCATTTGGGAATAGCACGTTTAATTTATCAATTGCCTACAACATTGTGCGAAATGTTCTTGCGTGAAGTGTTTAAGCAAGGCAGCATAGAAAGCCTTGATAGTGAAACATTGTTCACAATCCAACGCTTTTTCGAGAATAATTTAAACGTAAGCGAAACAAGCCGTGGGCTTTTTGTTCACAGAAACACACTTGTTTACAGGCTTGAAAAAATTAAAAAACTAACAGGGCTTGATTTAAGAGAATTTGATGATGCAATTGTGTTTAAAGTTGCCCTTATGGTTAAAAAATATCTAAGCGCAAACCCTGCTAAATATTAATAAATTGCTTTTTAATGGGCGATGATAAATGTCGCAACCGATTTAAAAGAAATTTTTGATTATTAATTTGTAGTTTTAACAGGTTGTGACGATTTTACTTCGTCGCAACCTGTTTTTTTATGTGAAAATTTAATAATTACATAGAATTTTCACATGTAATATGTTATAATGAAATAGATTGCATACATATTTTGTGAACGGAGCTGTAATAATGATACGATTTGAAGGTGTTCGTAAAGTTTACACGGGAACGGGCGGTAAAGAGATTGTTGCGCTTAAAAATCTTGATTTAAACATCGAGAAAGGCGAATTTGTGTTTGTGCTTGGGCATTCAGGTGCAGGCAAAAGCACATTTTTAAAATTGATTTTAAGGGAAGAAATTGCAACAAAAGGCACCGTTTACGTCAATGGACGTAATTTGAATAAAATTAAACAAAGGCATATTCCTATACTTAGAAGAGGTCTTGGCGTTGTGTTTCAAGATTTCCGTTTAATACCCACAATGACAGCATATGAAAATGTTGCCTTTGCAATGCGTGTTACCAATATATCTCAAAGGCAAATTGCACGCAGGGTTCCTTATGTGCTTGATTTAGTTGGGCTTGCATCAAAGTCTCGTGCTTATCCAAGCGAGATGAGCGGCGGCGAGCAACAGCGTGTTGCACTTGCAAGGGCGCTTGTGCATTCGCCCTCAATCATTATTGCGGACGAGCCCACAGGAAATATCGACCCTGAATTAAGTGTTGAAATAATAGAGCTTTTGCAAGCGATAAACAGTGTTGGCACAACTGTTGTTGTTGTCACGCACGAAAGAGATTTAGCCTTGCAATATAATAAAAGAATAATTACAATAGACCACGGTAAAGTTGTTCAAGATGCTATGCCCGAGGAGGAAGAATACGTATGAGAATAACAAGTTTTGGTTATTTAGCTTGCCAAGGCTGGAAAAGCATGTTTGCGAACCGCTTTATGACAATTGCTTCGATAGGCGTTTTGACAGCGTGTTTGTTTATTACAGGCATTGCTGCTTTGCTTAGCATTAATGTTGCGAATTATGTCGAATTTTTAGGCTCGCAAAATGAAGTTGAAATATATTTGCTTGAAAACGAAGATAATACTTCAATTATCGATAATAATACCGCCGAGGGGCTTCGTGTACAAATAGAACAACTTGAAAATGTTTCAACTTGCGCATATATCGATAAGGTGCAAGCGCTTGAAGAGATGAAAGAATATTTGGGAGAGTATGCCGATGTTGTCTCAGGTTATGGCACAGAAAACCAACCGATGATACCGCTTCCGGCATCTTTTAGAGCGAAAATAATAGATTTAGAGCATTTAACTGACACTGTTGCACAAATTGATGCAATTTGCGCAGGCGTTGTTGACCATATTGATGCACCTACAAATTTAAGCGAAACCTTATTAAGCATAGAACAAATTGTATCATATATCGGTTGGGGTCTTACTGCGGTTTTAAGCATCGTTTCCATTGTTATAATCAGCAACACAATACGCTTAACTGTTTTTGCAAGACGTAAAGAAATAAATATTATGAAATTTGTCGGGGCGACAAATGCGTTTATAAGGTTGCCGTTTTTCATCGAGGGCACAACCGTCGGTTTAATTGCCGGTTTAATTTCCACAGGGCTTGTAGGTGGTGTATATTATATGCTTTTAGAATATGTAAAAATGCCTGAAGCAGAGTGGCTTGCCGATTTTGCTGTGCATTTATCACCGCTTGAAGTAGTTTTGCCATATATGGCGGCCGCTTTTGTAGCCTTTGGTGTAATTATAGGCAGCATGGGCTGTGCAACAAGCATTAAAAAACATCTTAAAGTATAATTGTTTAACAGACAAGTCTATTAAATTTTAACGTATTTAACATTGTTATAAATAAATTGTTCAGGGTGTGCGCTTTAAGCCTTTTCACCTTAACTTAAGAGGTATTAAATGAAAAAAACAACATTACGTATAGTATGCGCTATAATTGCAATAGCGCTGATGCTTGGGGTTTTGTCTCCCTTATTATTTATGGTTTTTGCAGACGATTACAATTCGGCAGACGCTGCAAAGGCAGAGATGGAGCGCCTTGAAAACGAGTTAAGTAATTTGCAAAACACAATTGACAGCCTTGAAAGTAATTTGCAAGAGAATGAGGACACAAAAGCATATTATGAACAAGAGGCCAATATTATATCGCAACAAATAACTGTTATGGTTGCAGATATCGAGTTTCAAGAGGCCGCCCTTGCCCAAAAACAATTAGAGCACGAAGCAAAAATCTTGGAACACAAGCAGACAAAAGATTTGTTTGAAGAGAGGCTTAGTGCTGTTTATAAAATAAGAAACAACAGTGCTATTGAAGTGCTTTTAGGCGCTACAACTTATTCGGAAGCATCGAGATATGATGAAAACATACAGCATATTTCGCTAAGCGACACAGAGCTTATGGAAAAATTAACTGCAGAGGGCATTGCATTGCAACAGCAAGCAGATGAAATTGCAACAGAAGTTGAAAATTTGAATAATGCAAAAGCGCTGCTAGATCAAAAGGTTGCCGATTATGCAGTTGCTATTCAAAACGTTGATGCAGAAATGACACAACAAGAGGCGGATATTGCGTTAAACGAAACTGCCTATGCCGAATTGGCAGAGCAACATAAGGCGGCAGAGGCCTCGTGGATAGAATTTATCACAAGCGGTAATAATTATGATTTTGAATATGGCGGTGGGCTTTTTGCGTGGCCGTTGCCTGGTTATTATAGAATAAGCTCGGATTATAATGTTGTGCGTTATATTTACGGCGTTTATGATGTTCACCGTGGTATAGATATGCCAGCGCCTTCAACCGCAGTAATTTATGCGGCGGCAGATGGTTATGTAACAACAACAGGTATGCACTGGTCTTATGGCAATGCTGTTAAACTTGACCATGGCTCGGGGCTTATAAGCCTTTATGCTCACATGTCCTCGGTTTATGTTTCAAATGGACAGTTTGTTACAATGGGCACACCAATTGGTACAGTTGGCACAACAGGAAATTCGACAGGTAATCACTTGCACTTTGAGGTAAACTTAAACGGTGCAACTGTAAACCCAAGAAATTATCTTTCTGCGGAAGATGTGGCAAAACTTTATTACTAAGCCAAACCTATGCAGTACATGTTTGCATTACATAGGCTTGGCTAGCAGAGCCATGTCATTCCGAGTGTAGCGAGGAATCCGTTCTCCTTAACCAATTAAATACGGCAATAAATTTTGAAAGGTTAGTGTATGAATAGAAAAATTTCAGTTAATTTGGCACTTGCAATTGCAATTATAGCTGTTGCAGTAACATTTTCAGTAACAATGATATTTTCGCAAAGTTTATTTGAAGATACAGTTACAAGTGTTAGAGAAAAAGAAGAAATGTATAATAAAATTGCAGAGGTAGATAAAACCGTCCGTGAGGATTCTTATTATCAAATAGATGATGCGTTTTTATTTGACATGCTTGCCACGGGATATATGGCAGGCGTTCAAGACCCATATGCAAGATATTACACAGTGAGTCAATATGCAAATTATTTAAGCATAACACAGGGAACAGATGTCGGTATAGGTGTTAGCATCTATAAGGCAAGTGGGCAATATCCTGTTATAGATTATGTTTTTGCTCAATCACCTGCAATGGAATTGGGCCTTGTTATAGGCAATTCGCTAAGACAAATCGATTCAATTGATTTGCAAAATTTAAGCGAAGAACAAATTATGGGCTTGTTATACGGCGCAGAGGGTAGCACAATGGAATTAACTTATGCGACTATCTCGGGCGAAGTGCTGGAGCCTGTTACTTTGCAAAGAAGAGTGTATGAAGAGCCTACAATACAGGCAACACACCGTGAAAACGAAGTTGTTGGCTATATCACTATAATGGATTTTAAAGAGGGCACAGCACAGGAAATTGAAGACGCTATCGATGCAATGGAGCAATCTGCGCAAGGGCTTAGCGCACTTGTAATTGATGTGAGAAACAATAGTGGCGGTGCACAATTAAGCTATGCTTTAAATGCCATAGATACAATTGCAACAGCAGGGACAATGGGATATCAACTTGATAATGCAGGTAATGAAACTTTGCTTGGGATTTCGGATAACACAAATAGCGTAGATGTGCCTATTGTAGTTGTTGTTAACGAAAACACCAATGCAGGGGCAGAGCTTTTTGCGCTTGCACTAAGGGAGATTAACGGCGCACAAATTGTTGGCACATCCACTGCAGGTAAAGCCAGTGTGCAAAATGCGCCTATATTATTAGATGACGGCTCAGCGATAAATTACACAATAGGTGTATTAGTGAGTGGCGAAAGAACCGAGTTTAACACTGTTGGCGTTGCGCCTAATGTTGAGGTGCTTTTGCGTGAAGAGGATCAAGCAACACCTTATTTTTTAACTATTGATACAGATTTGCAAATTTTAAGGGCGAGGGAACTTGTGCTTAGCATGATGGCACAAAACAGTGCAAGCGAAGGCCCAAGACAAGAAGAGCAAACACAAACAGAGCAAGACAGTGAAATCACACTTGAAGAAAATGTTGACCAGACGCAAGAAGTGCCTACTGACGGTGACGGTGAGCCTATTTTTGATGAAAGTGATAGTGAAACTGACACAACAGAAGACAGTGAAACTGATACAACAGAAGAAGATGAAGCAGACACAACCGAAGAGAGTGAAGCTGACACGAGTGAGGAAACCGGGGACGAATAGACGGATTTTATCACACTAATTCGAGTGAATTATTTAAATTGTGATGATGCATGAATGGGACACATCTAAACAGAGGAGTAAATTTTGCAATTAACAGATATTTCCACCATTAAAAAAATATGTAGTGAACACGGGTTTGAGCTTACAAAAGGGTTTGGACAAAATTTTATTGTAAATAAATCTATTTGTCCGCAAATAGTAAGTTTTGCAAATATAAATGAAGAATATGGTGTTTTGGAAATAGGGCCGGGGATAGGTGTGCTTACAAAAGAGCTTGCGCAAAGCGCAAACAAGGTTGTAGCGCTTGAAATAGATAAACGCTTGCCTGATGTTTTAAAGGAAACTTTAAGTGAATTTGATAATGTTAAAATAATTTTACAAGATGTTTTAAAGGCTGATTTAAGCTCTATAATAAGCGAAGAATTCGATGGCTTAAAAGTGGCAGTATGTGCAAATTTGCCATATTATATAACAAGCCCAATAATAATGAAATTGCTTGAAGAGCGTTTGCCAATTGAACACATAACTGTAATGGTGCAAAAAGAAGCGGCAGAGCGCCTTTGTGCAAAAACAGGCACAAGGCAAGCAGGTGCAATTACATATGCTGTGCAATATTATGCAAGCACAGAAATGCTTTTTGAAGTTAGTCCGGGAAGTTTTTATCCACCGCCAAAAGTTACAAGTTGTGTTATGCAATTTAATTTGCACAAAAAGCCACCGGTTAAGCCTAAAAACGAGAAATTTATGTTTCAAATTATAAAAGCGGCTTTTTCTCAAAGAAGAAAAACAGCCGCAAATGCAATTAGCGCAGGTACAAGCATAGAAAAGGCGAAGATAATTTCTGTGATTGAAGAAATGGGATTGAATGCAGCGATACGTCCGGAGAAAATAACACTTGAAGAATATGCACAATTATCGGATATGCTTGCGAATTGCTAAAATACAAAACAAGGGCAGTGATGAATTACGCTGCTTGTAAAAACTTGTAAAGAAACAAATAACCACTATCAATATGATAGTGGTTATTTTGATTTATGTTGTGATTATAATAGCTTTTATAGAATAACAGTGCTTTTACCAAAATCATTTATATATACTTCAACCCTGTCACCGGCTGTTAAATTAGGTTTTTCCCATACAAGGTAGCTTTTATTCCTATAGTTTTCACCGTTTAATGAGTAAGTGAAGTAAATCACATAAGGTGATGTTTTTCCAAATGAAATTCCTCTTTTATATCGAATTTCTTCTACTGTACCTACAACTGTTTTCTTGTTTAAAATAAGTTCGCGTCGGTTTTTCTCAATAAAGCAAGATATACTAATTAATATAGCACTGGCTACAAAAAAACTTAAACTTATCATACAAAAAATTATTGTCATTGTGTTTTTATCTTGCACTGCTGAATGTTTTGATGGTGACATGATGCCCCATGCTACAAGTAATCCGGATATAATAAATGCTACACCCATAAAAAAGAATATAAAACTATACATCTGAGTAATATATTTTGGTTTTTTAATAATTTTCATTTAATCATCTCCTAGCATATAAATATAATGTAGTCAACCCTTTGTCACTCTAAAGATAGTTTGTCATTCCGAGCCGAGGCGAGGAATCCGTTACCCATTCGCTTGCTCAAAACGCAAAGGACGGATTTCTCCACTTCGGTCGAAATGACATATAGTGAAGTTAGTTTAGTGTAATCCACAAAATTAGAAATAAAAGCAAACTTTAAAACAAAACTTATGGTAGATAAGCGGATTTTTAAACCAGCACCCACTAGCAACAA
>CAYJGV010000027.1:0-24785 GCA_964369715.1 uncultured Bacteroides sp. | reverse complement strand
TGTTAGCGAGCGATTGTGATTGTTCTTTGTTGCGGACCTAAGAGCACAGCGTTAGGGGTCCGGGGACATACGCCAGTCCCCGGCGGTTTTGCTTCTTTTCCCGCCGAAAAGAAGGGCTTCTCCTCGTGGGAAAGTTTGAAATAGTTGCAACCGACTAAAAAGACGGATTCCTCGCTACCCTCGGAATGACAAGCAACAATATTCGTCCCTCACACTATAATAACATATGCACAAACAAAAGGAGCAGTTTATGCCCAAAACCATATTGAAAACCTATTTTGGTTATGACAGTTTTAAGAATGCTCAGGAAGAAATAATTAATGAAATTCTGAAATGCAGAGATGCCCTTGGCATAATGCCAACAGGTGCAGGTAAATCTATTTGCTATCAGGTGCCTGCAATTGCAAATGAAGGTATAACACTTGTTGTCTCGCCGCTTATATCTCTAATGCAAGACCAAGTAAAAAGTCTCATACAAGCAGGTGTAAGTGCGGCATATATCAATTCATCATTATCGCCAAAGCAGATAGAAACAGCGCTGTATAATGCTGCAAAAGGGCAATATAAAATTATATATGTTGCGCCTGAAAGGCTTTTAACAGATAGCTTTTTAAATTTTGCCATTGATGCAAATATTTATATGCTTACAGTTGACGAAGCGCACTGTATATCTCAATGGGGACAAGATTTTAGGCCGAGTTATGCGCAAATTCCGGAATTTATAGCTAAGTTAAAAAAGCGCCCCGTTGTCACGGCTTTTACCGCAACAGCAACAGAGCGTGTTAAAGAAGATATCATATATTTACTTGAGCTTAGAAACCCACATGTGGTTGTAAGTGGTTTTGATAGGGAAAATTTGTACTTTGAAGTGAAATCAAGCAGCGATAAATTATATGATTTACTAAGGTTTTTAAAAGGCAAAGAAGAGGAAAGTGGAATAATTTATTGTGCAACAAGAAAAAATGTTGAACTTGTGTGCGATGAACTAATTGAGAACGGTTTCTCGGCCGCAAAATACCATGCCGGAATGTCACAAACAGAGCGCAGTAAAAACCAGGACGATTTTATTTTTGATAAAATTAGTATAATAGTAGCGACAAATGCGTTTGGAATGGGCATTGATAAATCCAACGTAAAATATGTTGTTCATTACAATATGCCCAAAGATATGGAGAGTTATTATCAAGAAGCAGGTAGGGCAGGGCGTGATGGTTCTTTTGCGCATTGTCTTATGCTTTACAGTGGTCAAGATGTTATTACCAATCAATTTTTAATAGAAAAAGGCCACGAAGAAAATGGGGATTTTGAAAACTCGCAAGAACTGATTGAAAATGACTATAAAAGACTAAAGCAAATTACATTTTATTCAACAACAAATGAATGTTTAAGAAATTACATATTAAAATATTTTGGCGAAAACCCAAATATATACTGCGGAAATTGTGGAAATTGTGACACTGAATTTGAAACGATAGAGGCCCTAAAAGAAGCGCAAAAAATCATATCGTGTGTTATACGAACAGGCGAAAGATTTGGAAAAGTAATGATAATTGATGTGCTTATGGGCAGCAAAAATAAAAAAGTATTACAATTTGGCTTTGATAAAATAAAAACTTATGGCACAAGCGAAATGAGTGCACAGAGAATTAGAGCTATAACGGAAAATTTAATTGTGCATGGATATTTACATCAAACAGACAGCCAATATTCTGTGATAAAAACAACTGAAAAATCTAAAGAGATTTTATATGAAAGCACTGAATATACAGTGAAATTACCTAAAGAGCAAGTGCCAAAAATAAAATCGCTGAGTGAAAAATCGCACGAAAAAATTAAAACGGTTAAAAACGCAAAGAGCAGAGATTTACCAGAGGAAAAAATGCCACTATTTGAAAAACTGCGAGAGTTGCGCTTTAAAATCTCCAGCGAAGAAAAAGTGCCGCCGTTTATGATTTTTAGCGATTTATCGCTTATTGATATGTGCAATAAACTGCCTGTAAATGAAAAGCAATTTATTGATGTGTCAGGAGTTGGAAAACAAAAACTTGAGAAATACGGTGCAGTTTTTACAGATGAAATTTTGCAATTTTGCGAAAGTAATAAGCTTGAATTACCACCTGATAAAGTTAGAATTAGTAAAGAAGACAGCAGAATTATGGCGCTACCAAGCGAAGACATTATAAACCAGATTGATACACGCAAAGAATTGTTGGGCGTACGTGAAATTGCAAGTTTAATTAACGAAGTTTTGGAATTTAACGATTGCAATAAAATTTCACCGATAAAAACTGCAAACTGGCTAGTTGCAAAGGGATACCTTGAAATTGTGGAAACAGATGGCATTCGTGCAAAAGTGCCAAGTAAAAAAGGGTTTGACGAGGGTATAATTCAACAAGAAAGAACAGGGCATACTGGAACGTACAATATTAATCTATACCCTGAAAACATACAAAAATTGATTGTGGAAAATGTATTGGAAATAATTTAAATTTCACTAATGAATTTTGTGATTGTATCATATTGGCACTGAATAACAAAAAAACAATCGGCAGTCTAGCACTGCCGATTGTTTTTATCTTAATTGTATTTTTGTTTATTTCGACCATTGATAAAAAATCAATAAATACAATAAAAAACACCGAAAAACCCTTTTATCAGGAGTTTTCGGTGTTTTTGGTGGACAGTAAGGAACTCGAATCCCTGACCCTCTGCACGTCAAGCAGATGCTCTACCAGCTGAGCTAACTGTCCATATAATGTTATAATAAATATTGCAAATGACACGATATTTATTATAACAAATTTTATTTATAAACGCAATAGCTTTTTACTAAAAAGTTAATTGCTCGGCGACATCATCACTTCGAATTAATGCACCCATTGCAGGTAAAGTTCTAACCCTATAACGATGTAAATCTTTTATACTAAGTTCATTGATATCGCAAATGTTTTCAATTTTTTGGTTCTTTTTAAGTGTTATAGTTTTGACACCGGCAGTGTTTTTTGTGGTTTTTGATGGTATTTGTGCACTGCTAAACACAAGCATTCTTCCGGCGCTTGTTTTAATTGCAATTTCTTTTTCTTCTTGTAAATATTCTGCGTAAACAAGAGGCTCTTTATCGCTGAATGCCTTTAGCAGTTTTTTGCGGTTTTGCTTTGTTGCATAGCTTTCCATGGTTACTTTTGCGGCTTTTCCGTCTTCGAAAACAAACAGCATATAGCCTTTGTAATCTTCGGTTATTGCCATGTAAAGCGGTATTTCTCCCTCTTCCATGCCAAGACGTGCGGCGATATATTCGCCCATTACGCTGGCTTTTCCATCGTCAAAATCGCCTATGCGACATTTATATACTTGCGCTTTTGATGTGAAAAATAAAAGTTCGGCATTGTTTTTTGTTTCAACTTGCCTTATAACAATATCGCCCTCTTTTAATTTTTGCTCACCTGACATACGCAAACTTTGAGGTGTTATTTTCTTAAAATAGCCCTCTTTAGTGTAAAATACTGTTACGGGGTAATCCGGCATTGTTTGAATTTCTTCTTCATAATCCGGCATGGTATCCTCGTAAATAATTTCACAGCGACGCTCTTCACCATATTTTTTTATCACATTTGTAAGCTCGTCGATAATAATGCGCTTTATTTTTGATTCAGAACTTAAAATGGCGCTTAAACGTTCAATTTCAGCCTGTAAATCTTCAATTTCTCTTGTGCGTTTTAAAATGTATTCACGGTTTAAATGTCTTAACTTTATTTCAGCAACATATTCTGCCTGAATTTCATCAATGCCAAAACCAATCATTAAATTAGGAATAACTTCACTGTCTTCCTCGGTTTCACGCACAATTTTAACAGCCTTGTCAATATCAAGTAAAATTGCGGCAAGGCCTTGTAATAAATGCAAACGTTTTTGCTTGCCTAAAAGCTCGTGCTGTGTGCGACGTTTTACGCAATTTGTGCGGAAAATAGTCCATTCTTTTAAAATTTCTCTAACACCCATAACACGTGGCATTCCGTTTATAAGCACATTAAAATTGCATGAAAAACTATCTTCTAACGGTGTAAATTTAAAAAGTTTTTGCATTACTTTTTCATGGTCTTGTCCACGCTTTAAATCTATCGTCAATTTCAAACCGTTCAAATCGGTTTCGTCACGCATATCGTTAACTTCTTTAACTTTACCGTTTTTAACAAGGTCGGATATTTTATCCATTATAGCTTCAATTGTGGTGGAAGGCGGTATGCGGGTAATTTCTATCATATTACCCTCGCGCACATATTCATATTTTGCACGCACACGTATACTGCCACGGCCCTCGTCGTAAATGTTTTGCATTTCGGCTGCGTTGTGTAAAATATATCCACTGCCTACAAAATCTGGCGCAGGCATAGTTGATGCTATGTCGTGCTCTGGGTTTTTAATAAGCGCAATAGTGGTCTGGCAAAGTTCGGCCAAATTAAACGAACAAATACTGCTTGCCATTGCAACGGCAATGCCCAATGTATTGTTGGATAAAATTGTCGGGAATGTAACAGGTAAAAGGGTGGGCTCTTGTGTGCTTGCATCATAGTTATCTACGAAATCTACAGTGCTTTTATCGATATCACCAAAAAGCTCACTGCAAATAGGCTCAAGCTTTGCCTCGGTGTAACGAGAAGCAGCGTGCGCCATATCTCGGCTGTAGTTTTTGCCAAAGTTGCCTTTGCCGGATATAAAAGGCACAAGTAAACTTTCGTTAGCACGTGTTAAACGCACCATAGTGTCATAAATTGCTTGGTCACCATGTGGGTTTAAGTGCATGGTATTACCTACAATATTCGCTGATTTTGTGCGATTGTTTTTCAAAAGCCCCATGGTGTGCATGGTGTATAAAACCTTACGATGTGCAGGTTTAAAGCCATCTATTTCAGGCAGCGCACGTGAAACAATAACGCTCATGGCATAGGGCATATAATTTGCTTTTAATGTTTGTGTTATTTTTGTTTGCGCAACCGTTCCGGCATCGATTATTTCAACTTTTTCACCAAGTTCGGGACGTTTTGGCGTGCGTCTTACCTGTTTTTTTGCCATGGATAACCTCAATCTGTATAATTAGTTTTTGTGTTTTTTAGTATAGGTTAATTTAATTGCGGATTCTTCGTCGTGCCTCCTCAGAATGACAAGGGAGGGCGGATTCTTCGTCGTGCCTCCTCAGTATGACAAGGAAGGGCGGATTCTTCGTCGTGCCTCCTCAGAATGACAAGGGAGGGCGGATTTTTTGCAGTAAATTAAGATACGTCTAATTCGTTTAAATATTCGTGGCCATGCTCGGCAATATAATCTTTTCGCCCAGCTAAATTATCCCCTAAGAACAAATCAAACACATCTTGTGTCCTTTGCAAATTATCGGGTGTAACTTGAATTAAGCGCCTGCTTTCAGGGTTCATTGTGGTTAACCACATCATTTCAGGGTCGTTTTCACCAAGCCCTTTTGAACGCTGAATTGTGTATTTATTTTCACCTATTTTTTCTAAAAATGATGCTTTTTCCGCCTCGGTATAAGCAAAATAGGTGTTGCCTTTACTTTCAATTTGATAAAGAGGCGACTCTGCAATATAAACAAATCCCTCTTGTATCAATGAAGGAACAAGACGATAAAGCATCGTCAAAATAAGTGTGCGAATTTGATATCCATCATAATCAGCATCGGTGCAAATTACAATTTTATGCCATCGCAAATTAGATAAATCAAAAGTGCTTAATTCTTTTTTACTCTTGCTTGCACCAAGCTCTACACCACAACCTAAAACTTTAATTAAGTCGGTTATAATTTCACTTTTAAATATGCGTGCGTAATCGGCTTTAAGACAGTTTAAAATTTTACCCCTGACAGGCATTATCGCTTGATATTCACTGTCACGGCTGGTTTTAACAGCCCCTAAAGCCGAATCACCCTCAACGATATAAATCTCACGTTTAGTTAAATCTTTGCTGCGGCAATCAACAAATTTTTGCACACGGTTTGCTATATCAATTTGTGCACTTAATGTTTTTTTTGCGCCAAGGCGTGCTTTTTCAGCCGTTTCACGGCTTTGCTTGTTAACAAGAACTTGTGCGGCAATTTTTTGTGCATCATCAGGTTTTTCTAAAAAATAAACCTCAAGGCTATGCTTTAAAAATTCTGTCATAGCCTGCGCTATAAATTTGTTCGTAATTGCTTTTTTTGTCTGGTTTTCATAACTTGTTTGCGTGGAAAACGAGCTCGACACAAAAATCAAACAATCCTGTACATCGGCAAAAGATATTTTACTCTCGCCTTTTTTATACATGTTTTTATTGCGTAAAAGCGTGTCTATCTGGTTGATAAATGCCGTTTTAACAGCCCTTTCAGGGCTTCCGCCATGTTCAAGCCAAGATGAGTTATGGTAATATTCCAAAAGCTGTGCTTTGTTTGAAAAACAAAATGCAGCATTCATTTTTACACGATATTCAGGCCTATCCTCGCGGTCTTTACCAACTGCGGTTGATTGCACAAATTGCACAGGTGTAATGCTTTGCAAATCTGCAATTTCTTCAGCATAGTCTTCGATGCCTTTTTCATAATAGAACTCTTTAACGGTTTTTCCTTCACTTGTTTCATTAGTGAAAATAAACGTTACACCGGCATTTACTATCGCTTGGCGCTTAATTGTGTCCTCAAAATATTCACTGGGTACATTGATATCCGTAAAAACATCAGTATCGGGTAACCAGCGTATCAAACTGCCTGTACGCTTTTTGTTTATAGGCTCTTTTTGTAAGCCGCCCACATTTTCACCCTTTTCAAAATCAAGGTGATAATGCATTCCGTCACGGTATATGTCGGCTTTCATCCATGCACTTGCGTACTGTGTAGCACAAAGCCCAAGCCCGTTTAAACCAAGAGAATACTCATAGTTCTCTTCGCCCGATGTATATTTTCCGCCGGCATACATCTCGCAAAAAAGCAATTCCCAGTTAAAACGTTCCTCAGCATTGTTATAATCTACAGGCATACCTCTGCCGAAATCTTCAATTTCAACAGAATTATCTTTGTAACGTGTTATTAAAATTTTGTTTCCGTGTCCTTCTCTCGCCTCGTCTATAGAGTTAGAAAGAATTTCAAATATAGAATGTGCACAGCCTTCAATTCCGTCAGAACCGAAAATAACGCCGGGGCGTTTTCTTACACGGTCTGCGCCTTTTAAGCTTGTTATGCTCTCGTTTGTATATGCCTGCGATTTCCTTGGCATGGATAACCCTCCGTATAATTTGAACAAAATCAACAAAATGTAGAACAAGGAAAACTTGAAATACAAAATGATTTTATGCAAATTATTTATAAATAATTAGTTTACTATAATATCGATGCCGATTAGCAAGATGAAAAATAAAATAACAGCAAGCCCTGTGACAATTGGTGCATATTTTATAATTTTGTCGGCTGTTTCGTTAGCCATCAAAAACGGTTCTCGTTTTTTACGTTCTTGTCTAACATATTCTCTGGCGTCTTGGTTGTTTATTGTTGCATTGTATCCCTCGTAAACATGAGGATTGTTGATGGGATCATAATTATTCTCATAGGAATAATTACCCTCGCCATCAGAAATTTTCATTTCTAAATCATCCATACTATGAAGCTCGATTTCATCGCTTATATCCAAATTGCTATGGTCAATTGGTGGCAATTCTTGTTGATACAATGCGTTGTCCACTTCATAATCATAATTTTGTTGTGGCGCATAGTTTATTGGTTCATTTTCAGAAATATTGTAAATTACAGTGGCATCCTCAGTCGGATAATTGTTTTGCTCTTGTATTGGTGTTTCAGCAGGCGTATTTACTATATTTTCATTTGAAACGCTTTGCTTTTGCTCGTTAATTATTTTAACAGCAGAACGTATAGCGTTGATTAAATTTTCTTTTGTTACATTACATTCAAGGCAAGTGGTTTTGCCCTTGCCAATATTATAATTAAATGCACCACAAGTACATTGCCATCCATCTTTAACATTGCATGGCATATAATTAACATTATTGGTTTTGACAATATCATTTACAATATTTACTGTGTTATCGCCTAATTTTTTAAGTGCAGGCAAAGCAACAGTGGGGCAATTGTTCAAAGGAAATACTTTGCCCATGTAATTGGCATTTAAAAGTACAACTTCAATATTGCCAATTGGAGTATTGCTTATGAATACTGCGTCATCTGCACCAAAAAGTTCGCCCTCTTGGACGTTTAAATTATTGTATTCATACGTACCCTGTGCAATGGCATTGCCTTGAGTATCGTTGCAAATATATTGCACAGTTAATGCATTTAGCGCTTTTGTGGCTAAATTTTTAAATGTGAGAGTAACTGCAATTTCGCCTGTTTGTTTGGCTTTAAGCAGTTCCACATATGCAAATTGAACAGGAGCCCCTTTAGAATAATATTTTGCTCTTGTCAAAGCTATTGAGTCGAATTCTGTGTTCATTATAGCACCACCTTAACCGCAATATTATAACATATTTTACCTTTTAAATCAAGCAAATGCAATAATATTAACAATTTGATAAAATTTAAATCAGTATTTAATAAAATATAAATACTATAAAGTCTTATAATCGATATTATATGTAATTAAAAATCATGTCATACATACAAAATAGAAATCATATTTGCAAAAACATCAACTGCTTTCTTGCGTTTTGAACAAAATTTATGATATACTAACATATAATTAGCAAATAAATATGCACTAAAGGGAGTTTATTATGCAATATTTTGACTATTCAGCAACGCCGGGAAAAACAATAAAAAGAGAATATGACATTAAAGGTATAAAACCACTTGTAAGCATAATTACGCCCTTTTTTAATGCCGGAAAATATTTTAAAGAGTGCTTTAACAGCGTGTTAAACCAATCGTTTCCATATTTTGAATGGATAATAGTCGACGACGACAGCACAAATGAGAAAGACGTAGAAATTTTGCATGAATTTGCCCAAAAAGACAGCAGAATAAAAGTGTATACACTTGAAAACGAATTGCGCAGACAAACCGGTAAAAGCTATGGCGCCAGCGCCGCAAGAAATTATGGCGCAGGCATGGCGAATACTCAGCTTTTGCTTTTTTTAGATGCAGATGATATGCTTGACCCTGTTTTTATAGAGACAACTTATCTTGTGTTGGCGCTTGAAAAAGAGGCAGCGTGGGCATATACCGATATTGTCACCTTTGGAGATAAAGAACTTTTATGGCGCAGAGAGTTTTCATCAGATTTAATGAAAACGGAAAACCTACTTGCTGTAACAACACTAGTGCGAAAAGAAATGTTTGATGCCCTTGGCGGCTTTGAAATTATGCATGGCAAATATTTTAATGAGGATTGGCATTTTTGGCTGCGTGCACTTGCGAAAAATTACAAACCGGCACATGTGGCACAATATCTGCTTTGGTATAGAAACACAGAAGGCGCCTTAAAAGTTATAAAAGATAATGATGAAATAGCAAAAGAAAACGCAAGAATTATCGGTGAGGCAGCACAAGATGTACCAAATGGAATAAAAGCGATTGAGTATATAGGTTCGGTTAAAGAGAAAAGTTTTACAGGGCTTAAATTGTGGAACGATTACAGTGAAATACCACAAAATAAAATGCCTTTTAGCACAGAAAAACAACGCATTTTATGTTTGTTTCCGCATTTACACATGGGCGGCAGCGATAAATTTAATTTTGATTTGATAAGTAGGCTTGATGAAGAAAAATTTGATGTTTCAATCATAACCACATTGCCCGAGGACAATGAATGGCAACATCTTTTTGTGCCTTTTGTGCAAGATGTTTTTGCTCTTCCGTTTTTGTTTGACATGAAAGATTGGACAGCGTTTATAGATTACATTATAAAAACACGTGGCATATCGCTGATTTTTTGCTCTAACTCTTATTTTGGATATTTCGCCTTGCCGTATATAAGGGCGCTTTATCCACATATCGCAATAGTCGATTATGTGCATATGGAGGAATGGTATTACAGAGGCGGCGGCTATGCGAGAACAACAGGGAATATAGGTGCTGTTTTAGACAAGACATATGTTTGCAATAATGGAACAAAAAATATTATCGAGCATGATTTTAAAAGACAAAATAATACTTTAAGCACTGTTTATGTGGGGGTGGATGAAGAAAAATTCTGTGTAGATAATGCTGATATTAACGATGTTTTTAAAGTTTTGCCTAATTTGCCAAAAGATAAAAAAGCTGTTTTGTTTCCATGCAGAATTGTTGCACAAAAACGTCCGTTTTTGATGCTTGAAATAGCAAAAAAAATGCCACAATTTTCTTTTATTGTTGTGGGAGACGGAGAACAAGAAAACGAACTTGTAAATGCCGCAAAAGCTGTTAAAAACATATATTTTTCAGGAAGACAAGACGATTTACGCCCATTTTATAAATTTGCAAGTGTAACATTAATTTGTTCACTTAGGGAAGGTTTATCGCTTACAGCATACGAGTCGCTTGCAATGGCAACACCGGTTGTGACAAGTGATGTTGGAGGACAAAAAGAGCTTGTAGATTGCACAACAGGCATAGTTGTGCCTATAGATTATACCAAAACTTTGCAAGAGGATAACAGGGACTTTTTTGAAGAGACAGAGCTTTATGTAAAGGCTATTTTGCAAATTTTATCAGACGATGATAAATATATAAAACTGTGTGAAAATTGCCGCAAAAAGATAGAAAGTGGTTTTACGATTTCACAAATGGCAGAACAATTATCAAGCGAATTTAATGCATTAACAAGTGAAGAAAACTGTAATATTAGAAAAGAAAAATACAAAGAGTATAATAAATTTTTGCCGCTTTTTGAAAGCTATGCTGAGCTTTTTGCCGATTTAGATTACCTTGAAAGAAAGTTTTTCTTCAGCGATGGAAGCTATAAATATTATAAAGAATATTGTGATACAAAAGGAAGGCCGGCATATGAAGAGCTTGAACGTTTAAAACAAACAAGGAGTTTTAAACTTGCAAATGTATACCAAAACACTGTTAACAACAGCGCATTTTTAAGAAAATTAAGACAAGTTTTGTCAAAGTTAAAACCTCGAAATTAAAATATTTTAAACATAAAAATATATTAATTAAAACACTATAAAAATATACTGCATGTAAATTAAACTGTTTATTTACATGCAGTATATTTTTGTGAAGTCTAATATTTTAATATTCTAATATAAAGAATAACCTGTTGAGCGGTCGTTTTGAATTATAATGTCAGAATTAGCTTCTAATTTTTTTCTAAGTCTTGAAAGATGCGTCCAAAGGGTTCGTATATCATCATGAAAAGGAACACTGAAGGCATTTTCGTATAAATCCTTGGCGCAAATTGGGTTGTCGATATTTTTGGCAAGCACCATCAATAGCGAAAATTCTTTTGGTGTCAAAAGCAAATCGGTGTTGTTTGCACTGGCAATTAGTGTTAGCTTGTTTAGGGTTAAATCTTTGTAAGTAATTATATCGACGTCTATATTTGCAGAATCATTTTTTTCTACTCTTCTTAAAAGGGTTTTTACTACAGCGACAAGTTCGTCAAAATCGTAAGGTTTTGTCATATAATAATCGCCGCCGCCCAAAAGGCCTGTAACTTTATCTTCTGTTTGGGTTTTGCCTGTTAAAAATAAAATTGGAGAATCGCTTGTAAGCCTTATTTTTTTACACAAATCAAAACCACTACCATCGGGCAACATAACATCAAGCACCATTAAATCGAAAATATTTTCATTAAATTTTTCAAGTGCCTCGGCAATGCTTTGGGCTGTGACAACTGTATAACCGGCACGCCTAAGTTTGCGTTCGTTAAAACCGAGCATTTGAACATCGTCCTCAACTACTAGTATCATTTTTTTATCACTCATTGTCGTTGCTCTCCTTTTTCATTTTTAAACAAACTTTTGTTACTGTGCCTTTGCCGGGGGCAGAGCTTATTTCAAATTCGCCACCATGAGAACGCACAATTTGTTGGCAAACAAGCAAGCCTATTCCGCCCCTATATCCGTGAGGGCCACCGTCGATATAATCTGTTGTTAATTTATTCAGCATAGTTTTTGATATTCCCGAGCCATTGTCGCTGACAGAAAAATATTGCATTTCGCCTTCTTGCCAAAGTTTAATTGTCAATATTCCATTTCTTGTATGCCTTAATGAATTTGAAAGCAAGTTTAAAAGCACTTGTTGAAGGCGTTTTTCATCTGCATAAATAGGCGGTAAATTTTCTGTTAATTCTGTATTTAAAATATTTGTGCTTTTAGAGATTTGTAATTTATATTGTTTTACAACATCATTTATGCAATTTTCTAACTGAATGTATTTTCTGTTTAAAGTTAAGCGTCCGGTTTCAAGTGCTGTTGTATCAAGTAAATCGAAAACAGTTTCATTTAAGTTTTTAACGGTTTTGATAATTACATTTTGGTTTGTTAAAATGTCTTCAAAATCTTGCTCGTTTTCATTAATATTTTGAGTGTCTTTGATGTCTTGTAAAATATCGATACTTTCACTTGCACCGCCAATAATAATTGACAGTGGTGTTTTAATCTCGTGTGCAACAATGCCCATAAAGTGCGATTTCATTTGAACAAAACGTTCAAGCTCTTCTGCTCTTATGCGGCTTTGTTGTTCGGCAATTTTTGATTCATTTATATTTTTCATCGTTATAAAGAACAGTACAACTGTTTCGCAAAGGCTAAATGCTAATATTGCTACTTCGGTTGCGGTGAATTTTAAGCCGAAAAGATAAATTCTGTTATAATAAAATGCATCATGCACAGAGGAGAAGAATAATATCAATAATGGTAATAAGCTTATGATGTTTTCGATTGTCAAGATTTTGACACTGTGTTTTATAAATATCCAATGGATTATTGAAAAAACTGCAAATATGATTGCAACAACATAAAGCGTTTGCAAGGATATAAGCATAGAGGATATAGTGTAAGTGTCTAAAAATATAAATGCAATAACAAAAAGTGTTAGTAAAATATTTAGTATCCGAACGATAAATCTGCTTAATGCCGGCCCAAATTGATACAGCATGATAACTAAAACTAAAACACAAGTTAACGCTATTGTTATATATTCAATTTTAAATGCAACTTCCCAGGGTAAATCGGGAATGAGGCTATAAGCTAATTTATTGCCTGTTAGAGAAAAGCGCACACACCAAGTTATGCATAAAAATGAGAAGGCAGAGTTTATGGGATATGCCTTTAAAGTCGCAGCTAAAATAATATGGATTACAAATAAAGTGAAAAGCATGCCTATTGTAAACAATTCGACGCCTTTTTCAAGGTTTGTATACCAAGTCATATTATCAGATTTACCGATATAAATGTCTGAATAGGGGCTGCCGTTGATATGAGAAAAATTTGCTCCTTGAATAATAAGTTCAAGTACATTGTTTGTTGCTTGTGCTTCGACTAATAATTCGCTGTGGCCCGGTTCATATTCGTCTATGGTTTCGCCAACTACGCCGCTGCTAATGCGCCATTCGCCATTAATATAGATGTTTCTGGCGTAATCGCCGTAAGTGTCAATAATATAATAATCATCGTCGGGTAAAATGACGGTGATTTTAGCGGTGGTGCAACTGAATACGTCATTTGGGGAACCTATTTGAACATTGTATGGTTGCGCTTCAAATTCTTCAGGAGTAAGCAACACGTTTGAGATATATTCAACATTTCCATTTAAGTGCACAATGTGGTTGTCAAAATTAATATTGCTTAAATCCCAGACGCCATTGTCAGAATTTGCGATTATTACACCGGCTTCGGTTTCACGGTAAGTTGTTCTTATATGCCAAATAAAAAAACAAAGCACCAAAATAGCTATCATAATTACAAATAAAATATTGCGTTCTTTTACTTGTTTCATAAAAACCTCCCAGTACTTTGATTAAATTATATTAATTTTGCTGTTAATTTAGCTCGTTTAAAATTTTTTCTATACTTATATTATACTGCTTATTACAAAAATGGCAAATGATTTCTGCATTTTCTTCTTCTTTTAGCATATTTTCAAGTTCAGGTTTGCCAAGTGATATCATAATTTTTTCAACTCGTTCTTCGTTACAATCGCAAGAATAGCCGATTTTTTCTGTTGCTAAAATTTGAGGGTCAAATCCATCAAGTGCAATATTCATCCAATCCATAGGTTTTTTGCCCTCACTTAGCATAGCTGTTATGCTTTTGAGGTTATTGATATTGTTTTCAAGTTTTGTTATTTCTTCATCGGTTGCACCAGGTAAAAGTTGAATTAAAAAGCCACCTGCATTTGCTATGCTTAAGTCTGCGTTGACTAAAACGCCAAGCCCACAAACAGTAGGTATTTGTTCACTTACAGCGTAATATTGTGTTATATCGTCACCTATTTCACCGCTGACAAGAGGAATTTGCCCCACATAAGGTTCTTTTAGGCCTAAATCTTTACAAACGGATAAAGTGCCGTCAACACCGACAGCTGTACTAACGTCAAGCTTACCGTTTGCTTTAGGGGGAATTTCCACCACAGGGTTTGTGACATAACCTTTTACTTCACCTTTGCCGTTTGAAACTGCAAGCAAAGTGCCTGCCGCACCACCGCCGTTAATTCTTAAAGTTACTTTGTCGTCGACATGTTTCATCATTGCGCCCATCATGCCTGCTGCTATCAGTAGGCGACCCAATGCCGCAGACGTTACAGCAGATGTTTTGTGCAGCTTTTCCATCTCGCTTATCATTTCACCGGCATCTATAGCGCAAAAAGCTATACCACCGTTTTCCGTTATGCCTCTAATGCAATTGTCCATTTTGTTCTCCTTGTTATGGCTAAGTGTTGGAGCTCTGCCCCAAGCCCTGTTTAGGGCTCTGCCCTAAAAACCCGCAATTTTTTGAAAAAAATTGAGTAAAACTTTAATATTGTAATTTTTATTATGAAAATTACAAATGGTATATTTGTTTTGTGAAAATATTACGAATAGTTATATTTTGTTTTAAAATTACTAAACGTGAATTCAATAAAATTTGTGTGGTTTTATTGAATTGTTTTCTTATAAATATACAGTCTACTAAAAATAAAGCGTTAATTTTTTAAAGCAACTATAAAATATCGTTGAGACGTGCTTGTGATTTCTGTAAAAGTATCTCCGTCCAGTATAGTTTTTATTGTTAAGTTGGCTTTTTTACAGGCGTTTTCAATTTCATCTAAACTGTAAAAATACTCATAAAATAGCTCTTCGCCAATTTCTTCGTCACCTTCGCTTATAATTATCGAGATTTGTGTACAATTGTTTTCTTCATCAATGGTATTTTGCCAATGATATGAAATTTCGTCGTCATCATCGCCAAAAGCGTTGTCGGCTAAAATATTTTTGTGTTTATATGGCGTGTTTACATCAAAAATAAAAGGACAGCCACTTTCTAAAAACAAGGAAGCTCTTTCAATGGCTGTGCAAAAATTTTCATATGGGCCTATGTGATTTAAAGTGTCAAAAGTGCAAATTGCTGCCTTGACTGTGCCGTATAAATCAAGGTTGCATAAATCTTGCTGTAAAAATAAAATGCTTTGCAAATTGTTTTCATATGCTTTTTCACGTGCAACGCAAAGCATTTCAGTAGATAAATCCACCGCTATCATGTCATATTTTTCTTTTGCAAGCATTATGGTGAGTTCACCTGTGCCACAGCCTAAATCGGCAATGATGCCACTTTTTATATTGTATTGTTGTAAATACCTTTTTACAACACAAAACAGGGTGTCGTAATCGGCATCCCCGTTTAAAGTGTCATAAAATTCTGCTAATATTTCGTAAGCCATTAAATATCGTTTCTCACTAAATCTTCATACGATTCACGGCGAATTGCAACATAATCTTCATCGCCTTTTACCATTACAACTGGCAAACGTGGCACACGGTTGTAATTTGAAGACATTGAATAATTATAAGCACCTGTTGATAAAACAGCCATTATATCACCTACAGAAGGTGTTTGCATCGGAGCGTTTTCTTGAATTAAGTCTCCGCTTTCACAACAACGTCCTGCAACAGTAGCAACAAAATCTTTTTCTTTATCAGCTTTATTAGCCAAAATTACCTCGTAAGAGGATTGATATAATGCATATCTTGGGTTGTCGGTCATGCCGCCATCAATTGAAACATAAGTGCGGTGGCCGGGTATAGTTTTAACACCGCCGACAGTGTATAAGGTTATACCGGCATCGCCCACAATAGAACGTCCGGGTTCAATGCAAATATAAGGCGTAGGGAAATTGTTTTTTGCACAGAATGCCTTAACAGTTTCACTAACTTTATGCATATAAGAATCAAGTGCTTTTGGGTCATCTTGTGGTACATATCTTATACCAAAACCGCCACCTAAATTAACTTGCTCTATTGTATGTCCGCATTTTTCACGAATTTCAAGCGCAAAATCCATCATTACTGTTGCAGCTAGGCAAAATGGATCGATATCAAAAATTTGCGAACCTATGTGACAATGTATACCTACAAAATTAATCGATTTTGTATTTAAAGCTTTTTTTACGGCTTCAAGCGCCTCGCCTGTTTCAAGTGCAAAGCCAAATTTTGAATCAATTTGTCCTGTTTGAATAAAGCTGTGAGTATGTGCATCAATACCGGGTTTAA
Organism: uncultured Bacteroides sp.; assembly: GCA_964369715.1. GTDB lineage: Bacteria > Bacillota > Clostridia > Oscillospirales > Ruminococcaceae > Ruthenibacterium. Next base: position 8,124 of record CAYJGV010000027.1, on the reverse strand, counting down.
TCCTGAATAAAATATTTGGGGTTTTGCCGTTTGCTGTTGCAATACTGCTTAAAAGCTCAAGCTCGGTTAAATTATCTACAACGATATAGCCAACATCTTTTTCAAGTGCAAAAGTAAGCTCTTGCATGGTTTTGTTATTGCCGTGAAAATAAATGTTTTTGGCGGGGAAGCCTGCTTCAAGTGCTGTGTAAAGTTCGCCACCTGAAACAACATCGGCACCAAGGCCTTCTTCGTTGATAATGCGATAAATTTGTTTGCAAGAAAATGCTTTGCTGGCATAAAGCACCATACCGTTTTTGTCATAGCATTCATCAAGTGAATTCTTCATTGCACGACAATTTTCGCGTATTGCGTCTTCGTCCATAACATATAAAGGTGTGCCATATTTTGCAGCAAGTGCAATAGTGTCTTTGCTTTTGATACAAAGGTGTCCGTTTTCATTAATCGATGTAATATTTGCCATTTTACTTTCCATTCCTTTACCCTAAATTTCGCTATCTATATGTCTTTCAATAGTCTCTTGAAGTTGTTGAATGCCATATGCATTTGAAGCACTTGTAAGCATTACACCAAGGCAATTGTAAGGAGAACAAATCTCTGTAAATTTTTCAATGGTCGGCATAAGAGCCGATTTTTTCAATTTATCTGCCTTTGTTAATGCTACAATAAATTTCACATCATAATGTTTTAAATATTCAAGCATTTGCATATCGTCTGCCGAAGGGTTGTGCCTGCAATCAAGCAATTGCACTAAAAGTGCATTGCCCCTTGCGGCTGTAAAATAGCTGTTGATAAGCTCGTCCCAGCGTTTTCTCTCAGCGTTAGAAACTTTTGCATAGCCATATCCGGGTAAATCCACAAAATAAATATTATCTACTATATAATAATTTATTGTAGCGGTTTTGCCCGGTGTACTGCTTACCCTTGCAAGGCTTTTGCGGTTGCAAAGCTTGTTTATTAAAGATGATTTGCCCACATTAGAACGACCCGAAAAAACAATTTCGGGTCTATCTTGTATTGGCAATTGTGATGATATACCGTAAGATGATGAAAATTCTGCCTTTGCGTAATTCATTAATTATCCTTTGCTGTTATATAATAATTAGTTCGTGTTTTTATGTTAATTTTAGCTGTATTAATTAGGTGAAAAAATAAATTGTAGAATAAACAATTTATTATTCAACAACAATAGTCGCTTCATTTATTGGTTTTTTTGCAACAGGTTTTTTTGCACGGCTTGAAGTAGTTTTTTTCACAGCCTTTTTCGCCTTTGGAGATTTTAAATTTCCTTTATTTACAGGCAAAAGAACTAAATCTAAAACTTCACTTAAAGATGAAACAGGTGTGAAAACAAGTTTTTCTTTAACGAGGTCATCGATATTATACAAATCAGGCATATTTGCTTTAGGGATAATTATCATTTTCATTCCCTCGCGGTATGCCGCCATGCTTTTTTCTTTAAGGCCGCCTATAGGTAAAACTTCACCGTGCAATGTAATTTCGCCTGTCATTGCAATGTCTGCCCTAACGGCCCTTTTTGATAGGCACGAAATAAGCGCACTTGCAAGTGTGATGCCTGCCGATGGGCCGTCTTTTGGGATAGCGCCCTCGGGTGCATGTATGTGTATATCGCTTTCTTTAAATACTGCCGTGTCGATATTATAGTCCTCTGCGTGAACTTTTGCATAGGTTATGGCAAGGCGAGCACTTTCTTTCATAACATCACCCAAAGAGCCTGTAAGCTCTAATTTGCCGCTACCGTTAGGTATGCATTGCACTTCGATAGGCAAAATTTCGCCACCGACACGTGTCCAAGCAAGCCCGTTAGAAACACCGATGGAATTATTTCTGCTTAAAAATGGAGGTTTAACTCTTTTAGGGCCAAGCAATTCTTCTAAATAATCGGCAGTTATATTTATGGCTTTATCTTCACCGGCAGCAACACGTTTGGCACATTTACGCAAAACTTCATTGATTGTTCGCTCTAAACTGCGAACGCCTGCCTCTTGTGTATAGCCGTCGATAATTCCGTATAAAGAACCTTGATTGAATTTTACAATGCCTTTAAGCCCTGTTGCTTCAAGCTGTTTTGGCACAAGGTGTTTTTTTGCAATTTGCAATTTTTCATTTCTTGTATAGCTTGAAAGTTCAATAACGTCCATTCTGTCAAGAAGTGGACGGGGGATTGTGTCAAGGCTGTTTGCCGTTGTGATAAATAAGACATCGCTTAAATCAAACGGTATATCAAGATAATGGTCTTTAAAAGTATTGTTTTGCTCAGGGTCTAGCGCTTCCAAAAGTGCGGCTGCCGGGTCGCCCCTAAAATCACTTGCCAATTTATCAACTTCGTCCAACAAAATTAAAGGGTTGTTACTTTTAGCAGTGATGATTGCACTTATAATTTTGCCTGGCATAGCGCCTATATAAGTTCTGCGGTGGCCTCTAATTTCCGCCTCGTCTCTTACACCGCCAAGTGACATTCTTGCATATTTGCGCCCAATGCACTCTGCAACGCTGTGAGCGATAGAAGTTTTACCAACACCCGGAGGGCCAACTAAACATATAATTTGAGCATTGGCTTTTGGTGCAAGTTTTCGCACTGCCAAAATTTCTAAAATACGCTCTTTAACCTTTTTCATGCCATAATGTTCTTTGTCTAAAATAGCAGCGGCTTTGTTTATGTCTAGTTTATCTTTAGTGGTGGTATTCCAAGGCAATTCAAGACATGTATCCAAATAAGTGCGAATAACAGTTGCTTCTTGAGAGCTGCCTTGCATTTTTTGTAAGCGGTCGGCCTCTTTCATAAGCTTTTCATTTGCTTCTTCAGCTAAATGAAGCTCATAAATTCTCATTTTATAATCTTCCGCATCATCACGTGTGTCGTCGCCCTCGTCAAGCTCGTCAGAGATAATTCTCATTTGTTCACGCAAATAATAATCCCTTTGGTTTTTATCCATTTGCTCGTTTACTTTTAGCTGAATATCTCTTTCAATGCGCAAAACTTTAGTTTCTTTACGCATTAATTCAAGTATTTTTTCAAGTCTTTGAATAATACTTGTTTCGTTCAAAAGGTCTTGTTTATCAGCATGTTTAAATAAGAAATTAGCAGGTATGAAATCGCATAGTTCTGCGGCATTGTCTTGCGTTAAAATTGTGTAGACAATGTCTTTAGGTATTCTGCGGTTTAGCGAGAAATAATCTTCAAAAACTTCTCTTATACTGCGCACAAGCGCCTCTACTTTTGCCGAATCTTGATTGCGATACCCACGCATTGGGGCAGATTTAGTGCTGGCTAAAAGGAATTTACCTGTTGCATCTATCGTAAGCAATTTTGCACGATATTTGCCCTCTACAAGCACTTTTACAAGCTCGTCAGAAACCCTTAAAATTTGTTTTATTTCAGCAACTACTCCAAAGGAGTGCAAATCTTTAAAAGTGGGGTCTTCAATATCCATGTCGTGTTGAGAAACCAAGAAAACCGAATTATTATTAGCCATAGCCCATTCAATTGCTGCTATGGATTTCGGACGCCCTACTTCAAAATGTATAACATTCCCCGGAAACACTACAAGCCCACGCAGCGCAACGGCCGGTAGGCGAAGTATATCCGAGTTTTTCTCTAAGATAATTTTAACTTTTTCAGGCATAAAATTTCCTTTCTGCCATTGTGATAGTATTATGCGTTATCTTGAACATTAATAACGTTTTGATAACGTAATTGTTTTTGCCCATGCTCAAGCAATGGCTCGCTACCATTAATTGTGTCTTTTGTTACGGTAACTTTAGTGATGGTATCATCGCTTGGTATTTCAAACATAATGCTAATTAAGGCTTGCTCTAAAACGCTGCGAAGCCCACGTGCACCACCTTTAAGTTTAATTGTTCTTTTTGCAATTTCACTTAAGGCGTCGTCTGTAATAACAAGTTCGACATTATCCATATTCATAAGTGCTTTATATTGTTTAATTAAGCTGTTTTTTGGCTCTGTCATAACCCTGATAAGCGAATCTTCATCAAGCGCTTTTAACACTGTTACAACAGGTATGCGTCCGATAAGTTCGGGAATTAAGCCATAACGAACAAGGTCGTGTGGCTCAACTAAACGAAGCATGTTTTCTTTGCGTTCGTCGTCATCTTTTATTTTTAATGTGCCGCCAAAGCCTAAAGAAGAAACATCTGTACGTTTTTCAATATGTTTTTCAAGGCCTTCAAAAGCACCGCCGCAAATAAACATGATGTTTTTAGTGTTTATTTGTATAAATTCTTGATGAGGGTGTTTTCTTCCGCCTTGTGGTGGAACATTGCTTACTGTGCCCTCGATAATTTTTAAAAGCGCTTGTTGAACACCCTCGCCACCAACGTCTCTGGTTATAGAGGGGTTTTCGCTTTTGCGTGTGATTTTATCGATTTCGTCAATGTAAATAATGCCTTTTTCTGCACGTTCAATGTCAAAATCAGCGGCTTGGATTAATTTTAAAAGTATATTTTCAACATCTTCGCCAACATAACCTGCTTCGGTTAAAGTTGTTGCATCGGCAATTGCAAAAGGCACGTTTAACATTCTTGCCAAAGTTTGTGCAAGCAAAGTTTTGCCAACACCTGATGGACCAAGAAGTAAAACATTTGTTTTTTGAAGTTCTACTGTGTCATTGGCATTTGTTAAAATGCGTTTATAATGGTTATAAACCGCAACAGAAAGAACAATTTTTGCTTCTTCTTGGCCAATAACATATTGGTCAAGCCCTGTTTTAATTTCTTTGGGTGTCAATATTTTTATGTCGGTATCTTGTTGCTTTTTGCTTTTTTTATCTTTTTTTCCACCTGTGCTTGTTGGGTCTTGATCCCACGAATCGTGTTCATCCTCAAGCAAAGAATGGCATAAACCTATGCACTCATTGCAAATGTTTACACCAGGGCCGATAATCATGCGTTCAACTTCGTCTTGACGCTTACCGCAAAAATTACAAGATAAATTTTTATCTCTGTTATTGTCGTTAGATTTATTAGGCATAATATTTCCATTCTACCAAATATTAGTTATTGGTTTTGGCTTAGTATCGTGTGTTTTTGCATTAGACTATGAAATTATCTTCCTGTGATAACTTCATCAATCAAGCCGTAAGCCTTAGCTTCTTCTGCAAGCATATAATTGTCGCGATCGCAATCAAGTTCAATTTGCTCTATGCTTTGGCCTGTGCGCTCTGATAAAATTTTATTTAAGCGAGCACGTGTGCGAATTACATGGTCCGCATGGATTTTAATATCGCTTGCTTGACCTTGTAATCCACTTAAAATAGGTTGATGAATCATTATTTCGCTGTTGGGTAAGGCAAAGCGTTTGCCTTTTGCCCCTGCGGCAAGTAAAAACGAGCCCATAGATGCTGCCATACCTATACAAATTGTTGAAACATCACATTTGATATATTGCATTGTGTCATAAATTGCAAAGCCTGAACTAATGCTGCCACCGGGGCTATTGATATATAAACTGATGTCTTTTTCGGGGTCTTGCCCCTCAAGGTATAAAAGTTGTGCAACTATCAAACTTGCTGTAACGTCGTTTACTTGGTCTGAAAGCATAATAATTCTATCGTTTAATAAACGTGAAAAAATATCGTAAGAACGTTCTCCTCTAGCGGTTTGTTCCACAACATAAGGTACTAGATTGCTCATTTTTCCTCCCGTTGTTAATGTGACCGATACGCCTTTATATTGTACTGCAAAAAATTTAAGCAGAACTTATACACGTATCGGTCGCATAACATTAAATTTAAATTAAATTATTTATCTTCTTTTTCTTCTTTGCTTGCTTTTTCTTCTGTGATTTCAGCACTTGTTTTAACTAAATCGATTGCTTTGTTAACTGCTAAATCATTTTTAAGGTCTTGCTCCGGTAATACGTTGCGGATTTTATCCACTTCCATACTATATGCTTCAGCAATGCGTTTTAATTCTTCTTCAAACTCTTCTTCGCTAACTTCGATGTTTTCTTTAGCGGCAATTGCCTCTAATGCAAGGCGAGTTTTAACTTGACCTACAGCTTGTTCTTTAAAACCTTCACGGAATTTTGAAACTTCACCGCCCATGTATTGCAAATAATCTTGAAGCCTTAAACCTTGTTGTTGTAAACGGCCTTCAAAATCACGAACCATTTCGTCAACACGGTTTTCATACATAACTTCAGGAATATCGCCTGTTAATGTTTCAACAATTTGTTCGATAAGTTTGTTTTCAACTTCCATGTCAGAAGCACGGTTAAGCTCTTCTTGTCTGGATGTACGAATGCTGTCTTTTAATGCTTCAACAGTATCGTATTCTGAAACATCTTTTGCAAACTCGTCGTCTAAAACGGGCATGTCTTTCATTTTAACTTCGTTTAGCTTAACTTTGAACACAGCAGGTTTGCCTGCAAGTTCAGCAGCTTGATATTCTGCAGGGAAAGAAACGTTAACATCAAATTCTTCACCGGCGCTGTGGCCGATGATTTGCTCTTCAAAGCCGGGTATAAATTGGCCTGAACCTAAAGTCAAAGAGAAGTTTTCGCCTTTGCCGCCCTCGAAAGCAACGTCATCGATAAAACCTTCAAAGTTAATATCAGTTACATCGCCGTCTTGCGCTGCGCCCTCACGTGTGCTTATGCGAACATTGCGCTCACGCATACGTTCGATTTCAGCATCAACATCGCTCTCTTCAACAGCATTGACTGTTTTTGTAGCTTTTAAACCTTTATATTCACCAATTTCTACAACAGGCTTAACAGCAACAGTAATTTTTAACACTGCGCCGTCTTCCATTGTAGCACTAACAATTTCTGCGTCAGGGCGGTCGATTGGCTCGATACCGCTTTCTTTTACAGCTGCTTCATAAGCATCTGGAAATAAATCATTTATTGCATCGTAATAAAATACGTCAGCACCATACATTTTTTCTATTATTGCACGAGGAGCTTTACCTTTACGAAAGCCATGTACATTGTATTTTTCAGCAGTAGTTTTGTATGTTTTGTCAACTGCTTCTTTAAAGGCGGGAGCTTCAATTGTAAAGTGTAGCTCGTGGCGTGAGTTTTCTAGTTTTTCGTTTTTAATGAGATTCATTAATCTTCCTCCAAAATTTCTTATCTTGTAAATTATAATACCATATAAATGTGAACATTTCTATACTTTTTATAATATTTGCATTTTTTTAACAAAGATTTATAAAAAGGTCGAGTAGCTGTAATTTTTATTCGATTTTTAAATGTAATTTGTAAAAAACAACATAAAAATAATGCATAAAAATTAATTTTACACATCATTTTTTGTAAAATCGTTAATTTACCAATATTAATATAATACATTTAAGTGGAAAAATCAACAGCTTAAAGCATAAATTTTAATTTTTATATAAAATTTATATTAGGTGTAGCCGTATCAAGCATGTCATTCTGAGGAGGTACGACGAAGAATCGCAATTATAGCGTTCTGTCAAAAGAACGGTTTTCTCGGCGTTGCCTCGAAACGACAAATATGGTTAGTGTAGATGATTTAATACATATATTCGGAATTTATTATAACATACCAACACTAAATACAGCAAGCCATTTAATGCTTTGAAATCCTTGTATTTACTGGATTTAGCGAGAAAGAGTGAGTTGTAGGGCAAATTAGTTGTTATACGATTTTGCGGCTTGTCGTGGAAGTTATATGGGAAAAATAAAGGGAAGAAAAAGGTTAAATGCGGGCAAGTGGTACTGTTTTGGTGTGATGAATTTTTCAAACCCACTGCAATTAAGTATCTGTGTATAATTGAATAATTTGTAGTTTTGAGGGAGTTGCTTTTTTTAGGTAATTCCCTATTTTTTTTCTATTGACTTTTCATAGTTGGTCTTTTCGGAATAAAGCTAAAAAAATGATGGCTTTATTCCGGTAGTCTTAGAATTTAAAATTCATTATCTAGAAATATCTAAGTGGTGAATTATTTTGCATTTTAAGTGTTTTGCAAGCACAACTTCCTCAAGATAGTGACATCAGTTTGTCATTTGGCTTGAAAGCAGTAATGAATTGAAGTATAATAAATCTTAATAGTAAACAATAATTATGTCGTTTTATATAACAATCAATGATGTTAGCGGTAAGGACATTACCA
>CAYJGV010000026.1:22673-25063 GCA_964369715.1 uncultured Bacteroides sp. | reverse complement strand
TCGGCACGCGGTTTTGGAGACCGCTGCTCTACCAACTGAGCTATACCCCTATAAAAATTGCATATACATAACTTGCATATATTTAGTGCGCTTTAATATAATAACTAAATTTGTATTAAATGTCAATACTTTTTTTGAAATAAGTGTAGATTTTTTTATGTTTATTAATTATAATTTTTTAAATATTGACATTTTCATTAATGATAATATATAATAAAAATATATTATACATTTTGTAATATAAAAAGAATGGTATAATTATTTTTATTAATATTTTATATTTTTAATGATAATATGAATTTGCATTTTAATGATATTTTTAACGTTTTATCATTATATATTATCTTTGATACAGGAGCTTAATTTGAACAATTACAAAACACATATATATTGTGGCGATGGTAAAGGAAAAACAACATCCAGTATCGGCCTTGCAATAAGGGCAGCTTGTGCAGGTTATACAATTGTTTTCACACAGTTTTTAAAAAGTATGGATACATCTGAAATTGTAATTTTAGATAAAATTGAAAATATTTCGGTATTGCGAGCTAATATATCAAGCAAATTTACTTTTCAAATGACTGAAGAAGAATTAAAGCACACAAAAATTGAACATGAAAAAATGTTTTTATATGCAATTGATTTACTAAATACTTTTAATGATAGTAAAAAAATGCTTGTTTTGGATGAAGTTTTTGGTGCAATAAGTTCAAATACATTAGATAAACATTTTATTTTGGATAATATTAAAAATATAAATGCAGAAATTGTACTTACTGGAAGGCAACCTTCGGCAGATTTTATTGAAATTGCCGATTATGTTTCAGAAATAGTTAAAGTTAAACATCCTTATGATGCAGGGCATCAAGCAAGACGTGGTATCGAATTTTAAAATAATTGGAGGTTACAATGAATAGTTATCAAGGCGTAATCAAAACAGAAAAGTTATTATCAATTAATATAACAATTTTATTAGTAGGTGGAATTTCTTACTCAATTCTATATTTAATCGGTGGTGATTTTTTACTTGGTGCATCTGTTTTTTTTATTACATTATTAATTGCGGGTTCAACAAAGTTATCACAAAAGAAATTTAGCACTTTAACAACTATAACAATTATTACATCGGCTCAATTTTTAGCAATTTTGTTAGTGGGGCTTATCGGCAGAGATGTTGCCGGTGGATTTACACTTTTAGGGGCGGTTATTGCTTTTAATTCACTGTATTACGTTAAAAAAATAATTGTAATTCAATGGGCTGTTATTGATACTGTAATTATATTTACATTTTTATTTTTAAAAGACTTTTTTTATAATGGTATTAGTAATTCATTTATTATCAGAGGTATTTTAGGATTAAATTTCTGCTTTTTATTTGTATTTTTCTTACTAGATTGGGGAATTAAATTTTTAGCTAAATCTAATGAAAAAGAAAAAAGTTCAGAAGAACTTTTAGAGCAAATTGAAGTAAAAATGCAGGAAAGACGGAGCGAAGCTAAACGAATTGAAAATATTTTTGATTCTGTAAAATTACGTTCTGATAATTTAAAATCTACTTCAACACAAATGTTAGATATTGCCAGCAGTTTAAGCAATGCAGCAGATAATCAAAACTTAATCATTCATAATTTGACAGAAAAAAGCACAGAAATGGCACAAGAAATAAAATCAACACAAGCAATGGCTATTGAGTCATCTAAAATGGTTTCTGAAAATGCTGTTATTCTTGAAAAAAGCAATGAAAATATGATGAATGCAGTTGAAACAATAAATGAGATGGAAGTTTCAAGCAGAAAAATTATTGATATAATTAAAGGTATTGAAGATATTTCATTCCAAACAAATATATTAGCGTTAAATGCTGCAATTGAAGCTGCCAGAGCTGGTGGTACAGCCGGAAAAGGTTTTGCTGTTGTTGCTGAAGAAGTTCAAAACTTGGCAGCAAAAAGCACAGCTGCAGCAAGCGAAAGTACAGCATTGGTAAATGAATCAATAGATATTGTTCAAGAAGGAGCAAAATTTATTAAAGAAGCAGCCGGCAGTATGAATGCTGTTATTGATGTTTCAAATGCAACTGCAGAAAAAGTAAAAAATATTAATGAAATAATTGAGCTTCAAGTACAAACAATCGATGAAATTCTAGAACAAATGAATCTAATTTTAGATATGGTAACGCAAACATCTCAAACTGCATCACAAAGTAATGAGATAGCTGAAAACATTTCAAAAGAAATAAATTATATTAACGAAGCTATTTCTTAATAAATTATAATTATCTATAATAAAAGCATTTATATGTAAGTGTTATAACACTTACATATAAATGCTTTTTGTTTACCATGGATTTAATTGAATATAATGGTTTAAATGATTAATAGGTATGGATTAAA
>CAYJGV010000026.1:0-22573 GCA_964369715.1 uncultured Bacteroides sp. | reverse complement strand
TTCACTTCAACTATAGTAATATTTTGTGCAGATGTTTCATGCTTGCTTAAAATAATATCTCTTATTTTTGCAACATCATTGCTGTCTAATGCTCCGCCGCCGGTTTTTACAGTAACATGTACGGTGTCTTTATCTATAAAAACAACACAATCAGTAAATCCTTTTGCTTTAATCAAATTTTCAATATCGCTTTCACTGGTTATGCTTTCAATTGTCATTGTAACTTCATTTGTAAGCACTGTTTTTTCGTCTTGTGTTAAATTAGCATCTTTTAAGCTATCTTGTAATTTATCAAGAGCTTCATCTCGCGCCTTGTCGCGGCTTAGCCTAGCTTCCTCAAAAAACTCTGTATTGTCACCTACAGCAACAAGTTGTGCATCTCCATAATTTTTATTTGGCAATGCTTCTAAAACTACATCTTCATTTTCTTCAGCGTCTAATGATTGCGAAAAACTAGTTTCTACCGCCACTACATTTTCACCAAAACCACTATCAGCACTTCTCGCATATTGCCAATTTAAATAAACGGCTACACCAAGTGCTAAAATGAGTGTTACTAGTGTAATCTGACGTTTGTTTTTTAATGTTTTCATAATTATTCCTCCGTTAAATTCATTTTTGTCACGCAGATACGGTTTGTTGGCACTCCTAGCACTACCGATACCAGCTCTGTAATACGCGAAACTACCGTTATATCATCTCCCCCTTCACAAATTATAGCAACCCCTTTAATTTCAGGTAATAATTGCATTTCGATTAATGGCATATCATTATTTGAATTTTGTATAATTATGTGCTCATTTTGATATGATGACTGTGTGTTGTGTGTTCCATCCTCATTTATAGTTGTTTCATTGTCATTTTGCACATTTTTTGCATATATTGTTTCAATCGGCGTTTCAATTGTAATCATAATTTGTGTTTTGCCTACACCTTGCATATTTGAAACAGCCTCAATTAATTGTTCTTCTATATAATCAGCATATTGCTGTGCTTCATTTAAACTAGTGCTTATTGTTTCTGATTCCTGCATGCTCTCGCTATTTGGAATTTCACTTGCAAGTATATCAGAAATAAAAAGCATGAAAATCCCAACTAAACCTATGATAAATAATGCATTTTTCTTTTTAAAAAGCAATGTGAAATCTAATTTATCCATACTTAATTTTTTAATATCCACTTATTTATTCCTCACTTATAATTTCAATTGGTACGTCTGTATCTATAGCAATAAGTGCATATTTTTTTGCACTTTCAATATCTGTTTGTGATGAAACATAAATTGTTACTGAAGAAATGCTTAGATAATCCTCAGTGTTTAAGTTAACTGAAACACCATTAACTATAACATTGTTTGCTTGTAATTCTTGTAAAATTTTCTGCTGTAAATTTATTTTTGTTGTATTTAAAACAAGTTCTTGTGAATTCATTTCAATATTTTCTTCATTATAATAATTATTTAAATCAATGCTTATATCATCATTAAAATTAATAGGCGCAAAAGCTGTTATTAAAATATATAACGTCATCACTAATTTTATGACAGAAAAATTACCTTTTATATTAACAAATTGTTGTAAAATTCCTAATGCGATACAAGCAAAACAAACAGCCAGTGCCCATTCCCTTACAGATTGCATTTTCAACCTCTTTTTTTATTATCAATTTTTTATTATTTATGAAGTTCCCATACCTATAACAATCATAATAAGTGTTGATGTTATTACAATTAAACAGAAAAATAAAATAATAGCCAATAAAATACCTATACAAGTAACACAGCCATCTAAAATGTTTTGCATTTTAACATTACCTGTTGCACCTGCAATCAATGATGATAAACTTATTGAAACTTGATAAAGCATACATTGAATTATTATGGGTAAAAAAATTGCAGCAATAAATGCAATTGCCGCAAAACCAACCGAGCCTTTTACAACTTTCATTCCTGCAAAAACACTGCTTAAAGCATCAGAAACAGCCCTGCCAACAACAGGAACACTTGCCCCTACCAAAAACTTACCGGCCTTAATTGCAGCTGTATCTGCGCTTTGTGCAAAAACAGTTTGCAAGCTTAAAATTGTTGCAAATAAAGTGGCAATAGCACCTAAAATCCATTTAAGCCATTTTGCACCTTGTGTTGCAAGTTTTGTTAAATCTATCGTATTATCTACAGTTCCTGCGGCATAAAAAGCCATAAGCACCCTTGTAATAGGCATAATTATTGTTGTTAAAATATTTGTAAAAATATTAACAACAGTAAAAAAAACAGAACTGTAAATAGCAGATGCACCAATTTGGCCGCAACTTAAAAGTACACCTGCAAAAATTGGAATAAACCCCATTAAATATATTTGGCCCTGGTTCAGTGCGTTTTGAACTACTTCCATTATTCCAATTAAATGAGAACTACACACAGTAAAAATATATATAGCTGCAATACTATCCAAAAAAACTATAATTGAATTTTTTTCATTGCTATCGTTTAAACTTTTTACGACAGACACTAAAATAATAACTGCACATAAAGTGCCAAAAAGTGTAAAAGGACCTAAGGCATTATCTTTTGCTTGTTGAAATAATAATGTTAATGCGTCTATTATATTAAGTTCATTAAACTCTTCTGCTTGCATAGGCGCATTGTCTATGGTTTCTTGCCATTCTGGTAATAATTCGTAATCATATGTATAAGCATCATCGATATTTGTAAAATTATTTGCGAATGAATTTACACTTATTATTGGTAAAAATATAAGTATAAGCAAAATTATTATTATTAATTTTCCAATTCCTTTTTTCATTAAATTAACTCCATAATAATATCAGAGAGTGATATAAAAAGCGGCATTGCACTTACTAAAATAAGAACTTTTGCAATTAGTTCAACTTTATTTGCAAGGGCATTGTTACCACTTTCTTTGCATAAATCCTGCGTTATACCCGCAATTAGTGATATCCCCACAGCTTTATATATAATTGAAAAATTTTCTATTCCTGTATATTCAGACATAGTGCTTACAAATGCCAAAATAGGCTCTGCATAAAGTAATGCAAAAATTAAAATTCCACCACAAACTGCTAAACTTAGTAAAAGCGCATAGGTTTTATTGTACAAATTTAAAAAGCTGAATAAAAACATAGCAATCATACAAAATGCAAATATATTTATCCACTGCATTTTACAAACCAAAAACTTGCGTTATCGTGTCAAATAAAACGCTTATTTGTGTAATAATCATCATTAACACAACAATTAAACCTGCAAGGGTTGTCATCATCGCTTGCTCTTCCCTACCCGATCGAATTAAAAGTTGGTTTAATACCGATACAATAATACCTATAGCTGCAATGCGAAAAATAAAATCAATATCCATTTTTAACTCCTTTTTTATAAAAGCATTAAAGCGATTGCTACACCTGCACAAAAACCTAATGTTTTATAAAGTTTGCTTTGTTCTTTTGCTTTGTTATGTTCATACTTGGCTTTATTTTTAAACTCTTCAATTGTATAATTTATTTTTTGCTCTTCCTCAAACGAGTTAGAACTTCCTAAATTATTTAATAGTTCACAAAAAGATAATAGCTCGTCTTGAGATAAATAATTTGAATTATCAATTTTAAAAATATTTAATGCTTTAGATAGTTCATTTTGAAACTCATAGGATTCGCATTCACTTAACTTCAATTTAATATATTTTATTTGTGAATTTAAATTAGCAGAATTGATGATATATTGTTTTGTGTCTTTTTTGTAAATAATATTATATTTAATTGTTGATAAATATAATGTTATTTCGTTTAAAATTTCATATCTTGTTGTAAATTTAACGCCTTTTTTTATACCCAATGCCGTACAATAAAATATTATAAATAATGCACCAAACGCTTTAAAAATAATCGACAAGTGATACCACCTCTCTAACTTTACCTGGGTTTGTTTTTCCTTGTAAAAAAATTATTTTTTCAAATGCGCCTGTTTTTATAAGTGCTTTTGCCTGTGGGCGTTTTAAAATTTGACATAAACTATCTCCATGCATGCTTACAAACATAAATACACCTGCATTTGCAACATTTTCAACTGCATGTACATCTTCAAAACTTCCAATTTCATCACATAAAATTATATCAGGCGCAAGGCTTCTAAGTGCATGTATCATTCCAATATGCTTTGGATAACCTGATAAAACATCACAATGTATAGGCATTTTTTCACAAAAACCATTTGTGCTGACAGGTAATATTTCAAATCGTTCATCTATTACAGCAATTTTCATCTCTCTTTTACTGTATAAATCAATTATATTTCTAAGTACAGTTGTTTTACCACTTCCCGGCTCTCCTGCTAGGATTGTACCGGTTGATTTTTCATTTACCTGTTTAATTATTTGTTCGTCACATAATATTTTTTTGGTTCGAGCTATCCTAATATTTAGCGATGTAATGTTTTTAATTGTGAGTACTATATTTTTTTCATAAACAGCTGTACCACAAATTCCAACACGATGTCCGCCTAAAATAGGTATGAAGCCATTTTTTATATATTCTTCATAGCTGTGTACTGAATAAGCACAAAGTGCTTTGAAGCATTCATTGATTTTTTCATGGTTTAATATTAATGCATCGATAGTTAAATTGTCGCTTAAATATGAATTTTTATTTACATACCACATAGAACTTGTACAATTTATTATCACGGGTCTATCGCTTCTAAGCCTAATTTCTGTTGCACTTTGCGTAATATCTTCAGGAATTCTTTTCAATATATCTTTAATAAATATTGGTAATTGTTCAACTGCACTTAAATATGCGCTACTATTTTTATACATAGTTTTTCACTTCCTTGTACATGCTTGCTAATATTTTATGTTTGAAATATTATATATAGAACAATATACTCTATTTAATTTTTAGATATTTTATGGTATAGTATATATCTAATATAAAAATATAGGGGTGTATAATTTGATCAAATCAATCAAAGGTAAAATGACAACAGAACTATTATTATTTTTCTGTTTAATAGCGATGGTGGCACTGGCAAATGGTCTTAGTGATGGAATATTATCTAATTATTTTAAAGATGCATACGACGTAAGTGCTCAAGAGCGAGCGTTTATTGAGTTTCCACGGGAACTTCCCGGTGTTATTTGCGTTTTTATTATTGCGGCATTATCTTTTTTAGGAGATATTAAAATCGCTATAATTGCACAAATTTTTTCTTGTATTGGTATAACAGTTTTAGGAATATTTACACCATCTTTTACAGTGATGCTTATATTTTTATTTATTTTTTCAACCGGTATGCATGTATTTATGCCATTGTCCGATGCAATTGGAATGAGGCTTTCAGAACCTGATAAAATTGGAACACGCATAGGACAATTTGGAAGCGTTAAAACAGGGTTTACATTTATAGCAGGTTTAATAGTTTTTATTGGCTTTAGAATGAATGTATTTTCATTTAAAACAGCGCCAAAATGGGTGTTTTTATTAAGTGGTGTGTTTTTTCTTGTTGCAATTTTTGTTGGAATTATTTTATATAATATACATAAAAAACATAATCCGGAACAAAAAATAACACAGCCCAAAAGAACTGTGTTTGTTTTTCGAAAAGAATATACATATTATTATATGCTTACAATTTTACACGGTGTACAAAAGCAAATTGCTATGGTATTTGGCTCTTGGGTAATTATAGATTTGCTTTTAAAAGGTGCCGATGTCATGTCAATTTTAATAATTGTTGGCAATTTTTTAGGTATTTTCTTTATGCGATATATTGGAAAATGGATAGATACTAAGGGCATAAGGTTCATGATGTTCGTGGATGCACTGAGCTTTATTTTCATTTATGTCATTTTTGGCATTGTGGTTTGGTTGATGGTTGATGAAATAATACCGCAAAGCTCTTGGATGGTTATTGTGATTTATGCACTTTTTATTTTAGACAGGCTTTCGATGCAAGTTGGGGTTGTAAAATCAGTTTACATAAAAAACATTGCTGTGGTGCCGGAAGATGTAACAAGAGCACTTTCTACCGGCATTAGTCTAGACCATGTTGCAAGCATAATTATGGCGCAAGTAAGCGGTGTTGTTTGGATGTACTTAGGGCCACAATGGGTGTTTTTCACTGCAGCATTTTTCTCGCTTGGCAATCTAATTGTTGCATTTAAAATAAAAAATAAAATTTCTAAATAATAAAAAATGTAGGGGTTTAAGCTTTATATACAAAATATGTTCACTTGAAACAGTTTTGTGTATAAAAAAATTAAAACACCCTACATTTTTTATGCAATTTTAAAATTAAATTAATTCTCAATCATTTGTAAAAATTCTTGCTCTGTTATAATATTTATGCCTAGACTTTCCGCCTTTGTTAATTTAGAGCCTGCCGCCTCACCTGCAAGCACATAGCTTGTCTTTTTTGAAACAGAGTTTGCCGCCTTGCCACCGTTGTTTTCAATAAGCTCTTGAGCCTGTGTGCGTGAAAGTGTCGGTAATGTTCCTGTAACAACTATGGTTAAACCTGCAAGTTTATCCGATGCAATCTGGCCTTCATACTGCATGTTTACACCTGCGTTTATAAGGCGCTCTATTAAATCTTTTGTGCCTTCTTTTGCAAAAAAATCAAGGACACTTTCTGTCATTGTGCCACCAAAACCGTCTATTGCATTAATGCTTACAGCATCTGCATTTTGTAAATTCTGCATGTTTCCAAAGCGCTGAGCAAGCAAATTTGCCGCCTTTGCACCTATATTTCTAATTCCAAGCGCAAAAATTAACTTATCCAAATTATTTTGTTTTGAATTTTCTATTGCATTTAATAAATTATCTGCAAATGTATCAACAGATTTCCCCAGCGTCAATAATTCCTCGCGCTTTAAATAATAAATATCAGCAGCGTTTGAAATAAAATTATTTTCAACAAGCTGTGTTGCAACCGATGGCCCAAAGCCTTCAATATCCATGGCAACACGAGAAGCAAAATGAATTAAATTTCGCAATATTTGTGCCGGACATTCAGGATTTGTACACCTTATTGCAGCTTCATCATCAAATTTTGATAATTTTGCAGAGCATGATGGGCAAATTTCAGGCATTTTGAATGCATCATTTAAAGCGCCTTTTTTAGTTACCGCAATAACTTCTGGGATAATATCTCCTGCTTTTCTAATATTAATTGTATCACCAATATTAATATTTAACTCATTAATAAAATCTTCATTGTGTAAAACAGCACGAGAAACTGTTGTGCCTGCAAGCAAAATTGGCTCAAAAATAGCCGTAGGTGTCAATACACCTGTTCTTCCGACAGAAACTTCAATTTCTTTTAAAATGCTTTCCTTTTCTTCGGGAGGGTATTTATACGCTATTGCCCAACGTGGGTTTTTAGCAGTGCTACCAAGGGTTTCCCTATCTGTAAAGTTGTTAAGCTTTACAACTGCTCCATCGATATCGTAGCTTAATTCTCCCCTATTTTTACCTATTTCATCAATTTTTGATATAACATCTTCTATATTGTCACAAACACTGTAATTTGGCGAGACAGGAAAACCTAATTTTTTTAAATATTCAAGGCTTTCGCTATGGTTATTCAAAGTTTTACCAATTATTTGTTGAACATTGAAAATAAAAACAGAAAGGCCACGCTCTGATGTAATTGCACTATCTTTTTGTCTTAGCGAGCCTGCAGCAGCGTTTCTTGGGTTTTTAAATTGCTGTTTTTCCTCAATTTCTTGTTGTGCAACAAGTTTAAAAAACTCGTCTCGTGGCATGTAAACTTCACCGCGAACTTCTAAAAAATCAGGCGCATTATCAAGTTTTTTGGGTATATCTTTTATAGTCATTAAATTTGCTGTAACATTTTCTCCAACAAATCCGTCACCTCGTGTAGAACCTCTGAAAAATTCACCGTTTTGATATTCAAGGCTAACGGATAATCCATCAATTTTAGTTTCGACAACATATTCAGGTATAATATCTGCATCTTTAATTTTGCGTTCGAAATTTAATATTTCATCTCGCGAAAAGGCATCTTGCAAACTTTCCATTTTAACTTCATGAACAACTTTTTCAAATTTACCCGAAGCAACACCGCCCACTTTTTGGCTAGGTGAATTACTACTTAAAAGTTCAGGGTACTCTTCTTCCATTTTACTAAGCTCTCGTGAAAGTAAATCATATTCAAAATCACTAATTTCTTGCGTATCATCATTATAATATAAATTGCTATGTCGCTTTATTTCCAATTTTAATTTATTATACTTTTTTATTATATTTTTATCTGCTTTCAATTTTTTACCTCTTATATTTTATTTAATCTAATATTAAATTAATATTTTCACCTTAATATTATAACACATAAATTTATTTTTTACACTTATAAATGATAATTTATGGGGCTGTTGAATAAAAATTCGGCACATCTCCTACTATCAATGTTTCGGCAACTGTTATATCATTTTCTACAACAACGCTTGTGGTATAACCGGGCACTATTGCACTCATTTCAACAGTAAAATGCACTGATATACTGTGCTGAGTTTGATTTATTCCTGCTGTTTCAATATTATTTTTAGTTGTGCTTTGTACAAATGACGTAGGCACTATTTGCAAGCTGATGTCCGGACCCCTGCCAGCAATAATTTGCCAGCCTAACAATGTACCAAGCGGTATTTTCATAGTTTGTTTTTCTAATTCTATAAGCCTTTGTGCAACCGCTTTAGTTAAAACTGCTTTCACTTCATTAAGTTTTGCTGTATCAACAGTTATGCTTGTTACATCTCCTGTGTTGTTTTGTTGTAAAATTAAAATACCCTCACCTAAATGTGGGTTCTCTTCAAGATGTAAAATTACCGCTTCATTCATTGCAAGCATTGAAACTGTTCTGCATTGATATTCTGCCATAGTTGTAACTATATCACTAATTTGCGCATCAATTAAAGCAAAAACAGTAATTATAAAAGACAAGGTAAGCATTATTTTAATTAGAATTTTAGTAGAATTTTTTAATTTCTTATGCGGTTTTTTTATTTTAGCTTTTACTCTTTTTTTCCATCTACGCATAAAAAACCTCCACTATTAATTATATAATTAAATTTATGCTATTATAATAATCATATTCATTGTTTTTGTTAAATGTGCAAAATTTCAAATTAATATATAATTATTTATTAAAAATGGGCTGTAATGAAATATATTCATCACAGCCCATATAAATATTAATTTTAAACAAAATTAAATTGAAATTGCATTTGCTATATCAAGGAAATTAGTTTCGATTGTTTTGTGCATAGCAAGCGCCACGCTTATATCATAATCAACAACAGATTCAGCTTTTGTAGCAATTACTCTGTTAAAAATCCCCCTTGAAATAATATCAACTGCATGATAGCCCATGCGGCTTGCAGTAACCCTATCACGAAGAGTAGGTGCACCACCACGTTGAACATGTCCTAAAACAGTTGCCCTTGAGTCAATGCCTGTTATCTCTTGGATTTTATCTGCTAAATCAGAAGCACGTCCCACACCTTCAGCAATAATAACAATAAAATGTTGTTTTCCTGTTTTTTGTGTTCTGCGCATCTTTGAAATAATATCTCTGTCGATATCATAAGGCACTTCTGGAATTAATGTTACAAGTGCACCACAAGCAATGCCTGTGTTTAAGGCAATATAACCTGCTTTTCTGCCCATAACTTCAACAACACTACACCTATCATGGCTTTGTGTTGTATCACGCAATTTATCAATCATTTCAACCGCTGTGTTCATAGCAGAATCATAACCGATTGTATAATCGCTACATGCAATATCATTATCGATTGTGCCCGGTATCCCAACACAAGGTATGCCCTGTGCCGCAAGGTCTTTCGCACCACGGAAAGAGCCATCGCCTCCGATAACCACCATTGCGTCTATCCCATGTTCACGGCAGGTTTCCGCCGCTTTAATTTGACCCTCAAGTTCAATAAACTCTAGGCATCTTGCTGTATATAAAACTGTGCCACCACGGTGAATAATTTCAGATACACTTCTTAAGTTCATATCAATTATTTCACCGGTTAAAAGGCCGTTGTAACCATGCCTTACACCTTTTACATTATATCCTTTGGATAATGCAGCTCTAACTACCGCACGAATTGCAGCATTCATTCCAGGTGCATCTCCACCACTTGTTAATACGCCAATTGTTTTAATTTCTTTAACCATAATATAATCCTTTCAATTATGTATAAAAGCTATACTTATTATACTATCATAAATTGCAAATTTCAATATAATATTTTCGATTTAGCATACATTTTACACTTGTGCAGCATTTTTACATATAATAACACAATATAACATTTTTTAACTTTTAATTTTTACGTTCTCTTCGCCTAATAAATTGTTTAGCTCTTTAATAAGTTGTTCAGTGCAAACACACCACATTGTTTTGGGTGCTTGTAATCGTTTCTTTTTGTCTTCAACATAAAAATATACAGGTGTTGTACCATTAAAAATCGAAAGAAGCTCCACAACAGCTTGATAAACATCACTTTCAATTGATGGTATTTTTAACCATAAACCATTATTATTACTGGTATCTTGTTTTGCTTTTTCGATTTCTGTTTCATTCACATCAGTTATTTCATTTGCTAAAATTTTCGCATCTTCATCTTCTTTCGCACTTATTTTGCCTTTTACAACAATTACGGCATTTTCTCTTATAAGTGGTGCACAATCATCAAATGTTTTAGGAAACACTAAAATTTCCATAATACCACTTAAATCTTCTACAGTGACAAATGCCATTAAACTGCCTGCTTTTGTTGTAATTGTTCTAAAGCGAACAACAGTGCACACAACGCAAACGCTCTTACCATCATATTCTATTGCATCATCGCCCAAAAATGCACCTATTGGGCTTGCGTTTTTACTTTTTATAATTTCTTTGTATTTTTCTAAAGGATGCCCCGAAAGATATAGCCCGCTAACCTCTTTTTCAAGTTGCAAGCGTATGTCAAGTGCATATTCTTCATATGTTTTCATTGTATAATCTTCTGTGCTGTCATCTTCAAAAGCACCAAATAAATCCATTTGTCCTGATAAATTTTTTCGACTGTCACTTTCAACGCTTTTTAATATGCTTTCAAGATTTTCAATCAATGTTCGCCTATTAGGCTCAATTGCGTCAAAAGCACCTGCTTTTATCAAGCTTTCAACTGCCCTGCGGTTAATTTCTGTACCGTGCAGACGTTTGCAAAAATCATAAAGGCTTTTATATGGGCCATTTTTGCGGTTTTTTACTACAGTATTTATTAAGTTTCTGCCTACATTTTTTAATGCCAATAAACCAAAACGAATATTGCCCTCATTAACTGTAAAGCCAACATTACTCAAATTTATATCAGGCTGTAAAACTTTAATATGCAATGTTTGACATTCCGCGGTATATTCAATTATTTTACTTGTATTATCAAGCACACTTGTTAAAAGTGCCGCCATAAATTCACAGGTATAATGTGTTTTTAAATAAGCAGTTTGATAAGCTATAACCGCATATGCAGCTGCATGAGATTTAGCAAATGCATATGACGCAAAACTTGACATTTCATCGTATATTGCATTTGCGGCATGTTCTGTTATTCCGTTTGCAACACAGCCTTTGCACTCATTTCCCTCTTCGTTATTACCATGAACAAAATCAGCTCTTGCTTTTTCCATAACATCGTGCTTTTTCTTGCTCATCGCACGCCTGACGATATCGGCTTGTCCGTAGGAAAAGCCGGCGAGTTCACGACAAATTTGCATAACTTGCTCTTGATATACAATACAACCATAAGTGACGGAAAGTATATTTTCAAGCTCTTTTGTCTTATAAACAATTCTATCAGGATTATGGCTGTTTTTTATATAGGTTGGTATACTGTCCATCGGGCCAGGCCTATATAGCGAAATAACAGCTATAATATCCTCTATGCTTTTTGGTTTAAGCTGTGTTATAACTTGGCGCATTCCGGCAGATTCTAACTGGAAAACCCCGGCCGTTGAGCCATTTGACATAAGTTCAAACACTTTTTCATCTTCATATGAAATACTATCCATAGAAAAATGTTCGTCTTTTTCATTAACTATCTTTTGAGCGTCACTAATAACTGTCAATGTTCGAAGACCTAAGAAATCCATCTTTAAAAGGCCCAATTCTTCTATTGTGGTCATTGGAAATTGGGTGACAGTATTGCCGTCATTACTGCTTAAAGGCACATATGCATCTGCTTCTTCAGGCGTTATAACTACACCGGCAGCATGTGTTGAGGCATGTCTTGGCATTCCCTCAATTTTAATTGCCAAATCTATAAGCTCTTTAATTTTTTCATCGGTTTCGTATTGAAATTTAAACTCTTTTGAAACTTTAAGCGCTTTTTCAAGCGTCATTTTCAATTCCATTGGAACAAGTTTTGCAATTGTGTCAACTGTTTGATAAGGCAAATCTAAAACTCTTCCAACATCTCTTAACGATAGTCTTGCTGCCATTGTTCCAAAAGTAACAATTTGTGCAACATGGTCTTCACCGTATTTTCTTATAACATAATCAATTACTTCTTGCCTTCGTTCATAACAAAAATCTATATCAAAATCCGGCATAGAAACACGTTCGGGGTTTAAAAAGCGCTCGAATAATAATTTGTATTGAATTGGGTCGATATCCGTAATACCCATGCAATATGCGCAAATACTGCCCGCACCACTACCCCTGCCGGGACCAACAGGTATGCCTTTGCTTCGTGCAAAATTAATAAAATCATATACAATTAAGAAATAATTTATATAACCCATTTTTTCAATCACGGAAATTTCAAATTCAAGACGGTTTTTAACTTCTTCGCTCGGGTTATCACCGTAATGTTTTCGCAAACCCTCTTCGCATAAGTTAATCATAAATTGCTTATTATCAAGACCATTAGGCGCCTCAAAATAAGGTAATTTAGTAACGCCGAATTCAAATTCAAAATTGCATTTTTCTGCAATTACATTTGTGTTTTCACAAGCCTCAGGCCACATCGAAAACAAATCATACATTTCATCGGCACTTTTTAAATAAAAATCTTCTGTGCCAAATTCAAGTTTATCTTCATCGTAAATGGTTTTATTTGTCTGTATACAAACTAAAATGCTATGCATTTTGCTATCTTCTCGTGAGACATAATGGGCATCGTTTGTTGCAACAAGCGGAATATTTGTTTCCTTTGCAAGTTTTACAAGTTGCGGCAAAACTAGTTGTTGCTCTTCAAGTCCATGATCTTGAATTTCAATATAGTAATTGCCTTTGCCATAAATTCTTTCAAAATTAAGAGCACATTCTTTTGCGCCATTGTAATCTCCCGAAAGAAGCTTCCTTGGCAATTCACCTGCAAGACACGCAGAAAGGCAAATTAAACCTTCACTGTGCTTTTCTAAAAGGCTGTAATCAACGCGAGGTTTATTATAAAAACCCTCAATATACCCTTTAGAAACCATCTTTATTAAATTTTTATAGCCTGTCTCATTTTTACAAAGCAAAACAAGATGATTGTTTCCATCAATTTTATTGACTTTATCAAAACGTGAGCGGTTTGCTACATAAACTTCACAGCCAATAATAGGCTTAATGCCCTCTTTTTTAGCCGCCTTAAAAAAATCTACACAGCCAAACATACAGCCGTGGTCAGTGATTGCCACGGCTGTTTGACCCATTTTTTTCAAATGAGACATCATTTTATCAGTTCTACATGCTCCGTCAAGCAAGCTGAATTCTGTATGAACATGTAAATGTGTAAATTGCCTATCATTACCCATTAAAATATTCCTTTTTATATTATTCTTCTTTTGCCTTTTGCATTTGTTTTGCTATTTCCTCTATTTTTCTAAACCTATGTGCTAAACCGCTTTTGCTTATTGGTGGTGTGCATTCTTGCGCAAGGTCTTTAAGCGATGCCTCTGGCATTTCAACTCGTAGCAATGCAGCTTCTTTTAAAGGATTTGGCAAAGTGTTAAAGGCATTGTTTGCCTGTAAAAATTCAATAGCTTGTATATGTGTTTGATTCGCCTTAACAATTTTATCTATATTAGCAGTCTCGCAATTTGTTATCCTGTTCGCTTTGTTGCGAAAATCCTTATACACTTTTGTATTCATAACATTTAATGCAGCAGAACTTGCTCCCATAAAAGTTAATAAATCTTCAATTTGTTCGCTTTGCTTTATATATAAAATATTAAGGCCTTTTCTCAAAGTGTGCTTTGGGGTGAAATCATGTGCCAATAAAAGTGCTTCAAAATCATGTATAAGCATATATTTATTAGAAACAAATTCTAAATTATATTCTTTTTCAGGGTTTGTAACTGTACCGCCAAAAATAAAAGCCATGGCAGTAAATACATTAACACAGTTTTTGCAAACAAACATGTCACTGTTTATTCTAACCGATGTTTCGTTGCCTTTATGTCCGAAAACATTAAGCATTTTATTAATTTGTTTTTCATCTTTTATTGCAAATTCATATAAACTTTTTGTTTGTTTTCCCGTCAAATAAAATTCACCGTCTATTTCTATTTTAGAAAACAATTTTTTGGCATAAGATGCAATTACGGAGTTTTCCGTGTGGATGACGACACCTTTATCATCGAAATATTTGCCAAAACAAGCAGCTGCATAAGCACCTGCCGTTTTACAACAATTATTTTGTTGTATATCTTTTGAAATTATTTCTTTTTTTACATCTTGTGCAAAGCTCAAAATTAATGCACCTCAATAATTTTAATGACGTTGAAAATCTCTGTGTTCTAATTGTGGGTCATAGCCCAATGCTTTTGAAAATTCAGCAAGTTTAATTGCAAAAGTTACCGAGCGATGTTTGCCACCTGTACAACCAACTGCTATAATCAATTGGCTTTTCCCTTCTTTTACATAAAGAGGTAAGGCATATTGCAATAAATCTTGCATACGCTGTAAAAGGCCTTTTGCTTCATCAAAGCTCATAACATAATCAGAAACTTCATTGTCTAAACCTGTTTTGTTTTTCAGCTCTTGTATATAAAAAGGGTTTGGTAAACAACGCACATCAAAAACGATATCTGCCTCTTTTGGCTGCCCGTATTTAAAGCCGAAAGAAACAAAGTTAAGTACCATATTTTCGTTAGTGGATTTAACAAACAGCGAACTTACCCTATCTTTAAGTTGCATTGTCGAAAATAAGGAAGTGTCTATTTTATAATCTGCCTCTTGAAAAAGAGGGCTTAAAATATCTCTTTCTTCAATTAATGCATCTTCTGTAGAAATATTTTTTGAAATACTTATGGGATGTCTACGCCTTGTTTCTTTATATCTTCTTTCAAGAACATGATTTTGTGCATCTAAAAAAAGAATTTTATATTCGATATTACGCTCTTTTAATTGTTCAAGTGTGGTCTTTATCGCTTCTTGAGAACGAACGCCTCTTATATCTAAAACAATGGCAAGTTTTTCAAGTGGGTTTTCACTTTGTTCGGAAAAGTCCATTAGTTTTGCCAATAAATTTGAAGGTATATTATCAATACAAAAAAAACCAATATCCTCAAGCGCATTTACCGCAACCGATTTACCGGCACCTGAAAGCCCTGTTACAATAAGTAAATTCATATATTATATTCTCCGTTTCATCGTATCGCTCGATGTAGTTTTATAATTCTATTTTACAACTCTTATCTCTTTTTCAAGTACAAAATTTGTTTTTTCTTTAACTATCTTACAAACTTCATCTGCTAAAGTTAAAACATCATTGCATGTTGCGTTGCCAATGTTTACAATAAAACCACAATGTTTTTGGCTTATTGCCGCACCACCAATAGTATATCCTCTAAGGCCGCATTCGTCTATTAAAGCACCTGCAAATGCCCCTTCTGGGCGTTTAAATGCACTGCCTGCACTTGGTAAATCTAATGGCTGTTTTTCTATTCTGCTATTTGCAAATTTTTGCATTTTAGCGTTAATTTCTTCTTTAATTGCAGTAGATAATTTGAATTTAGCCTTTATAATACACCAGTCTTTTCTTTCAAAAATACTGGTTCTGTAACCAAGGTCTAAATCATTTAATTGCAAAGTTTTTATTTGCAAATTTTCATCAATAAAAGTAACCTGCGTTAAAACATCTTTTATCTCACCATCATAAGCGCCGGCATTCATATATACAGCGCCGCCTACATTTCCGGGTATTCCATATGCAAATTCAAGGCCGGATAAATTATTATCTTTCGCTTTTTTACAAAGTTCACTTAAATTTGTACCGGCATATGCTGTAATTTCATCGCCATTAATTTCAATTTTTGAAAATGCGTTTGAAACATGTATAATTGCTCCATTAAACCCATCATCAGAAAAAAGAATATTAGAGCCTTTTCCTAAAATATAATATCTTATATCGTTATTTTTGCATAATTCTATCGTTTTAATAAGCTCGGTTTCATTACTTGGCACAATAAAAAATTTTGCTTTTCCTCCAATTTTAAAAGAAGTATGTTTTGAAAGTAATTCATTTTCTAAAAAATGTATTTTAAATTCATTTAATGCATTTTTTAAATTTGAAAATGCTTGCATATAATCCCCCTACAAAAATTATTAAACCATATTGCTATTTTAAAGTTTATCATACTCTTTTTTCATATTATAGCCAATTTTTTTATTATGTAATATTAACTCATCAATTAAATTTTCTATGCTTGAATTTATAATAAGTTCTTTTGGAAAATTTATTGAAGTTAACATATTTAAAATATCTGAATAATTGCCCAAATTGTAAATTGAATGTGCATCGGTGTTTACTGCAATTTTTGTATTATTTTTTTTGCATGCAATTGCCAAATTTAAAAGATTTTCTTCGTTACCCGGCCTTACAATCGTCGATGCAGCGTTCAATTCAACAACTTTATTATTTTTTTCAAATTCTTTAGTAACTAAATCATAATCATATTTATAAATTTCAAGTTCTGAATGCCCAATCATATCAATGTACGGATTATTTGCAATGTTTAACCAAAGCTGTGTTGATTCGCTAAAACTTAAAGGACCCCCAACAACTTCATGGTGAATTGACGCAATTGCCCAATCTAATGAAAGTCTTGTTAAATCACTTTCGCTAAAATCCAAATTAGCCTCTACATCTAAAACATTAAGTTCTGCACCCTTTAAAACCCACATATCGTCAAGTTTATCTTCTAATCTAACTAAGTTAGAAAAATGCCATCTGTGTGCACTATCTGTCATTGCGGGCGTATGGTTTGTAATTGCAATTGCAAACATATTTAAATCTTTTGCCCTATTTATCATTTCCGTTATAGTATTAAATGCATGGTGCGACACATTTGTGTGCGTGTGTAAATCTGCTATAATATTTATCAAAATTAACCTCTCTATTTTTATTCATCAAAGGCATAGCCTAATTTGCCCATAAGCTCTTTCGCTGCGTTATAACCCATTTTCTTTTGCCTATTATTTATAGATGCTGCTTCAAGAATAACAGCAAGGTTTCTTCCCGGCATAACAGGAATTACTGTGCTTGCTATATCAATTCCTAAAATTTCAGTAGTGTCACTTTCAAGGCCTGTTCTATTATATGTTTTTGTTTTGTCCCATGGTTCTAAATGAACAATTAAATCGATTTTTTCACTTACTTTTACCGCACCACTACCAAAAACGCGTGCAACATTAATTATGCCAACGCCTCTTAATTCAATAAAATGCCTTATATTTTCGGGTGCACTGCCAACAATTGTCCTATTAGAAACCCTTCTAAGCTCAACCGCATCATCAGCAATTAATCGATGTCCACGTTTTACAAGTTCGACAGCTGTTTCACTTTTACCAACGCCACTGTCTCCCATTATAAGTATTCCCTCACCATAAACTTCTACCAAAACACCATGTCTTGTAATGCGTTCTGCCAATTCTACGCTTAAGTATGAGTTCATATTGCTAATGAAAACCGTTGTATTTTCCGCAGTACTTAAAATTGCAACTTCATATTCTTTTGCAAGATCTATTAAAATTTCATCAATTTGTATACCATGTGTCACTATAATTGCCGGCGGTTTTCCGGATACCAATTTTTCTAAACGTGTTTTACGTTTTTCTTCTGATAAAGTTTTTAAATAACCTGTTTCAGCATTACCTAAAACTTGCATTCTTGAACTTTCAAAAAACTGGTCGTATCCTGCCAATAGCAAACCCGGTCTGTTTAAATCCGCAGTGCAAATAAAAATATCTTTTAAATCGCATGGAGAATAAACAACATCAAAATGCAATTGCTTAGAAATTTTCTCGAGTGAAATTTTAAATTGTCCCATAAAACCGCTCCATTCTGCTGTTTAACAGCAATAATATTTTAAATAATTATTCTTATCAAAATACATTTAAATTTACAATAAATAATAAAACTGCATAAATATTATATCATAAATTTATTAATTTATAAAGCAAAAAAAATAAAATGCTGTTTTCTTTTTTTAAAAAACAGCATTTTATTAAACACATAATTAATTATTATTGATTTGACAATCAGGGCATATACCTGTATACACAATTTCATGCTTTATGTCAGAAAAACTTGTTTGCATTGTAACAAGTGCATCAATTTCCTCAGTGTTAATGATAGGTGCATCACAAAAATTTCCACATTTTCTACAAACAATATGATTGTGTGGCGTAGAAAAATTATGATCAAACCTATCTGCACCATCACAAACAGGAATATGACGAATAATATTATCATCTGCAAGCCCAGACAAATTTCTGTAAACAGTAGCCTTGCTGACATTTGGGTAATCTTGTATAACACGGCGATATACATCATCTGCAGTTGGATGATTTTTTAAATTTAAAACTGCATCTAAAATAATTTTTTTTTGCAATGTATTGCGTTTTTCCATAACGCTCAATTCCTTTCAAATAATAGAAAATAATATCTTATAAGTATTATATATCAATAAGACTAAAAAGTCAAGCATAACTAACCGATTATTATTTCCAATATTTTGAAAAACCAAGTTGAATTTATTTTTTAATTTTATTGTTTAAAGAATTTCTTAAAACAGTGATTTCTTTAATATTTTTGCTCATAAGATCTTCTGATTGCTTTAACATATTATCACAATATAAAACCATTTTGTCATGTATATTTTTTGCAGCTTTTGCCTGTTCTCTTTCAATGGTTTCAGCTTCTGCCTTAGCTTTTGCTACAATTTCTTCTTTATCGATAAGTTTTCTTGCTTGCTCTTCGGCACGACGCAAAATTGCAACAGCTTCTTTATTTGCTTCTGATATTATTTGTTTTTTATCTTGCATAATTATTTTTGCTTCAACAATTTCTCTTGGAATAGCATCTCTCATATGATCAAGCAAATCTCTAATTCTGTCAACATCCACCATTTTTTTGCCGCCTGTAAATGGGACACTTGAAGAAATTTCAATAGTTTCTTCCATTTCGTCAATGAATTTATCAATTTTCATATTATCCTCCTAATATCAATTGTTTTTCATAATACGTTTTAATACATCACTGTATATTTCACTTGGTACAAAATCCTTTACATCTCCACCAAAATGTGCAACTTGTTTCACCATGCTAGAAGATAAATACATATAATTTGTGTCGGTTATCATGAACATTGTTTCTAAGTCCGGGTTTAGTTTTTTATTTGTAAGCGCTTGTTGAAATTCAAATTCAAAATCCGTTACGGCTCTAAGGCCTTTTACAAGTGTACATGCGTTTACATCTTTGGCATACTTTGCAAGAAGCCCTTCATAAGAATCAATTTTAACATTGTCAATATCTTTTGTCACTTTATGTAAAAAATCAAGTCTTTCACTTGGTGTAAAAGTTGGCTTTTTGTTAGGGTTAATCAAAACAAGCACAATAACTTCATCAAACAATAAGGCTGTTCTTTTAATGATATTAATATGACCATATGTTACAGGGTCAAAACTGCCGGGGCAAATAGCAATGCGTTTACTCATAAAGCTAGGGCTCCATTCTTTAGAAATTTATTCAAATTTAATATATTTGGTAACTGAAACACTGCCGTATTTATAATGTTTTTTCATTAGTAAATCATTATAATTTGAATCCAATTTAGCATTTTTTTCACTTTCGGCAATAATTATTGCTTCACTTTTACAAATTTTTGAAATTTGAGGTAAAATATCCTGTAATACATTTGATTTATAAGGTGGGTCAAGAAAAACTATATTAAATTTTTCTGCTGATTTATCAATAAATGAAAATGCATCAGTTTGAATGACAGTGGCTCTATCTTGTAAGTTTGCAAGTTGTAAATTAGTTTTTATTATTTCGATTGCATTTATATTATCGTCAACAAAAGTGCAATGCGATGCACCCCTTGATAGCGCTTCAATACCTATTTGCCCACTGCCTGCAAATAAATCGAGAACATTTGAACCTTCAAGTATAAATTGTATCGAGCTAAACAAACCCTCTTTTACTCTTTCAATTGTGGGACGTGTTATTTCTTGCCCTTCTAATGTATTTAATTTTATGCCACGAGATGCACCTGCAATAATTCGCATAAATTCTCCTTGCACTTTATATAAAAATTTTATTTATCTTATTTTTTAACGTTACATAACAATAAAATATAAATATATTATAATATTATTTAAAAGATATATCAAGTTAAATTATTATAATATTCATAAACCGCTTTTGCAATATTTTTGTTGATGCCTTTTACATTCGCAATTTCTTCTTCACTTGCATTTTTAATTGCGTTAATAGTTTTAAAATGTGCCATCATAATTTTTACAGAAGCAGGGCCAACACCCTCGATTTTCTGCAAAGTAGAAGAGTATGTTTTGCATTTTTGCATACGTTTTCTGTAATCGTTTGCAAAGCGGTGTGTTTCGTCTTGAATTTGCGTTATAAACGCAAAGACACCTTTATGCATAGCAAGTGAAATTTCTGCTCCGTCACTATTTATAAGTCCACGTGTCCTGTGCTTATCATCTTTTATCATGCCAAAAATAGGTACATCACTAAAGCTTGTGTTTTTCATTATTTTTTTAACAACAGAAACTTGGCCTTTGCCACCATCAAGTAAAATTAAATCCGGTTTAATTGCAAACTGTCCACTCGGATTTTCTTTTTCAAATTCAGCAATTCGCCTTTGTAAAGTTTCCTGCATCGATTTATAGTCGTCTGTGCCTAAAACCTCTTTCATTTTAAAACGTCTATAACCTTTTTTAAACGGTTTACCGTCATTAAAAACAACCATGCCCGCAACGCTTGTCCCGTCGCCCCAGTTTGAAATATCATAGCTTTCGATTATTTTTGGTATGTTTTCAAGTCCCATTAAATTTGCAGCTTCATCTAATATTTTTTGTTCTTTAGCAAACCTGCCACTCTCACGTGCAAGTCTTTCAATAGCATTTGTCTTTGCCATCTCTATTAATTGCAAAACATCTCCACGTTTAGGGTTTACAATCTTCACCTTAATGCCTTTTGTCTCACTAAATAATTGCTCTAGATTTTCAGCATCAGGTAATAGTGCATCTACTGCAATACTTCTTGGGATTTCTTCATTTTCATTTAGATAATATTGTGGTAAAAATTCTTCACGCAGCATTTCAATATCTTGCGTATCATAGAAAACAAATTCTTTTTTATCGACAAGTCGACCATCTCTAAAGCGTAGAATTGCAGCACATGTGGCATGTGCTGTCCCTGCAAATGCTAAAACATCTTGCTCTTTAATTTCGCTTCTTATAATTTTTTGCCCTTTTGATAATTTTTCAATAGATTTAATCTGATCTCGTATAATTGCCGCACGTTCAAAATCCATTTTTTCTGCACATAGTAGCATTTTTTCTTGCAATTGCTTTACAATGTCACTTTGCCCTCTTTTTATCATTTTTTCTGCTGATTGAATAATATCATCATAATTAGTTTTACTTATTTTACCTGTGCAAAGCGCCATGCATTTGCCAATATGTGCATTTAAACATGGACGCTTTTTGCCAAAATCTTGCGGAAATCTTCTTGTGCATCTTGGTAATTTAAAAACATCATTTGTGGTTTCTACCAATTCATGCACAGCATAACTGGACATATAAGGCCCTATATAGTTTGCCGAATTATCAAGCTCGCTTGCAAAACATGCGCTTATACGTGGATATTCTTCTTTAGATATTTTGATGTAGGAATACCCTTTATCGTCTTTTAATAAGATATTATATTTTGGTTTATGTTGTTTTATTTGACTACACTCAAGTACTAATGCTTCAAATTCACTTTGTGTTACAATCACATCAAAAGTAAAAGCAGATGAAATCATTCTTGTGACTTTTGTGTCATGCAAAACACCATCTCTAAAATACTGCGAAACACGAGTGCGCAATTTTTTCGCCTTACCTATATAAATAATAGTATCACTTTTATCTTTTATTATATAAATTCCCGGCAAAAGCGGCAACATTTTAGATTTATTAAATAATTCTTGTTTTGTCATAAAACCTCTCACATAATAAAAAAATTTATTTGTTAATTATTATATTATAACACAAAAA
>CAYJGV010000025.1:0-25651 GCA_964369715.1 uncultured Bacteroides sp. | reverse complement strand
ATTGTTGCATCAAGTAAGTTTATAGCAAAATGCTTGTCTATAGCTGCAAAATATATTATAAAATTTGTTGCTGTTGCCGCTAAAGCAATTGCAAAGGCTATAAAAATATCTGCCATATATTTTGCAAAAGCAGTTAAAATTACAGCAATATACACAGCAAAGGCTGTTAAAACAACTGTAGTTTATACTGTTAAAGCGTTAAAAACTGCTTTAGTTTATATAGCAAAAGCAATAAAAATTTCTGCAATTTTTATTGCAAAGTGCTTAAAGGCGCTATTTAATAAAACGGCTTCTCTAATTACAATTTGTGGCACGAAAATTAAAGAATCAAATGCTCGTGCTAAAGTTAAAAACGCAGAGCGTCAAGAAAAGCTAAAAATAAAACGTGCACAAGATGCCGTAACCAAAGCAAAGAAACAAGAAGAACGAGCCGTACTAAGCGCACATAATGCCAAAATAAAAGCACAAAATAAACTTGAGAACGAACAGCTTAAGGCACAGCAAAAACAAGAAAAAGATGAAAAACGTGCATTGGCCGTTGCGGCTAAAATACAAGAGAAAGAGCAAAAAGCACAACAAAAAAGTATATCAAGTGAAATAGTTAAAAAAGAAAATGTTTCTGATCGTGCAAAAGCGTTAATACTTAATTTAAACAAAGATAGCTCAGGCAAACCTCGTAAACTTAATGTTTTAAAATTAGTTGCGTTTAGTGTATTTAGTTTTGCAATAATTTTTGTACTTGCGGCTATAATCACAACACAAATTTTAACTGTGCAAGGCGTGAATAATGTTAATTATCAAGATAAAAGCAATATTTCCAACAATAATTTAAGTATAAATTTAAACAAAAAACCTGCATATGAAGAAATACAGCAAAGTTTTGCACCTGAAATGACATGGGCGCTTTATCTTGTGGGGCCCAATAATCCAATTCCACAAGATTTCGAGGCAGCTAGTCAAATGGTTACCGGGCCTGTTACTTCACCGGCTTCCTCACAGCTTATAGATTCAAGAATACTTGAAGAGCTTACAAGAATGTTTGAAGATGCGGCGGCAGAAGGTTATAATTTATATTTGCGTTCAGCATACAGAAGTTATGAAACGCAGGATATTTTATTCGAAAGTATGTATCAAGATTATTTAGCGCAGGGCATGACCGAAGAAGAAGCATATACTGCGACAAGTTTGCTTAGGAATTTACCGGGGACTTCCGAGCATCAAACAGGGCTTGCGATAGATTTAGTTCCGCTTGATGACACAGGTGCAAGCTTAGTGCCGGAACTTGAAAACGAACCCGAGCTACAATGGGCAAAAGAGCATTGTGCCGATTATGGCTTTATTTTACGCTATCCTGATGGAACAACACCGATTACAGGAATAAGCTATGAGCCTTGGCATTTCAGATATGTAGGAACAGAGCATTCACATACAATTATGGAACAAGGCATCACCTTAGAAGAATATTTAGGCGTAGCATAATGCATTTAGCATATATTAAATTTAGGAGATTTTAATGAACAGAATTAACATTGAAAATGGCGTTAATATAACAGAGTTTCCGGCAGAAAAATTCAAACGTTGCCGAATAGCAATATATTTTACATGGCCATCAAAAAAAGATAAGGCGACGGCAGAGGCTCTTTTGCCATTTTTAATGGAAAGAAGCTATGCAGATTGCCCTGATATGTCAGAGCTTTCAAAAAGGCTGGCTGCGCTTTACGGCGCTTCACTTTCTGTAGATTTAATCACAGTTGGTGCGAATAGGGTTTTAGGGGTTTCTGTCACAGGAATACAGGATAAATATGCACTAAACGACGAAAAACTATCACAAGAATATGCAGATATGGCATTAAATGTTGCGTTTCGTCCATTTTTAATTAATGGTGTTTTTAACGAAGAAAACGTTGAAATTGAAAAAGAACAACTTTATGAACAGCTACTTAGTGAAATTAACGATAAACGTGGCTATTGTATTCGTCAAGCACGCAGAAAATTTTATCAAGATGCCCCCGAGGGAATTGAGAGAAACGGTTATATAGAAGAAGTTAAAAGCTTAAGTGCAAAAAATGTAACCGATGCGTGGGAAAATATAATAAAAACAGCACAAATAGACGTTATGGTTTTTGGTGCTGATGCTAAAGCAATAAGTGGCCATGTTTGCAAATATATAACAAAAATTGATAGAAACCCTATAAAAATAGCCCCGGCAAATGCTATGGAAAAAACAAATGCACAACAGTTTATTGAAGAGATGGACACAGTGCAAAGTAAGCTTTGCATGATTTTCACTATGCAAAAACCTGCCAGAGGCCGTGATTTTATAGTGCTTCGAGTAGCAAGTGCGCTTTTAGGTGGAACTGCAACGTCACGTTTGTTTTTAAATGTAAGGGAAAAACAAAGCCTTTGTTATTATTGCAGTGCACACAGCGAGGCCAGAAATGGTGTTTTGTTTATTGACAGCGGAATAGAGCATGAGAATACTTCTGCCGCAAGAAATGCAATTTTAACTGAACTTGAAAATTTGCAAAATGGTGAAATAACAGAAAAAGAATTAAAAGAAATTAAAATTAATTTGCAACAACGTCTAAGAAGTGTACAAGATTTGCTAGGTGGGCTTGAAAGTTGGTATTTTTCTGAAATTTTAAGGGGAGAAGATATAAGAACCCCCGTACAAATGATAAACGAAATAGAAACAGTCACAACACAAGAGATTAATGATATTTTAAAAAGATTTTCTCTCTCGGTTGAATATCTAATCACAAAGGGGGAAAACGCATGAAAACATTGCCAATGTCAACTTTCTATGATATGCAATACGAGCAAATAGTTCTTGAAAACGGACTTACAGTGCTAGTTCAAAATATGGAAAATTTTAATACAGTTCACGCAATTTATGGAACTAAATTTGGAAGCATAGACAGAGATTTTATGTATGGTTATAAAAAAATGAATGTGCCGGCAGGCATTGCGCATTTTTTAGAGCATAAAATGTTTGAAAACGAAGATGGAGATGCATTTTCACTTTATGCGAAAACAGGAGCAAGTGCAAACGCTTATACAAGTTTTGATAAAACATGCTATATTTTCACAGCATCTGACCATATTGATGAAAACCTTGATATATTGTTAAGTTTTGTTTCCACACCATATTTTACAGATGAAAGCGTCTTAAAAGAACAAGGCATAATTGGACAAGAAATTAAAATGTATGATGATTCAGCCGAATGGAGGCTGATGATGGGGGCATTATCGTGTCTTTATGGGCACCATAGCGTAAAAGATGATATCGCAGGAACAGTTGAAAGCATATCCGAAATCACACCGGAGCTTTTATACACATGCACCGATGCATTCTATAGGCCGGAGAATATGGTGCTTGCTGTTGCCGGAAATATTGACATGCAAACTGTTTTAAATGCTTGTGAAAGAGCAAATATTAAAGCAAAAAGCACACCTGTTGTAATGATGCCAAAGGCAGAAGACGAATTTGTTCATAAAAGTGAGTTAACATTTAAAATGGCAGTGGCTAAACCGCATTTGTGCATTGCATTTAAAGAAAAACCTTTTGATTTATCATCGAAAAGTATTATTAAAGATGAAGTTACATGTGATATTTTAACAGAGCTTATTGTCGGAAGCATGACACCTCTTTACAGAAAATTATACGATGAAGGTCTTGTTGCACCCGGTTTTTCAGGCGAATTTTTAAATATAAACGGCGCAACATGCATACTTTTTAGTGGTGAGACAAACAAACCGCAAGAAGTTAAAAAATTGTTGCTTGATGAAATTGAAAATTTGCGCAAAAACGGTGTAAATGAGCAAATGTTTAATCTTTGTAAAAATTTAATGTATGGCGAATTTGTGCAAGGCCTTGAAAATGTCGATGATGTTGCAAATGGGCTTGCGTGGGTGTTTTTTAAAAATCGCACACCTGAACAAATGATGCAAACACTAGCGCAACTTAAATTAAAAGACGTTAATAATATGTTAAGTAAAGTCTTGTTTGAAAATAAAAGTGCAACAATTATAATTAACCCAATAAATGCCGAGTAAGCATTGAATAGTAAAGGCTTTTTGAAATCGAAAGGATAAATTAATGATAAATAATGTAAGTTTTCCACAGCTTGGAATTGAACTTGAAGTAAACAGAGTTGCTTTTTCTATTGGTGGAGTAAATATATATTGGTATGGTATTTGTATAGCTTTAGGAATGCTTTTGGCGATAGTTTTTGTTCTTAAAAAAAGCCGTAGCTTTGGCGTTAATGATGATAGGCTTATAGATGTAATCATGCTAAGCACAATAGTAGCAGTTGTTGGTGCACGTGCTTTTTATGTAATGTTTGCGCCGTTTGAATATGAAAGTATCATTGATATGATAAGCATAAGAGATGGTGGGCTTGCAATTTATGGTGCAGTTATTATGGGGTTTGGTTCGGCTGTGCTTTTTACAAAACTTCGTAAAATACCTTTTTTCCCAACTGTGGATTTAGTCGCAATGGGTTTTTTAATAGGGCAAGGTATAGGAAGATGGGGAAACTTTTTTAACCAAGAGGCTTTTGGCACAAATACAACATCAGTTTTTGGAATGATAAGCGAAAGTACAACGGCATATTTAGCCGCAACACAAGATGTTTTAGCACAAAGCGGTGTAGTAATTGACCCTAGTTTGCCTGTACACCCAACTTTTTTATATGAATCACTTTGGTGTTTGCTGGGCTTTGTTTTACTTGCAGCTTATAGCAAAAAACGTAAATTTAACGGCGAAATTTTTCTTTTGTATTTTATATGGTATGGCATAGAGCGTGCAGTTGTCGAAGGTCTTCGCACAGACAGCCTTGAGGCAATCGGTGGCATTCGTGTAAGCCAAGCAATTGCTGTGTTCACAGCGTTAATTGCATTTTTACTTTGGGCATATTTCCGCAAAAAATTCAAAGATACACCTTTAATGGTAAGCTATGATTTCATGGTTGACCCTAAGGATAAAAAATCTCCGCTTGTTAATATGAAGTGGAAAGCAAGTGAAGAAATGCCAACGCAAGAAGATGTTTTAAAAGCATATAAAAAACAACAAGAAGAAACAAAAGAAGAAAAAGAAAACACACAAACAAATGATGAAGCAGAGAATAAAAAGGCAGAAAAAGAAAACGAAGTAGAAATTGACCAAGATAATAACTTAAACGAAGTTTCGAGCGAAACAAACGATGATAAAAACGAAGAAGAAAATAATGAAGAATCTGCCAAAGAAAAAGAAGATAAATAACACAATAATATTTAAAACAGTAAGATAAACTTAAACTAATTTTAAAAGGGTGGTAAAAGATGGGCGCACAATTAATAAGCGGCAAAGAAATTGCAAAGCAAAAAAAAGAGGAAATTGCACTTAAAGTTAAAGAGCTTAAAGACAAAACAGGTGTAAGTGCAAGGTTAAGTGTTATAATTGTAGGCGAAAACCCAGCCAGTAAAACATATGTTGCAGGAAAAGCGAAAGACTGTGACGAATGCGGGATTTTATCAGATGTTATTGCTATGCCTGAAACTACAACACAAGAGGAACTTTTAAATAAAGTTGAGGAATGCAATAACGATGAAAATATTCATGGATTATTGGTTCAATTACCACTGCCAAAACATATTGATGAAAATACTATTATAAATGCAATTAACCCCGCAAAAGATGTCGATGGATTTACACCTATTAATGTAGGGAGAATGGTTATAGGTGAAGATTGCTTTTTACCATGCACACCGGCAGGTTGTATGGAGATGTTAAAAAGCACTGGGGTTCAAATTGAAGGCAAAAACGCTGTGATAATCGGCAGAAGTAATATTGTGGGAAAACCTGCTGCCTTATTGCTTTGTGCGGCAAATGCTACAGTAACAATTTGCCATTCACGCACTCAAAATTTAAAAGAAATATGTGCAAATGCTGATATTTTAGTTGCAGCAATAGGTAAGGCAGGCTTTGTCACAAAAGATATGATAAAACCAGGTGCAATTATTATTGATGTTGGCATTAACCGCAATGAAGAGGGCAAGCTGTGCGGAGATGTTGCCTTTGAACAAGCGTGTGAAAAGGCTGCGTTTATCACTCCTGTGCCCGGAGGCGTCGGCTTAATGACAAGGGCGATGCTTATGGAAAATACATATAAAGCCGCAGCAAAATTTGCAAAATAGTTTATAATTTAGTAATATTAAAGTATTAATCATAAATTTTACTAATAAAAAAATGTACAAATCATAGTCAATTAGTATCAACTATTTTCGACACTATCTATATTATAAGTAAAAACAAAGGGGGTAAAAATGCGTAAGAATAAGAAGGCAAACTTCATGTTTTTTAGCATTATTTTAGATGTTTTTATAATAATGCTTTCTTTTGTTATGTCTTTATGGTTGCGTATTTCCGTTGTTGCAAGAATTGAGGGTGTAAGCGAAAATTATGATTTAGTATTGCAACCGCAAAGTATGTTTGCTGCTTTTTGTGCAGCGCTAGTTATAATAATTTTGTACAGCTTTTTAAATTTATATAATCCAAATTACAAAAGTGGCACATGGCAAGAATTTTTTGCTATTTTATGTGTTAACGGCCTTGGTGTAATCACAATAGGAGCAATTTTATATGTGTTTCGATTAGTTGAATTCACACGTTTGGGGCTTGCGTTTTTTTACATTATATCGTGCGTTTTTGTTTTTGTTAAAAGGGTATTATTGTATAAACGTCAGATAAAAAGGCGAGAAAACGGCCTTGAGCCTTGGAATGTTATTCTTGTAGGCTGGGGAGAACTTGCCTTTCGCTATTATAATAATGTAATAAAGGACAAACATTTTGGATGTGTATTTAAAGGTTATTATGCGCCCGAATGCAAAGATGAAAACTTGTTGCCAAAATCAGAATACAAGGGCGATATTGATGCTGTGAGAGAAGCGCTGATGAATGAGGAAATAGACGAGCTTATTATTGCCATGCCACAGGCTAGTGAAGAAATTATCGGTAAACTTGTAAGCGCAGGCGGAAGATTTGGCGTGAAAGTTTCGGTAATTCAAGTGTATAATGACTTTATTCCGGCAGTTCCAAGGGTAGAGGTGCAAGGTAATTTAAAACTTATGGCTGTGCGAAGCGCGCCGAATAAAGGCATTGTATGGGATATTGTAAAGCGAAGCATGGATGTCGTTTTAAGCTTTATAGGAATAGTGCTTTTATGGCCGATAATGCTGATTACAGCAATTTCAATAAAACTTAATTCTAAAGGTGAAATTATTTTTAAACAGCCAAGGGTTGGCAAAAACGGCAAAATTTTTAATATGTATAAATTTAGAAGTATGTATAAAGATGCTGAAAGCCGTTTGGCAGAACTACAAAGCCAAAACGAAAGCGACGGGCCCACTTTTAAAATTGCAAAAGATCCAAGAATTACTTCTGTCGGCAGTTTTATAAGAAAGACAAGTATTGATGAGCTGCCACAGCTTTTTAATATTTTAAAAGGTGAGATGAGCATTGTCGGGCCAAGGCCGCCACTACAGCGAGAAGTCGACCAATACAGCGATTGGGATTGGGGCAGGCTTACAGTAAAACCGGGCTTAACATGCTATTGGCAAATAAGTGGACGCAGTGACATAAGCTTTTCACAGTGGATGAGCTTAGATTTACAATATGTTGAAGAACAAGGGTTTTTAACCGATATAAAAATAATATTGAAGACAGTTATTGTTGTTTTCACAGGCAAGGGCGCATATTAATTTAAGTAAATTTACTGCATTTGTTAATATTAAAGTATAACATTATGAAAAAAAATATTTTTTAACTTATAGAAAGGATGAACACATGCAAAGAAAATTACGCATTGCACAAATTGTGGGCAAATGGAATACCGGTGGCGTAAGAACAATGGTGTTATCCTATGTTAAAAATATAAATAGCGATGATATAGTTTTCGATATTTTTATTGATGACAACTCAGAAGATATAAAAGCTGATGATATATCGCAAATAAATGCAAATAAATATTTAATGCCAAGTGTTAAAAATCCTATAAAACAAATTGCGTTTTTGAAAAATGAATTTAAAAAAAATAAATATGATGCAGTGCATATACATAATAACACACTGAGTGTTTTTGCGCTTTTTGCAGCAATGCAAGCTAAAATTCCTGTTAGAATTTGTCATAGTCATTCAAGTGCACACAAAAGCGAAAGCAAAATGCGTCTTGCTGCAAAGTATATGCTAAGGCCTTTTGTAAGGCTTTTTGCAACAGATTATGTCGCATGTGGAGAGCTTGCAGGACGCTGGATGTATGGCGATAAATTGTACGATAGTAAAAAAGTCACGGTTTTTGCAAATGCTATAGACACAATTGCTTTCTTATATGATGAAAATGATAGAAAATCATATAGAAAAGAGTTCAATTTAGATGAAAATGATTTTGTAATTGGACATGCCGGAAGGTTTTTTCATCAAAAAAATCATAAAAAGCTTATAGAAATTTTCAAGGCAGTAAAAAGTAAAAAAACTAATGCAAAATTACTTTTACTTGGAACAGGTGAGCTTTTAAGTGAAATTAAAAATATTGTTAATGACGATGATAAAATAAAAGACAGTGTTGTTTTTGCCGGTGTCAGAAAAGATATCAGTAAAATCTATTCGGCTATGGATGTTTTTTGCTTGCCAAGCTTTTTTGAAGGCATGCCGGTGGTTGCACCTGAGGCGCAAACAAACGGGCTTTTATTTATATGCTCGGACACTGTCTCGAAAGAGGCTTTGCTAACTAGCCTTGCCCATAGCGTTCATTTAAATGAAACGGACGAAGAATGGGCAAATATTATTTTAAAAGAATATGATAAGATTAAAACACGAAAAAGTTTTGATGATGCGATAATAAAATCAGGATTTGATATTAAAAACGAAGCGAAGAAATTAAGAGATTTATATTTATTAAGATGCAAATAAAAGGAGAATTTTATGGCACATAATAATATAGAGATAAAAAAATTGTGTGTTGTTGTGCCTGTATATAATGTCGAAAAATATCTAAAAAGATGTGTGGACAGTTTGCTTAGTCAATCTTATAATGATTTTGATATTATTTTAGTTAATGACGGAAGTGAAGACAGCAGCCCTAAAATATGCGATGAATATGCAAAAAACTATGAAAACATTTCAGTGATTCACAAAAAAAACGGTGGTCTATCTGATGCGAGAAACACAGGCACTTTAACCGTTAACAGCGAATTTATACTATTTATAGATAGCGATGATTGGGCATTGCCAACTACAATAGAATACCTATTAAAGGCACAAAAAGAAACCAATGCAGACACAGTAATTGCAAATTGGTTTTATGCCACAAAATACACAGATCCTGAAAAATTAGACTATATTAAACCTAAATTAATGGACAGTGAACTTGCCATTGAAAAGATGCTATATCAAAAAGAATATACGACAAATGCATGGGGAAAGCTTTACAAAACAAAATTAGCAAAGGAATTTTTATACCCTGTCGGCAAAAATTGTGAGGATTTATTCACAACTTATAAAATATTAAATGCAAGTGAAAGTGTTGCGCATTTAAAATTACCGCTATTTGCTTATTTTCAAAGGGAAAACAGCATTATGGCGGCAAAATACAGCAAAAAAAACCTTGATCAATTAGACGCCGTAGATGAAATTTATACTTTTGCCCTAACAAAGCCTAATCTTTTAAATTCGGCTGCGTCAAGAAAGTTTAGCAGTTATTGTCAACTTTATTTAAGGTTGCCAAAAGAGCTAAGAAAAGAAAATTTTAATAGGATAAATCAAGGACTAAAACAAACAGTGAATATTGTTTTAAACGACAAAAACTGTCGAAAGAAAAATAGAATGGCAGCAACAATATATAAATTGTTTGGTGCAAAAGGGCTGTTGTTTATTAAAAAAATTAGCAAATAAACTATTGTGGGGAGGTAATCATGAAGAAAATTTTAATTATTAGCGAATATATTACACCCGTACAAGGAATAGGTGCAATAAGGTGGACAAAGCTTTTAAAATACCTTGCAAAAAATGGTGAATTCACTATAGATGTACTTACCGATGAAAAAGATTTTTCTTGTGAAAAAAGAGACGGAAACAGGCAAAAGTTAGATGTCACTTTGCAAAAAGATGAAAAATATATAAATAAATATCATATAGTCAAAAATAATGCGTTTTTAAGAATGTATTACAAAAGAAAAAATGAAAAACAAGATGCTACAAACCAAAAAGAGAGTGCTAAATATGTGCAAAGCATGGTTACCCCAAAGGAGACAAGCTTTATAAAGCAGTCGATTATAGATATTGTCCGTTTTTTTAAAGATGTAGCTCAAGCTAATCAAGCAATAAAATACTATAAAAATAACAATCTAAATTATGATATAATTATATCCAGTTTTGGCCCAATTTGGCCGCACTTAGTTGCAAAAAATATAAAGAAAACGAATAAAAATACAGTTTGGTTGGCAGATTTTCGCGACCCTGT
Source organism: uncultured Bacteroides sp. (assembly GCA_964369715.1). GTDB lineage: Bacteria > Bacillota > Clostridia > Oscillospirales > Ruminococcaceae > Ruthenibacterium. Next base: position 15,155 of record CAYJGV010000025.1, on the reverse strand, counting down.
TTATCTGCCAAAAAAACATGCGATTTTAAGCAGTTATTATAAAAATTTTGCAAAGAATAACACATCAAATGCAAATTGCATTGTAATGGCGTGGGACACTTTAAACGAAATATTAAGTATGCCAAAAGAGCAAAAATATATTTTCATACCAAATGGTTATGATTTAGACGATAAACAAAAAGATGAAGGCGTAAAACAATTTTATTTGACTTACACCGGAGTACTTTATTCAAAAGGTGAAATGATTTATGATTTATCGCCGGTTTTTAAAGCGTTGGCAGAACTGAAAAAAGAAAACGTCTTAAACGAAAATAAAGTAAAAATCAATTATGCAGGTGGGGACACTGACAGGTTTTTAGCACAGGCAAAAAATGCAAATGCAATTGAATTTGCATATAGTTTTGGTGTATTACCAAGGCAAGAAGCGCTTAAACTGCAACAAGATAGCGCAATGCTTTTGGTTTGTGCATGGAATACAAAAAGCATTTATGGCTATATAACAGGAAAACTTTCTGAATATATGATGTCGGGCAGGCCAATTATTGCATGTATGACAGGTGAAATAAAAAACAGCAAACATAAAGAAATCATAGAAAATGCCAATATTGGAATTTGTCATGAACAGGCAAATAATGAAGAAGATTTTATTAAGTTAAAAGAATATATTAAAATGCAATATTTGTATTTTAAAGAAAATAATAATATAAACTTAAACTCAAATAATGATTATATCGCTAAATATAATTATCAAAATTTGGCTAAAGAACTTGAAAAAGAGCTTAATAAATTTTAATGTATGGAGGCTATGGTGCAAAAAAAATATATTTCGCTTAGAAGTACAGGCAATTTAGGAAACCAAATGTTTCAATTTGCCGCTGCAAAGTATCTAGCTGTTAAATATGCGCAAAAATATAATTGTACAGAGCCCCAAATTTTAATTGAACTTGGCGGTAGTTTTAAAAACGATAATTTGGCCGATTTTAATGCAAAATATACAATTGTAAATAAAAGCAAAAGAAGTTTAGTGCAATTGTTTCTTCGAAATGCGATGCACTTTATAAGATATGCTGTTTTAAAGGCTGATGTAGATAAGGTTCAAAAATTTCAAAAAACAATTCAAAAATTATTAAATTATTTTGGTGTATATTATTATTCATATGGCTATTATCCGTTTAAAATAAAACAAAAAAAATATAGTTGCATCGAGGGTTATTTTGAAACACCACTTTATAGCGATGAAATAAAAGAAATAATTATTGAAAGTTTCACACCTGTTCATGCAGAAAATAAAGAAAATGCAAAGCTTTATGATGCAATAAGGAATACAAATTCCGTTTGTGTAAGTGTTAGAAGAGGCGATTTTGTTACAGGAGAAAATGACGCAAATGCGCAAGATTGCAATGTTTGCACAATCAATTATTTTGAATATGCAATTAAATATTGCAAAGAAAATTTAAATAATCCTGTGTTTTTCTTTTTTTCGGACGATGTGCAATGGGTTAAAGAAAATTTTGATTTTATTGATAATGAAGAAGTATATTTTGAAAGTGGAAATGATGCAGTTTATGAAAAACTTCGGCTTATGTATAATTGCAAAAATTTTATAATGTCAAACAGCACGTTTAGTTTTTGGGCACAATACCTTTCGCAAAGTGAAAACAAACTTGTAATTGCCCCAAACAGATGGAGAAACGTTACTAAAAATGATGAAATATATATGAAAAATTGGGTGTGTATAGGCACCGATTAATATGTGAGAGTTGGATATGATTAAAATGAAATATTCTACAGCGCAATTTGCCGAATTTGAAAAGGAAAACAATTTGTTTTCTTTAAAATATAATAATATACCTTATTGGCAATTGTTGCGTTTTACTGTTTCAGAAAAATGTTTGTATAGCTCTGACGGTGTAGAGGAAATTTATCCTAAAGCTGCAAAATCTAAGTTTATTAAATTGTTTTTCTGTGCGTTTTTTGCAAGTATAGTGCAAAATTTTAAAAATATAAATATTAGTAAATCGGATGTTCTGTTTTTTTATACAGACGACAAACGAAAATTAGAGAATGAATTAATAAACCCTTTTTTTGATTTAATCGACACAGAGAATTTATCAGTTCAAAAATTGCTGGATTTACAAGAATTTATAAATATTCCGCAATATGCAAAAAATATGAATAATATTTCTCCTGCTATATTTAAAGGGTATTTATATAAATTGTTTTTTAGGCTTTTTAGAAAAAAAATAAGAGATGAAAAAGCCTACCAAGAATTAAAAAACGTCATCAAATCAGTTAATGAAAAATTCAGTACAAATATCACAAAGAGCGATATCAATGCATTAGAGAATGAAATAATATATTTAATTTGCGCTCACAAGGCTTTTGTGCCATATTTTAAAAAGATGCTAAAAAAAATAAAGCCGAAAGCCATTGTTGTTAAATGCTATTATAATGTAACAACTTTAATGATGATAAAAAGCGCAAATGAGTTAAATATTCCAATTGTTGAGCTTCAGCATGGGCATATTTATAACCATATATCGTATTTATTTTCTGATAAAAGTGATGAGGGGAAATATGTCCCTGATGTTTTGTTTGCGTTTAATAATTTTTTTGCAAACGAATGTGTTTTATGTGATAAAACAAAAATTAATATCACAGGCTATCCTTTTTTAGAAAAAAGTCTAGAGTTATATAAAGCCGAAAAATTAATTGAAGATGAGATTGTTTTTTATTCTCAGCCAAGCCTTGGCAATAAATTTGTTGATTTTATGCTCTCTTTTGCACAAATTGCAAAAGAGAAAAATATTAAAACTATATGTAAATTGCATCCAAAAGAGTGTGCACATTGGCGTGAAATTTACCCAGATTTAAAAAAAGCACACAGTGATAATTTAATCAAAATTGACGATGATAAAAGTGCAAATGTATATTCATACATTGCAAAATATAAATTCCAAATTGTGGCAGACAGCACAACTGCATTTGAAATTGCAGCGGTAAACGGCACAAAATTGTTTATACCGCTAATGTGCCCACACAGCAATACACAGCCGATGCTAGATTTAAAACTTGCGAATGGAGTTGAAAGTGCAAAAGAATTATTGCAAAATATTTTACAAAATGATGATAAAAACAAAATTGAAGTAATTACAGAAGAATTTTGGCCAAAAAATTCATGTGAATTAATAAAAAATGCATTAAATGAAATAGTGAATTAATTTTGGCAGTATCTATAAAAGCTAAAATGAGCAAAGTTTGATAATTAATGGAAATAAACTGATTTCATGAAAATAAATGCTTAAAAAGGGGATGGAAAAATGGCGCAAAAGCCTGAAATTAATCGAATTGCCGCAATTAATATTGCAAGTGCGGTTTTGCTTAATGCAATTTCTTTTTTTACATCGCCTATTTTTTCACGCATTTTGGGTACACAGCAGTTTGGTATGGTCTCGGTTTACAACACATGGTTATCGTTTGCAACATTGTTTGTTGGTTTGCAGGTAACAGGTATTTTAGGCACAGCAAAAGCACATTTTAAAAACAATGAATTTAATAAATTTGCATCAAGTGCATTGTTTTTGTCCTTTTTATCATTTAGCTCAATATGGATAATTTCAGTTATTTTTAGCAATCAAATTGGTAATTTAATGGAATTACCCTCCGCATTTGCTGTTTTATTAATTCCGCATGCTTATGGAATGTTTTGTGTTAATTTTTATAATGCTAAATTAACATTTGAATTTAAAGCAGGCAAAAATTTCGTGCTCGCTTTGTTAATATCTGTTTGCACAATCAGCTTATCATTACTTTTAATATTTTTTGCAATGTTTGAAAATTTATCATCGGCACGAATTTTAGGCAATGGTATAATTTATATTATTGCTGCAATAATTATTGTTTTTCTAGTTTATAAGAAGGGGAAAGTTTTATATAATAAACAATATTTTTCATTCGCCTTACCACTGTGTTTGCCGCTTATAATACATAGTTTATCAACTATTATCCAAAGTCAAAGCGATAGATTAATGTTGCAAAAAATATTAAATGTTGAAGTTGTTGGAGTTTATGGCTTAGCTTATGCATTTGCAAATGTACTTGAAAGCTTGCGATATTCCTTTAATAATACATGGGTGCCTTTTTATTTTGAATATGCAGCAAATAACAAAACCGAGGAAATGTTAAAAAGGGCAAAAAACTATACATTTTTATTTACGGGGCTTGTTGTCGGTTTTATATTATTAACCCCCGAAGTTTTCAAATTATATGCAAGTGAAGAATACCACGATGGCTTAACTTTTATTCCGATAATCTGTCTAAGCAGTTTTTTTATCTTGCTTTATACATTTGCTGTAAATCACGAATATTATTCTAAAAAAACAAAGTTTATTGCAATGGGAAGTTTCTTTGCAGCAGCAAGTAATATAGTATTAAATTTAATCCTTATACCAAAATTCGGTGCCTTTGCGGCAGCATTAACAACTTTAATTTCTTATATTTTGCTTTTTGTGTTTCATCATTTAATTTCAAAGCATATTGTTAAAAACAATTATCCGTTTAACTTCATAATGTTTTTGCCTTATTTGGGATTAGTGGTTTTAGCATTAATTATGTATTATGTTTTTTTCGATTTTTGGCTTATTAGATGGGTTTTAGGTAGCGTAATGGGTATAGCGTTAATTATAAATATCAAAAGAAATAAAGCGCTTTTTTAAATAAAATTTAAAGGATGTTAGTATGAAAATTCTGGCAGTAATTCCGGCAAGGGCAGGCAGTAAAGGCGTCCCCAATAAAAACATAAGGCTTATAAATAATAGGCCTTTGGTTTATTATGCAATTAACAATGCAAAAAAATCAAAATATATTACAGATATCCTTGTTTCTACGGACAGTGTAGATGTTGAGATAATCGCAACACAAATGGGTGTTGGTTTTCACAGGCGAAGTGCAGAACTTTGCAAAGACGACACAACGCTGGACAGTGTAATTTATGATGCGATGATTAGCACAAATAAAGAATGGGATTACATCGTCACAATGCAGCCAACTTCTCCCACATTACTTAGCGAGACATTGGATAATGCAATTGAATACAGCATTAACAATAATTTGGATACTGTTATTTCTGCGATTAATGCTCCTCATTTGACATGGCGTCTAGAGGGCGAAAGCAAAGTGCCTAATTATGAAAAAAGGTTAAACAGGCAGTTTTTGCCTCCTTGTTATTCCGAAACAGGTGCGTTTGTTGTTTCAAAGGCAAATATTGTTACACAAAACACAAGGATAGGTAAAAAACTTGATTTGTATGAAATATCTGAGGCAGAAGCAATAGACGTTGATAATTTTTGCGATTTGCATGCAGTTGGCCATATTTTAGCACACAGAAAAATAGCTTTTTATGTAAATGGTAATAACACCAGAGGTACAGGGCATATTTACAGGGCGCTTGAACTTGCCGACGAATTTTACACAAGACCGGATATTTACTATGATATTAACCAAACAGACCCTAAAGTTTTTGGCAGCACTACACATGAACTTATAGGTATAAACGGCATAGGAGAATTGTTTGAGCGATGCAAAAAAGAGCAATATAATGTATTTATAAATGATATATTAACAACTAGCATAGATTATATGATAGCTTTGAAAGAAATTATGCCTAATGCAAAAATTATTAATTTTGAAGACGATGGCGAAGGAATTCACAAGGCAGATTTAATTATTAATGCATTATATGATGATAATAATTTATCGAATTGTTATAGTGGAGAAAAATATTTTATAGCAAATAAATTATTTATGTTTTATGAGCAAATTGAAATAAAAGATGATGTTAAGAATGTTTTTGTAAGCTTTGGCGGGGCAGACCCTCAAAACTACACAGATTTGTTGCTTGAAATAATTAAAGATGAACAATATAATAAATATAAGTTTACAGTTGTGCTTGGGCGTGCAAAGTCAAATATAGATGATTTAATGAAATATAATGAATATGAAAACATAACGGTTTTACATGATATTCGAAATATGCCACAAATTATGAGTGAATGCGATATAGGCATAACTTCAAGAGGCAGAACAGGCTACGAGCTTGCAATGCTGGGAGTACCAACAATTGTAATGGCGCAAAATCAAAGAGAAGAAAACCATGGATTTGTAAGCGATGCGAATGGTTTTATTTATCTTGGATTGAGCCCTAAGAAGCATATTATTAATGCATCTTTACAAATGTTAATTAATATGCCAAAAGAAGAAAGACAGGAAATTCAAAAAACACTGCTTTCGCACGATTTGCGTGGCGGAAGAAGTAGAGTTATGGATTTGATTAATTCATTATAAAGGAGTAATTTGATGAAACTGCCATATATAATAGCAGAAATTGGTGTAAATTTTATTGATACAGCTAAGGAAAAAAATATTTCTGAAGTAGATGCTGCTAAAATTTATATTGATGAAGCTGCAAAATCAGGCGTGAACGCTGTTAAATTTCAATCATATAAAGCGAATACAATTGTATCAAAAAATTCGCCTGCGTATTGGGATTTAACAAAAGAGCCGACAAAAACACAATATGAACTTTTTTTAAAAAATGATATGCTAAATGCGCAGGATTATGCAAATCTTGCCGATTACTGTAAACAAAAGGGCGTGGATTTTATGTCTACACCGTTTGATGATGATGCGGTTGAGTTTTTAGACCCACTTGTAAAAGCGCATAAGATATCTTCATCCGATTTAACAAATTTGCCGTTTATACGTCGCATTGCAAAAAAGAAAAAACCTGTATATTTGTCAGTTGGAGCATCATATTTATATGAAATTGATAGGGCTGTTCAAATTTTAAAAGAGGAAAATTGCCCTGAAATTTGCCTTATGCACTGCGTTTTATCGTATCCGACACATTATAAAGATGCAAATTTAAATCAAATAAAAACGCTTAAAAGAATTTATCCTAATTTTAAAATAGGTTATAGTGACCACACTGTTCCGGATGAAAACATGGCGATTTTAACAGGCGCATATTTGATGGGTGCACAAATAATTGAAAAGCATTTTACAATTGATAAAACACTTCAAGGCAACGACCATTATCATGCAGGTGATGGGATTGACTTTAAAAAAGCAATTGATAATTTTAAACTTCTTGATAGCGCAATAGGTAGCGAAGAAAGAAGAATAATTGAATGTGAGAATATACCAAGAAGAGAGGCAAGGCGCTCTATAGTTATAATTAATGATATCAAAAAAGGTGATATTATTAAATCTGATGATATTATGACTAAGCGTCCCGGCACAGGGGTTTCGCCTGAATTTGTTGATGTTATTGTCGGAAGAAGCGCGAAAGAAGATATAACAGCAGATACAGTTTTACAGTGGGAAATGGTATAATTTAAGATGTGATTACAATATTATCCAATAATATTATAAATAAAAGGACGATATCTTATCCGATAAGATATCGTCCTTTTTGTATTATAATTTTCATGTACCAATGTGTAAAAGAAGTTTAATACTAAAAAAGCTAGGCTTTTTTAGTATAACTAAACATGCTTAAATGTCATTGTGTCACTAAATTTGGGCATATAAATATTGAATTGATGACACATATTACTGATTTGTTTATACATAAGCATGTAAATTGTGTTTATTTAAGCTTGATTTAAAAATTCAATATTTGCAGATGAATTATTTATTTGATATTCTCCAACAATTAATATATTTTAAAGTATATTTAAGTTTTATGTTATAATATAATTTAAGAGGTGATACTATGCGATTGTTATTGTGCGAAGATGAACGAGAGCTTTCAAATGCACTTGTTAAAATATTAGTACATTTTAAATACTCGGTTGATGCGGTTTATGATGGAGAAGAAGCATTAGAATATTTAAAAACTGAAAATTATGACGCTGTGATTTTGGATATAATGATGCCGAAAATCGATGGACTTACTGTTTTAAAAACTATTAGGGAAAAAGGCAATTTTATTCCTGTAATTATGCTTACTGCAAAATCTCAAGTCGATGATAAAGTAATTGGTCTTGATTTAGGTGCTAACGATTACCTTACTAAGCCATTTGAAACAAAAGAATTGCTTGCAAGAATTCGTGCAATTACTAGAATACCCAGCGATAGTACTTCATCGGTTCTTACAGTAGGAAATATTAGCTTAAACCGCAAAACTTTTGAACTTTATTCTGAAAAAAACTCGTTTAAACTTGCAAATAAAGAGTTTCAGATGATGGAAATGCTTATGATAAATAATGGACATATTATCCCAACAGAGCGTTTCATGGAAAAAATTTGGGGATATGATAGTGAAGCTGAAATAAATGTTGTATGGGTATATATTTCTTACCTTAGAAAGAAATTGACATCACTTGAAACAGATGTAAAAATTAAGGCAACACGTAACACCGGGTATTCTTTAGAGGTTTAACAAGTTAAGAAATTGCAAAAATATTACTAAAGCATTTGTGTTTAAAAGCAAATTTAAGTTTAACGATTAATAAATCATCTTATAGCAATTGTAAGGTGATTTTTTAAATATTTTTTTCTTTTTTAAAGTATGTTTAAGGTTAAGCTTATAAAATAATCGTATACAATAAAGCGATGCACCAAAAGGAGAGATATAATGCAAACAAATTTTAAACGCTATGAGCTTAAATATATACTTACAAAAGAACAATATGAGCTGCTTTTAAAAGAATTGCCAAGTGATATTCAATTAGACGAATACGGCAGGCATAAAATCAGCAATATATATTTTGATACAGAGGATTTTAGAGTTATACGATATTCATTAGAAAAACCAAAGTATAAAGAAAAGCTTAGAATCAGATGTTATGGACAGCCAAGTGAAGACAGCACAGTGTTTATTGAACTTAAAAAGAAATTTAACGGTGTTGTATATAAAAGACGAGTGTATGATAACCAAAAAAATGTACTGTCTTATTTATGCGATAATTCTAAAGCCGTAGAAAAATCGCAAATTTTAAATGAGATTGATTATTTTAAACAAAGCTATAATGATATAAAACCAAAAGTTTTTTTATCATATGATAGAGAAGCGTTTTTTTCAACAAAAGATGAAAATTTCCGCTTAACTTTTGATTTTAATATTAAAACGCGTGATAATGATATAAGTTTTTATGAAAGCGATTATGATAAAGAAGTATTATCACAAGATTATGTGCTTCTTGAAGTAAAAACAGTAATGGGTTTGCCATCTTGGTTTATAAATTTTGCAAATGAAAACAAAATTTATAAAACATCATTTTCAAAATACGGAACAGCATATCAAACGTATTTCTTGCCACAATTTATAAGTAGTTTAGGGAGATTGTCACATGCTTAATGATTTATTTGCAGGGATTTTTGACACAACAACAAGTATGAGTATCACTTTGGATGATTTTTTCATCTGTTTGGCAACATCAATTGTTTTAGGTGTGTTTATGGCAAAAATATACTCTTTTAAAGAGCGAAGCTCCAAAGGCTTTGTGGTAACTTTGGCACTTTTGCCAATTGCCGTAACAATGGTAATCATCATGGTGAATGGAAATATTGGCGCCGGTGTCGCTGTTGCAGGTGCATTTAGTTTGGTGCGTTTTCGCTCTATGCCGGGGACAGCAAAAGAGATTGTGGCAATTTTTACAGCAATGTGCACAGGGCTAACAATAGGAATGGGGTATATTGCTTTTGCAGTGGTTTTCTCAGTTGTTGCTTGCCTTTTTTCACTAATACTAAATACTTCGAATTTTGGGCAGGAAAAAGAAAACGGCAACCGTACTTTGCAGATTACAATACCGGAAAATTTAAATTATACAAATGTATTTGACGATATATTTAGTAAATTTACGAAAAGCACAAAATTGATTTCGGCTAAAACTACAAATATGGGCAGTCTATTTAAGCTTAGTTATGAAATTGAACTAAAAGATATACAATTAGAAAAAGAATTCGTTGATGAACTTAGAACACGAAATGGAAATCTTGAAATTATAATAGGCAAACAAGAACTGTTTATAAACGGATTATAAACCAATTAAATTAAAGGAAATTATTATGAAAAAATCTATAGCAATATTTATGTTATCGTCAATATTTGTGTTAACTTCTTGCAGTGCCACAAATAATGTGGATAATACAATAAATAATGTATCCAGTCAAGAAGAAACCCAAAATACAACTCAATTAGAAGCGCAAGTAGATACAAATGTTGATATCGTGATGAATACAGAGCCGATAGTCTATACTACAGGCGATCATTTAAGCGATTTAGGTGAAAGTATTAAGTTTTATGATGGCGATGAAATTTTTATTACACAAAGTGGCACATATGAATTTACAGGCGATTATTCAAATAGCACAATAACTGTAAACGTCAATAAAGATATCGATGAGGGCGTGGTTTATCTTGTGCTGAATAATGCAAATATTGTTAGTGAAAACGCTACACCCATAAATATTATCGAGGCTAAAGATGTGGTAATTGTGCTAGAGGGTGAAAATACTATCACTCAAGGTGAAATTATAACAACTGACGATGAATTTCCATCGGCAGCACTATATTCAAAAGCGGACACCGTAATTACAGGTGATGGAAGTTTAACCGTAACAACGTCATATAATGATGGAATAAACGGCCGTGATGACTTGATTATTGATAGTGCGACAATTACTGTAAATGCAGTAGAACATGGCATTGTTGGTAACGATTTACTTGCGATTTCTGATAGCGATTTAACTATTACCGCGGGAAAAGATGGCCTTAAAACTGCAAATGCACAAGAAATTGACAAAGGCAATTTAATTATCACAAGTGGTAATTTTACCATCAACGCACAAAATGATGGCATAAGTTCAGAACAGATTTTACAAATTGAAGGTGGCACATTTAATATAACAAGCGGTGGAGGTTTTGTTGAAGTTTTAAACGAAATCACTCGAGGCGAAGGCTCGGGGGACACTGTACATGCAACGGATTTACTAGAAGATAGTATGAAAGGCCTTAAAGGGTTAAACCTGATTTTAAATGGAGGAGATTTTAATATTTCTTCCTATGAAGATGCAGTTCATTCAGATAATAATTTAACAATAAATGCAGGAACATATTATATTCTTTCAGGTGATGATGCTCTTCATGCGGATATTGATTTAGTGATAAATGATATAGACTTAATTGTGGAAAACGCTTATGAAGGCATAGAAGGTTCGACAGTTACGATAAATGGTGGCGACATTACAGTAAATGTGCTTGATGATGCAATTAATGCAGGCAGCGAAAGCGGTTATATTAAAATTACAGATGGAAGAATTTCGCTTAAAGCTCAGGGTGATGGAATTGATTCAAATGGCGATTTAATGATTGAAGGCGGAGAAATTGTTATTGAAGTAAACGCTATATACTCAGGTGGAGATAGCGAGCTTGATGTGACGGGTGTGTACAGCATATCGGGCGGAACAGTAGTTGATGAAAATGGAATAGAAGTTAGCCCAACAATGCAAGGCGGCGGCATGAGCGGTGGCAGGCAAGAACAAAGGCCACGAGTTCCTGGGAATTAAATAATGCTGGTTTTAAACACATAAACTTGAAATTATAGATTAATAAATATCAGCATACAATTTTATAATTAAAAATATCACTTATATATCGGCAGCTAAGTCAATATATAAGTGGTATTTTATTTTTATCTGCATTTTTACTTGTGAATTTAAAGTAAGATTAAGGTTAATAGTATAATCTATAATAAAGTAATTTTTAAACTGAGTAATAATAACGAACTATATAATAAAGGATAATATATGAAAAATACTGTGATAGTAATACCAGCATACAAGCCATCAACTTTGCTGATAAATCTAATAAATGATTTAAAAGCAAATGGCTTTTACAATATAATCGTAGTTGATGATGGCAGTGGTATAGCTTATAATGATATATTTAAAAACGCTAAATTGTTAGGATGTGCGATTGCCACACACGCTAAAAACAAAGGAAAAGGCGAGGCTTTAAAAACAGGCTTTAAATTAGCAAAAGATAAATTTGATATAAGAAATGGAATAATAACAGTTGATGCCGATAACCAACACCATGTTGCGGATGTTGTAAAAATTAGTGAAGCATTAAAAGCAAATCCTAATTCATTAATAATGGGCACTAGAAAATTTGATAATGGTAAGATACCCTTTAAAAGTTTATTTGGAAATAAAATCACATCGTTTGTGTTTAAAATGAGCACAGGAGTTGCGTGTAAAGACACACAAACCGGCCTTCGTGGTCTGCAAGCAAACATGCTTGATATGGCAATAAAAGTGTATGGTTCACGATATGATTATGAATATAATTTTTTACTAGAGGCTGTAGAAAAATATGATATAGTAAGTATTACAATTAAGACAATCTATATTGATGACAACGAAGGTTCACATTTTCGGCCTTTTAGAGATTCTTTATTAATATACCAGCGACCTTTAAAATTTATTGCAAGCTCTTTAATTGGTTTTATATCCGATATAATTTTATTCTATTTAATTGCAATGATATTGCCTTTTTCTAGTGCTGAAAATATTATTATTGCAACAATAATTGCACGAATATTATCGGGCTTTATAAATTATGGTATAAATAAAAAATCTGTGTTTAGGTTCAAGAAAAATTTAATAAAAAGTTCGCTGAAATATATTTCGCTGTTCTTAATAATAATGGCAGCAAGTGCAGCTGCAACTACCGGACTTGCAATGATTATTACAAACACAGTTATTGCCAAAATGATTGTCGACAGCATTCTTTTCATTTTCAGCTATGCTATGCAAAAAGACTGGGTTTTTGCAAGTAAAATTAGTGTAAGTAAAGCCTCTAGACTTTGGAAATCTTGCACAGCTTTAATTTTGGTTTTTTATGTGGGATTTACACTACTCCATAGATTTGTTATTCCCCAAAACATTGTTGTTTTAGATGATGTTTATGTAAAAGAAACATCATTTAGTGATGATGATATAACATTAGACGAAAATTTAAATAACCAAGAAGGAGCTGAAAATACAAGCGATATAACGTATGAGCCAATTATTACTGAGAACAGCTATACCGATGAAAACATACAAATTACAATTGAAACAATTAGAGAGTATGATACAACTATTTATATGGCTGAAATAATAGTAAGCGATAGCTCTTATTTAAAAACAGGATTAGCAGAAAATTCCTTTGGAACAAATGTTAAAGAAAAAACTTCTGAGATAGCCGAAGCAGAGAATGCAATACTTGCAATAAATGGAGATTTTTATGGATTTAGAGATTATGGCTATGTTATGCGAAATAATTATTTATACCGTGATGTTGTGACTGAGGGCGGGAATGAAGCCTTAGTAATTTATGAAGATGGAAGTATGGAAATAATAAATGAAGCTGATGTTTCTGCAATTGAATTAGAAGAAAATGGCGCAGTACAAATTTTTTCTTTTGGCCCGGGGCTTATTTCAGATGGTGAAATAATAGTTGATGAAAATAGCCAAGTTGAGGGTGAAGACCCAAGCAACCCTCGTACAGCCATTGCGATGATAGATGAAAATCACTATATATTTATGGTAGCTGATGGCAGAACAAGTGAGAGTGATGGCTTATCTATTGAAGAAATGGCATTAGTTTTAAGTGAATATAATTGTGAAGTTGCATATAATTTAGATGGTGGTGGTTCTGCCACTATGGTTTTTATGGGAGAACTTGTTAATAAACCCACTACTAATGGTAGAGACATAAAAGAGAGGAGTGTGAGTGACATTGTATACATCGGATAATTATAAAGCTGATAGTGAGTTTTATATCAAAAAGCGAATTATACCCTACACAGTATGGACAATTTTTTGCATAGTAATTGCTTATGTCTATTCCTTGTTTTCCCATGGTGTAACTTCGCCGTATATGACATTGTTGTTTTTATTTCCGCTTGTCCTAGGTGTTTTACCTGCTGTCTTTTGTTTAATGTTTAAAAAGAAAGTACAAACTCATTTTTTTGCCACACATCTTTATCATACAGGTGTTATATCTTTAGCACTAAGCTCTATACTACGAGGCATTTTTGATATTGCCGGAACATCGTCTATATATCAAACTGCTTTAATGATTATAGGTGGGCTATTATTAATCAGCGGGTTTATATGTTTTATGGCAAAAAAATAAATTTAGGCTATTGATATAATAGCGAATTAGAAAATAATGATAAAAAATTTTGAATAATAAAAGCGCCCTCTAGCTTCATTAAACTAGAGGGCGCTTTACTATCTATATTTATATGCTACAGATAAAGAAAAATTATGCTCACATGAAAGATAAATGCAAAAAAATGTCTAAACTGCGCTAAATGTCATTTTTATAATAAAAAAATGCACTTTGTACAACATTAACTTGTATTTTATTCAATTTAGTATTATTATATATACTAATTATATATTTGTATACTGCAATTATAATTTTTAATGTAATAGCAATATATTTTGTAATATATAATAATTAAGAGGGGTGTGGGAAATGAAAGGTTTTTTAAAACGCAAGGATATTGAAATATCTTTTAAAAGGTATGGAATAGACGCTTTGGGTGCAATGGCACAAGGTTTATTTTGTTCTCTTTTAATAGGCACAATTATTAAAACTCTTGGACAGCAAGCAGGAATTGACTTGCTTGTAAAAATAGGCGAATACGCAACACAAATGTCAGGGCCTGCTATGGCAATTGCCATAGGCTATGCGTTAAAATCGCCGCCAATGGTGCTGTTTTCTTTAGCGGCTGTTGGGCTTGCGGCAAACACAGCCGGCGGTGCAGGGGGCCCACTTGCAGTGTTGTTTGTGGCTGTTATTACCGCAGAAATAGGTAAAGCAGTCTCTAAAGAGACAAAGATAGATTTACTTATCACGCCTGCTGTAACTATAATAACAGGTGTACTCTTGTCTCTTTCAATAGCGCCATATATAGGACAGGCGGCATCATCAATTGGAAACCTAATTATATGGGCAACAGAATTAGAACCGTTTTGGATGGGAATTTTAATCTCTGTTGTTATGGGAATAGCACTTACACTTCCGATTTCATCTGCCGCAATATGCTCTTCTTTGGGGCTTGTGGGCCTTGCCGGTGGTGCAGCACTTGCAG
>CAYJGV010000024.1:0-26701 GCA_964369715.1 uncultured Bacteroides sp. | reverse complement strand
ATGAGTAAAAAGTTCTCTTGTTAGTCACTCCCTTAGGAGGCGAATGCTCTATCCAACTGAGCTACGGAGACATATAAAAAATTTGACATCATATGGTCAAATTTCTTTTATGCTTAAATCAAAATCACACTTTTTTAAATGCACTATCATTGCACAAAAACGCATATATTACCGCCTGCATTTCAAAAAACAAATTTATTAAGCGATAATTATTATAACGCAATATGATAAAAAAATCAATACTTTAACAGCATTATGTAAAATGAATTCTTGGAAAACAACAATGACATTTCTTTGTTTCAAGCTTTTTGTAGCGAAACATTGAAATGCCATTTATATAAATCAAACTAAATTTATGTATTAAGAGGTTCTTGTTCTTTTTAAGAAAAATGTAACCGGCAACGGTTTTTCTTCTGCGACGATCTCATTTGTAAGCGTTGGCATTCCGCATAAAGTAATATCCATTATACTGCCCTTAATATCCTGCGAGACAACTTTAACACGCTTACTTTTTCTTTTTGAGCGCAATTGTTTTTTTGTTTTTTTGTTGATTGTTACTATGTATTCTTCAATTTTACAGCACCGAATAGCAACCACGTCGTTTGCCGGTGATAAGTCAGAATATACATTCTGAATATCTACGTGGTCGTCAACATACTCATACATAGCGTCAACTACTTTTGGCATTATTATTTTCATCTCGCGCCTCTCCTTAAGGCATATATCACGTTTGTGTGTGAAAAAACCCTTGCTTGAGAAATAATAGCTCAAAAAATAAAAAACTTTGTTAAAAATAAACAAAAACAAATCGCTTATTAAATAAAAACTATCCTTACACCTAATATTTTAACAGACTTTATAGAATAGTCAATGCCCCTTTTTTGCCATTATTTGTAATACTAGTGTACTATCGACGTTTTTAAGGTAAAAATAATTTAAATTTTTTTAAAGAACAGTCATTTTTGTAAAAAATTTCTGCAATTTTGCACAAAAACACTCTTGAAAATCACAATATTTTCACCAAAAAGCACAGGTGCTTGCTTTTTTCTTTCTTTAAAAAACACAGCAAAAAACACGTAAATTCCGCTATTATATTATTTACTATTTTCTATTTTATTGGTATAATATATAATGTTGCTTTAAATTAGACTTATTTCACAATTAAAACGGAGGAAATATGCAATATAGAACTCTTGTCAAAGGTGCTCCTGAAGTATCTGCTTTAGGTTTTGGCTGTTTGCGTTTTATTACAAAAAACGGCAAAATTGATGAAACCTTGGCAGATAGGCAAATGCTTTATGCCTATGAGCAAGGCGTAAATTATTTTGACACAGCTTATATTTACAGCGCCGGGCAAAACGAAATTGTTTTAGGTAATTTTATCAAACGACATAATTTGCGAGATAAAGTTTATATCGCCGATAAACTTCCACTTTATTTAGTTTTAAAACCCTCTCACATCGAAAAATATTTCGAAACACAACTCCAGAGGCTTCAAACAGATTATATCGACTATTACCTTTTGCATATGCTTGACAGCCTAGAGGCGTGGAAGCGCCTTAAAAATCTTGGCATTTTGCAATTTATCGCTGAAAAAAAGCGCAAAGGACAAATTAAACATATCGGCTTTTCTTTTCATGGTAGAAGCGAGGAGTTTTCGAAGATTTTAGACGATTATGCATGGGATTTTTGTCAAATCCAGTTTAATTACCTTGATGAAAACCACCAAGCAGGGCTTGCCGGTTTAAATTATGCACACAAGCTTGGCGTTGGTGTTTGTATTATGGAGCCCTTGCGTGGCGGCAATTTGGCGGCAAAAGCACCCACAAAGGTAATTGATGAATTTAAAAAATATCCCGAAAAACGCTCTGCTGCACATTGGGCGCTTCGCTGGGTATTAAACCATGAACAAGTCGGCACTGTTCTTAGCGGAATGAACGATATGGCGCATATTAAAGAGAATGTTATGGTTGCAAATAGCTCGCCTGTTAATTGCATGGACGAGGAAGAACTTAGCATGATTGATAATGTCAAGCAAATTTATAAGCAGCTTACAAAAGTGCCGTGCACAGGTTGCAATTATTGCATGCCATGTCCGTTCGGGGTTGATATCCCCGCAACATTCACCGATTACAACAGCAAATACTTTTTTGAAAATTATGTCACATGGCAATATATGTACAGGGCCGCAGGCGGCACAAATGGCGTAAAAGCAGGCGGTAATTCGTGCACAAACTGCAAAAAATGCATGAAGCACTGTCCGCAACATATCGAGATACCCAAAAAACTAAAAGATGCACACAAAGAACTTTCAAACCCTGTTGCGCTTTGGTTTATGAGTATATATTTCAAAATACTAAGAAGAAACAAAAAATGAATGGAGAAATCACACAATGAAAAACACACATGTTAAAAATTTATGTCTGGCAGCATTTTTTATAGCTTTAGGCTTTGTTTTGCCCTTTGTCACAGGCTCTATACCTGCAATTGGCAATGCACTTTTACCTATGCACATCCCTGTTTTGCTTTGCGGCGTTGTTTGCGGTGCTAAATATGGCGCTGCGGTTGGTTTTATCACACCTTTATTGCGCAGTGCGGTTTTTGGTATGCCACCAATTTTCCCAATAGGCATCGCAATGGCTTTTGAGCTTGCAGCATATGCGGCAGTTATCGGCATTTTATATAATTTATTAAAAGGCAAAAGCTTTCAAATTTACATATCTTTAATTGTAAGCATGATTGCCGGCAGAATTGTTTGGGGTCTTTCAACACTTGTTTTATTGGGTGTTTCAGGCGGCGCATTTACATTCCAAGCGTTTTTAAGTGGCGCTTTACTAACAGCTATTCCCGGAATTGTTTTGCAATTAATCCTTATCCCACTTGTAATTGTGGCTTTGCGCAGAGCAAAACTTATCGATAACACACTTGAAACCGCTACAAACTAAACATTCAAGGAAAACATAATGACTTTACCTACGAATATAAAGCAAGATAATTTTATAAATTTATTTAATAAAATTGATGAATTACTACCCAATAAAAAAGATTTAATAATAGGCATAGATGGCAATTGTACCGCCGGTAAAACCACTTTGGCAAATATTTTAAAATTGCGCTATAATGCACAAGTCATCGCAATGGATCACTTTTTTTTACAGCCTTTTCAACGAACAGAACAACGCATGAATGAAATTGGCGGCAATTTAGATTATGAACGATTTTGCGAAGAGGTTTTACCCAATTTACAAAGCGATGAAAATTTTAAATACAAGCCATTTTTGTGCTCTACCTTCGATTTTGGGCAAGAAATAATCATCGATGGGACAAAAATCAAAGTTCTTGAAGGCTCTTACAGCATGCATCCCAAATTTGGGGATATCTATGACATTAAAGTGTTTTTACAATTGGAAAACGAAGAGCAATTAAACCGTGTCAAAATCAGAAACGGCGAGAAAATGCTCAGAGTTTTTAAAGAAAAATACATTCCAATGGAAAACGCATATTTTGAATTTTACGATGTTAAAAGCAAATGTGATTTTATTTTTAACACAAGTGATATTTAAAATTGCACAGGCTATTTTATTGATAGTCAACACAAAAAAGGCTGTGATATTTTAGCTGTTTGCAAAATCGCCTTCACAAAAAAGTGTCAGCAACATCTTCTATTATGACACACTAAACAGAAATTGCACAAACCAAAGCCAGATAAATAAAAACGCTTAAAAAAAGCTACTGAAACCCGATGAAATTCGGTTTTCAGTAGCTTTTTTATTCAGCTTATTTTTCTGTTTTAAACCCAAAATTATTTAGTAAAAAGTCGTTATCACGCCAATCGTCCTTAATTTTAACCCAACATTGCAAATTAACTTTGCTGTCAAGCAATTGCTCGCAATCGGCTCTTGCCTCGCTTGCAATTTTTTTAAGCATAGCGCCGCTTTTTCCTATAACCATGCCTTTATGGCTTTTTTTCTCGCAATAAATATTTATGTCTATATCAATTATATTGCTGTTTTCACGCTCTTTAAAACGCTCCACAACAACCGCCGTGCCGTGTGGCAACTCGTCCCTTAAATTAAGCAAAATTTTCTCGCGCAAAATTTCTGCAACAAGCACTTTTTCCGGTATATCGGTGTAAGAATCGCTAGAAAAATAATGCGGACTTTCTATCGAATAGCCTTCTATCGCCTGCAAAAGCGCCTCGCAACCCTCGCTGTTAAGCGCACTTATGGCAAACACGTTTTCAAAAACATCAAACTCTTTAACAAACTGCATTCTATCGTGCAATTGTGTCAATTTTGTCATTTTATCCATCTTGTTTATCGCCGCAATTGCCGGCACTTTTTTTGCTTTTATGTCGTCTATAAGCTCTTGCTCCGCCTGTGTTATATTTCCAAAAGGCTCAAAAAGCATAAGCGCAACATCAACTTCGGCAATGCTGTCAAGAGAAGTTTTTTGCATGCGTTTGCCCAGTTTTGTGCGAGGACGATGTATTCCCGGCGTGTCCAGAAAAATAAATTGTACTGCGCCTTTTGTTAAAATGCCTGTGATTTTAGTGCGTGTAGTTTGAGGCTTGTCTGTGACAATCGCGAGCTTTTCGCCCACAAAGCTATTTGTAAGCGAGGATTTCCCCACATTTGGCCTGCCGACTATCGCCACAAAAACCGATTTTGTAAATTCGTTATTCAAATTTTTCTCACTTTCTAAAAATAAAAATCCCTGATAAAATTACGGATATTAAAAACCCGATAAGTTCGGGAATATTTTGTGTAAAATATGCAAAAATTGCATTTATTATCTGCATATCCCAAAACAAAAACACACCACAAGCAGCCGCCCCAACGCTTGAAACAAGGACAGCCCCTGCGGCAATATCTTTTATATCCCCTGCCAAATTATCTTTTTTAGGGGATATTTTATTAACAATTCTTTCAATTGCAGAATTTAAAAGTTCCAGCGAAATAACAAGGCAAACTGTTAAAATCAGCAATATATATTCAACTTCGCTGAAATAATAAAAATTAATTGCAAAGAAAAACACATAGAACGCCGCAATTAAATGAAAGCGTAAGTTTCGCTCTTGCGAAACGGCTTTTAAAATGCCTTTTGCTGCATAATAGAAGCCTAAAATAAAGCGTTTAAACGCCATATTAAACCTCGTCTGCAGTGTAAGATGCTGTTCGTGCAAGGCCTAATTGAATAAGCGTTGCCTCTTCTTTTTCACGCATTTTAACAGCTTCCATTCCACCGTTTTCGTGGTCGTACCCCAAAAGGTGATACATTGAATGCACGGTTAAAAACGCAACTTCTCTTTGCAAAGTATGTCCGTACATCTCTGCTTGTTCTGTCGCCCTTTGCATGGATATAACTATATCCCCAAGCATTTTTGCGCCTGTGTCTTTATTGGTGTCATATTGCCCATCGCAACCAAGCGGAAAACTTAAAACATCTGTAGGTTGCGGTTTCTCTCTGTATTGCTCGTTTAATTGTGCGATTTGTGCATCATCAACAAACATTACGCTAACTTCTGCCTCATCTTTCATTCCCTCTGAATTAAGCACAGCGTTGCACGCACGACGAATTAAAATTCTTAACCCCGATGGTATTTTAATTTCTTTTTGATTATTTGTTATATACACTTTATGTGCCATTTTTACACTTCCTTGTTTAATATCTCTTTTCTCTGTTAAATCGTTGTTTATTCACTTTTTCCTGTGTTTTTTCATGTGCCTTTTCATACGCCTTAATTATATCTTGCACCAAACGATGCCTAACAACATCTTTTTCTGTGAACCTTGCCTGCGCTATTCCCTCAACTTTGCTCAACACTTTTATCGCATCCACAAGGCCACTTCGTGAGCCAACAGGCAAATCAATTTGTGTGATGTCTCCTGTCACGACTACTTTCGAATCTGCCCCCATACGAGTTAAAAACATCTTCATTTGTTCGGGGCTTGTGTTTTGCGCCTCATCCAAAATAATAAACGCATTATCAAGCGTTCTTCCACGCATATAGGCAAGCGGTGCAATTTCAATTATTTGCTTTTCTAAAAGTTTTTGATAAGTGTCGGTGCCGAACATATCAAAAAGCGCATCGTATAAAGGGCGCAGATAAGGGTCTACTTTATTTTGTAAATCCCCCGGCAAAAAGCCAAGTTTTTCTCCGGCTTCAACAGCAGGACGTGTCAATATAATACGCTCTACTTCGTGCGCCTTAAAGCTTTTAACCGCCATCGCAACCGCTAAATAAGTTTTGCCTGTGCCGGCAGGGCCAACGCCAAAAGTTATAGCGTTACTTCTTATTGCGTTTAAATAAGCTTTTTGCCCCAATGTCTTAGGGCGAATAGGCTTTCCTTTTGCTGTCACAAGCACTGTGTCGCCCAAAAGTTCTGCCACTTTTTCTTCGTTGCCGCTAAGCGCAAGCGAAATGCAATACCTAACCGCTTGTTCTGTTAAAACTGCGCCATCTTTTTGCATGGCAAGCATAGCATTAACAGCTTTTTGTGCACTTTCAATTTCGCTTTCATCACCCGTTATTTTAATTTGTGTATCTCGGCAAATTATATTCACATTGAAGTTTTTTTCAATAAGCCTTGCAAATTCATCTCCTTGCCCAAACACTGCATGTAAAATTTCCGTATCGTCTACCGCAATAAAATTTTGCGCCATTAATGCACCCCTTTTAATTCATTACCATTATTATACCATATTTTTTTTATACAAAAAAGACAAATGTTAATTTTATAACATAAATTTTATCATAATAAATTATTTGTTTATTTGTACACTATACACAAATAAATCGATATTTTTTTAAAAAAGTGTTTATTTTGCTATTTGAATGCATGTTTTATTTTTATAATTTTTCTTATAAAGCAAAAAACGCATTTTAAAACTTTTATTAAAGATAGTGTAAATACCACGCAGTTAACCTCTTGTCATTCCGAACGCAAGTGATAAGCACCGTGGCGCAATGCAAGCGAGCAAATGCCGTAAGGCGGCTCTTGGCAAGTCATAGAAATCCGTTCTTTTTAAAGCACGCTATATTTGCGATTCTTCGTCGTGCCTCCTCAGAATGACATGCCCGAAGTCATTACACCCAATATAAACAATCTTCACACTCAAATCACTCTACAAACAACGAATCTCCATTTTTTCAAAGTTTTATTTATTCCACCCCTCTTGCACTATTGCAATATTTGCTATTGCGTCAAATTCAATGCGTAAAATAATACTATTTTCGGTAATTTCCACGCTTTCGTTTGCGCTTATAATTTCGCATTCCGGCAAATCTTCATAAATTTGAGTATATATTTTATCCCGTGCAATATTTTGGGCTTGCTCTTCGGTATAAATTATATTTTCATTTGTAATTTCACGATATTTCACCGTTTTTATTGTAGCCGGTAAAGGCAGACCAAAAATTGCAAGCGGTTTATATTCTACAATTTGCATTTCATTTTCTGCATGTTTGTTGAAATTCGGAAATTTTATTTCGCCGCCCAAAACAATAATAGATTTCTCCTCGTTTTCATCAATGCTAGGTATTTGTGCTGTGATATTAAGCGGCTGTGTTATTTCATATGTCCTTTCAACGCTTGCATATACTTTTGCAATTGCCCTTTCTGTGTGAAGTTTATCATATGTTCCTATTTTAAGCGCACTTACAATCACATCACCTTTTGCGACACTTTGTCCCTCGGTTTTTTCTATAAAGCCACCCTCTACTTCAAGGCGCTGTATAATTCCATCGCAAAGCGCAACAATTGCCGCCGGCTCTTCACTTTGAGGCTCCGGTGGTAAAACAGCGTCAATTTTTTCAACAATTAATTTGCCTTTCACAAAATTAAGTTTAATCCATCCGTAAGAATTATTATCTAAAAATAAATCATATTGCACTGTTTTTAGCTCGTGCGTATCTACTGTTGCGCCTTCTTGAATTCCAAAATCATATAATTGCTGTCTTAAAAACTCTTGTTCTTCATAAGTAAATTCGTAAAACTGCACTGTCCACACCATTTGCGGAAATATGTTTAATGTAATCAACAGCGCCAAAACACCTATCAACAAGCCTAATCTGCGCCTAAATGGAAAAAGCGCAAAATATAATCCTCGTTTTTTTCTTACACGCAGCCTGCAGCGTGAGCGCCTTGCAATTTTATGCAATTTTTTATAATACCTTAAAGGCACGCCTGCCGTATAGCCTAAATCGTTCACATGTAATTTTTGCAAAGGCACTTCATTTTTAACGCAGTCATTTAAAAAATTTCGCGCAATGCCGCCTATTATATCAAATTCAACAAAGCCAAAAATTTTGTTAAGTATTTTCAATGTTTTCACCACCGTCACTATAATTAAATACCACAGAAAACACTTTTCCTCTAATTTTAATTCTATGCTTTGTCAAGGTTTCTAAAATTAAATCGTCACCAATTATTTGTGCATTAATGTCGGATAGCCTTAATATAATACTTGTAGAAGTATACTCTATTATCCCTTTGCAATGTTCCGCTTCAATTTGTCCGTCGCCGCTAATATGCAAAACCGGCTTTGTTTTAAGCGCATGGCTTACTCTTTTAAAATCCAGCGCAAATATCTCTTTGGCAGACATTTTTTGCTTTGTTTTAATTTTGTTATAGTCTTTCATTCACTGCCTCCCAAAAAAATATTCTTAATTATATATATCGCTTTTGAGGTGTAAATTATGTATAAATCGAAAACAAAAAATTTATATTATGCTACAAAGGATTTTGCTGTGCTTATTATTTGCGTGTTTTGCATAGTAAGTTTTTTTATGCGTGCCGACATTGCATACGATGGCATAAGGCAAGGACTTTTGCTGTGTTATAACTCATTAATACCCGCACTTTTTCCGTTTTTTATAATGAGCAAATTAATATTAAACAGCCGCTTTGCCTTTATTTTTGGCCTGCCGCTATTGCCTTACACAAAGTATATTTTAAAAATAAAAGATAAAAAAGCCGCCACCGCTTTATTTTTAGGACTAACAGGAGGTTTTGGTGCAGGCGCTGTATGCTTAAACAGCCTCTATACAAAAAAACTCATCACAAACACACAGGCAAAAATAATGCTGTGCACTATAATTAACGCAGGGCCTGCCTTTGTAATAGCTTGCGTGGGTGCAGATATGCTGGGCAGCTCAATTACAGGCATTTTGCTTTATGTTTCGCTTTGCAGTGCAAGTTTAATTTGTGGTGTCATAGCGTTGTTTTTATTCAAAAATAATAATGGTTTAAACTTACAGCAAAGTGAAAACGCAAATAAAACAAAAGCGCAAAACGAAACTTTTGTCGGAATTGTCAGAGAAGCCGTTGTTTCAATATTATACTTATGCGGTTTTGTTGTGTTTTTTTGCTTTTTCACCGCCATTGTTTTGCCGCCGGGTTTAAACGATTTTACAAGGGCGTTGCTAGCCTCTTTTTTAGAGGTGACAAACGCAACAAGCCTTGCAACTTCGTCACGCTTTAATTACAGCGTTTACCTTTGTTGTTTTGCGCTTAGCTTTTTAGGCGCAAGCGCCTTTTTACAAGTTAGAAATTTGATAAGCCATGAAATCAGTATAAAGCCGCTGTTTATATCAAGGTTTTTTCACACAGCCATAAGCCTTTTAATTTTGCATATTCTTTTAAAGCTTTTTCCTTTTAAGGCACCTGTGTATTCATCGCTTGAAAATGCAAAAATGAGCATGCCTTATGATGCAGCTTGCATAGTGTTTTTTATGTGCTGTTCATTTTTTTGTCTTGTTAACAAAAAAGGCAAAAAACTTTAAGCATGCTTTTTGATGTGATTAGCAAACTCGTATTGTCAGAACTTTGCTATGTTTACAAAAAAGATATATTATTGTATACTTTTTATTAAAATCACCGCATTAAAGGAATATTGTTATGAATGAAAAAATACAGCTTTTTGGCAAAAATATCAGCGCTAATTGCAAAGTGTGCGAGAACTCTGAAAAAAAAGAAAACGACTTTGTCGAAAACAATTTGTTTTGTAAAGTAAAAAATCAAAATGTAAGCGTTTACGATGAATGTGATAATTTTATTTACAACCCATTAAAGCGAACACCGCCACAAAGGAAGCGCTTACCAAAATATAACAAAAGCGACTTTGAAATTTAAATAATTTTATTGCATATCTTACAAAAAATTGACAAAACTTATTTAATATATACTAATTTTCTATTTACTCAAAACTTCGTCTCATGATATACTGGACATAATCGTATTTACCAATATACAAAGGAGAATATTTATGAATTTAAAAGGAAGTAAAACTGAAGAGAATTTAAAAATTGCATTTGCAGGGGAATCTCAAGCACGCAATAAATACACATATTACGCAAGCAAAGCAAAAAAAGATGGGTTTGAACAAATTGCCGCACTTTTTTTAGAAACAGCAGAAAACGAAAAAGAACATGCTAAAATGTGGTTTAAATTGCTTGATGGACTTGGCAGCACAGAAGAAAATTTAAAACATGCCGCCGAAGGCGAAAATTATGAATGGACAGACATGTATGCAGGCATGGCTAAAACCGCAAGAGAAGAAGGTTTTGACGCTATTGCAAGAAAATTTGAAGGCGTTTTAAAAATTGAAAAAGAGCACGAAGAAAGATATTTAAAACTGCTTGAGAATGTTAAAGATGGAAAAGTGTTTAAAAGCGAAGGCAAAGAGGTTTGGATTTGCCGCAATTGCGGACATATTCACGATAGCGAAAATGCACCAGGTGTATGTCCGGTGTGCGATCACCCACAAGCTTATTTTGAAAGAAGAGCAGTTAATTATTAATTTATAGCGAATTTAAAAGCACTAAATTATCTAAAAGTAGTGGCAGGTGGTGATATCTGTCACTATTTTTAATATGCATATTACTTTGCTGTTTTAATAATTAAGTAAATATCGATTGATTTTATTTAATTAAAAATTAAAAAGTATATAAAAGTAATTAAACATTCGTACAATATGCACAAAAATTTAATTTCCTCTTTGTTTTATAGACATTTGGATAAAATAAATGTATAATTATTTTGAGTTATAATATATTTTTGCACAACACAGCGCAATAAATTTTATTTTGAGAGGAGTGGAACTTTTGGACAATTTACAGGAGCTATTAGCCTTGGTTCCAAAAACCACAAAAGATTTAATTTATATAAGCGATATAAACACTTATGAGCTTTGTTATATAAACGAGTCGTTAATTGCGGCATTTAATATAAAAAATGCCGACGAGACGATTGGTAAGCCTTGTTATGAAGTTTTACAAGGCAAAACCTCCCCGTGCGAATTTTGCACGAATGATAGATTAACTGTAGGCAGTGTTTATAGCTGGAGAGTGCAAAACCCATTAACCCACGAAAACTATAAATTGCAAGACAGTAAAATTGTGCACAACGGCAGGGATTTACGCCTTGAAATTGCAACAAATATTGATGATATTGTTGAAAAAGAAAAAGCGATTGAATTACAATTAAAGCAAGAAAAAATTATTAATGAGTGTATAAACGTGCTTTATGCGCAAGATGACCCTAACAAGGCGATAGACATAATATTGTCAATTTGCATGAATGCATGTGCAGCCGATAGGGCATATGTTTTTAAACAAAACATAGATAAAAATTCTTACAGCAACACAAACGAAACCTGCAGCGAAAACGTAATTTCTTATTTAGATAAAATGCAAAATTTTTCTTATGAAGACCTTGATGTTTTAATAAACATAGTAAAAGAAAAAAATGTTTTTAATGTTGATGACATAAAAGATGCTTTTGATGAAACATCTAATTTATATAAAGAGCTTAGCAACCAAGGCATTGTCTCGCTTATTATTGTGCCTATGTTTGATAAATCACATGAGATAATAGGTTTTATTGGGCTTGATAACCCTAAAATTAAAGCAAGTCTTCTTTCTATATGTGTAGCTATAAGCAATTTAATTTCTGACTGTATTGTTAAAATTAATTTGATGAATGAAATTCACATACGCAAGCGCATAGACGCCTTGACAAAAGTTGGCAACAGGCAAAGTTTTAACGAGGTTTTAAAAGAGCTTGAAAGCCAAAACATCGATTCAGTCGGCATTGTATGCTCCGATTTAAACGGCCTTAAAATTATAAACGAAACAAAAGGCACCGATTATGGCGACACTATTCTAAAAAATCTTGCCAATATTTTAAAAGACATTTTAAAAGGACAAGTTTTCAGGACAGGTGGCGATGAATTTGTCACAATTGTTATAGGTGATAATCAAGAGCAATTTAGCAATAAAGTAACACTATTAAAAGAAAAAATCGATAATACAGCTGATATAAAAGTTGCTATTGGCGATGCATGGAAACGCAATTCGTTCAATTTGCCAAGTTTTGTCGAAGCAGTTGACAGCATAAGATATGTAAATAAAGAGCTTTATTATCAAAAGACAAAGCCCGAAAGAAAACACAATCATATGCTTGCCGAAACTATTGCAAAAGATATTAAAAATAATTGTTACGAGGTTTATTTGCAACCTCAATTCGATTTAAAATCCAATAATTTAATCGGTGCAGAAGCACTTATACGAAAATTTGACTCCGACGGTAAAATTATACCGCCGATAGACTTTATAGTGTTTTATGAACGAGAAGGCGTTGTGGATATCATAGATTTATTCTCGTTTGAAACAGTGTGCAAACAATTGCAAAAATGGCGCTCTATCGCCGAAACTATATTGGGTTTTAAAGTTTCGGTAAATTTATCGAGAATTTCTTTATTGCGTTTCGACATAGTTGAAAAACTTCTTGAGCTGTGTTTAAAATATGATATTCCGCCACATATGATATGTGTTGAAGTTACCGAAACCGTAAATTTAGATTCCGAGGATATTATTTACATCATGCTAAGCAAGCTTAAAGAGATTGGCTTTGGCATTTCTCTTGATGATTTTGGCGTCGGACAATCTAATTTTTCAATTATATCTGAAATTGAATTCAGCGAAACTAAGCTTGACAAAAGTTTGGTTGATAAAATAACCACCGATACTAAATCGGCTATATTGGCTAAAAACTTGATAAATTTATGCAAGGATTTAAACATTAACGAAATTGTGGCAGAGGGCGTCGAAACCAAAGAGCAATTGGCGATATTAAACCAAATAGGGTGTAATATTGTCCAAGGGTATTATTTTGACAGGCCTATATCTTGCGATGATTTCGAAGCCAAATATATGAAATAATATATTTTTCAAGGAGATAATATTGGCTAAAGAGAAATTAAAAACCGTTTATGTTTGCACAAGCTGCGGCGAAGTGAGTAGCCGTTGGATGGGCAAATGTGCCACTTGCGGTGATTGGAACACAATTGTAGAAGATGTTGTGAAGGAAGCGGCCGGCAAAGGTTTAATTTCAGCACAAAGTGCAAAGCACAGCGCAAAAACTATCGGTGCATCAATTAAAACACAACAAATAAGCGAAATAAGCATACAGGAAAAGCGCAGTAGAATAATAACAGGATTAAGTGAGCTTGATAGGGTTTTAGGCGGCGGAATTGTGCTTGGCAGCGTTGTTCTTTTAGGCGGCGAGCCCGGCGCGGGTAAATCCACCTTATTGCTTCAACTTTGTGCAGCTGTAAGCGAAAATTTAAACGTGCTTTATATTACAGGCGAGGAATCCTTAAGGCAGATAAAATTGCGTGCTGTTCGCCTTAATGTTAAAGGCGAGGGCATATCTCTTGCCGCACAAACCGATGTTGATGCAATTTGCGAACTTATAAAAAGCACAACGCCGGGCCTTGTTGTAATAGATTCCATACAAACCATGCTTTGCAACGAGCTCAGCTCTTCCGCCGGCAGTGTTTCGCAGGTGAAAGAATGCACCTCACGACTTTTAGACACCGCCAAAACGACAGAAATTCCAACATTTATAGTAGGACATGTCAACAAAGACGGCGCTATCGCAGGCCCAAAAGTGATGGAGCATATGGTCGACACAGTGCTTTATTTCGAGGGTGATAAAACTTTGCCTTACCGTGTTTTAAGGGCAGTTAAAAACAGATATGGTTCCACAAATGAAATAGGCATGTTTGATATGACTTCAAGCGGTTTAAAAGTTATAGAAAACCCCTCGCAATTGCTTTTGGCAGGGCGCCCCATAGGCGTTAGCGGAAATTGTGTTGCATGTGCAATGGAGGGCACAAGGCCTATATTATCAGAAATTCAAGCACTTGTTACAAAGACAGGCTTTGGCACGCCAAGAAGGGCGGCAACCGGCTTTGATTACAACAGAATGAATTTACTATTGGCTGTTTTAGAAAAGCGAGCAGGCTATATAATGAGCAATTTAGATGTTTATATAAACATTGTAGGCGGCTTGCAACTTGACGAAACCGCTTGCGATTTACCTGTGTGTATGGCGCTTGTTTCGGCAATTTTAGATAAACCCGTGCAAGAAGAAACGCTTGCCCTTGGCGAAATTGGCCTTGGCGGTGAAATTAGAAATGTTTCTAACTTAATTTACAGGCTTAAAGAGGCTTATCGAATGGGCTTTACAAGGGCAATTGTTCCAAAACAAAACTACGAGCAAATTAACCAAGATGATTTTCCACAAATGGAAATTGTCGGTGTTTCGCATATTTCTCAGGCTTTTATGCTTTTATAGTGCAAAAACATTGATGTTTATTAAAATATTTACGTAATATTATGTCTGTGAAAAAATTGCCGTCTTTTATAAAAAAAGGCAAATAAAACTTGACATTTCTTTGCAAATTCGATATTATTAATAGGCATCAATAATACGGAGAGATGGCTGAGTTGGTCGAAGGCGCACGATTGGAAATCGTGTAGTGCAGAAATGTACTCTGGGGTTCGAATCCCCATCTCTCCGCCAGTCGAGAAACTCGACAATAAAACCGCCCTTTAGCATCTGCTAGAGGGTGTTTTTTATGCCCAAAATTTAACGGTATAAATTTTGGGCATAAAAAACAGTATAACAATTAACCCAATGTTTGAGTTAATTTCTGCACTTAAAAACATGCCGAATTTTTATATTATTCTTATATCAACAACAAAAAAACCTTATTGCAAAAGCAATAAGGTTTTTGTTTTTCTTTTACATTACAGCGTTTACATAAATTATTAATCTGTGTAAGCCACTGCTTCTGTTTCGTAAATATTATTGTAAATATCTGTAAGCTTAAAATACACAACAGCATCGACATCGCCGATATAATCATAGCTTACTGAGATATTATCGTCTGTAAGAACTAAAGGATCACCGAATAAATAATAATCTTCATATTCCCAATCATAAGTATAATAATCAATTACCCATTCTATAGTGTCCCCTGCTTCCAGTGGGAACACACCCTTGCCGACAGGTTCGCCAATTTCGCTATACTTACGATAACCGGATACATATCCCAATGGCTCGGTATTATCCCAATTAACTATAATTTCTACATATTCGTCGTTTAAGTAAGCAGGCACAAAACCATGTGTCGACCATACGTCGTCGCTTATATAATCCTCGGATTCGACATAATAAGGCACAGTGTGACCATCAAGGGTAACCCATGTGTAGTCAAAGCCTACAATTAGGTCTCCGTCTTCATCAAATTCATAAACATTGTCACTTCCAAGGTCAATATAACCCTCGCCGTCATCAATAAGCACTTGAAGTTCGATTTTGTTGATTTCGTCCCACTCTTCCGGGGCAAGGCTAAGCACAAATTCATCGCCTTTTTCGTCAATGACAAGCTCGCCTAAAAACTCGCCCTCGGTGCTCTCTTCGTAGATTAAAGCAGTGTCAGCGTCATACCATTCTTGTGTGGAATAATCCTCTGTAATTTCTGTGCCTGTGTCTCTGTGGTACTGTGTTTGTCCGCCTGACATAGCACTGATGAACACATTGAAAAACTCTGTATATTCTGGTGTGTAACCAACATAGTGTAAAATGCTTTGCATATCTGAATAATACGATAAATATTCAAGTGGGAAATACATTGCAAGGCCGTTTGAATCGCGTACATCAGAGCTGTTGTTATAGTATCTAACGGCACTGTTTACAGCCTCGATTACTAAATCGCCACCGTCTACATCGGCTTTTTCAACATAGTCTACCATATCTATTTGGTCGCAATCGCCCTCGCCAAAATCTTTCGCATCACTTCTTGCAACAGAAATTTTCCTGTATTCATTATTCATTATATCTTCGGTGGAATTTTCAAAATAATCTGTTAAAACCGAATACAGATAAGGCATTTGCCTAAGCTCTACTATGGATAATGTGGCGTTAGGATCACGAATTTCTTGCTCGCAAACTTCTACGAAATCATCAATAATATTTACGCCAAGTTCCTCTGTCGAGGTTGATGGATTTTCGCTTAAATATGAAAGCCAATCTGTATAATACCAGCCTGTTCCGGGTTCAAGCTCTTGTGAAGCTATCAAATAATCGGCATGCGGCTCTAGCATAAGCGCTGTTTCTGCTGTTGCCATAAGGCATGCATCAAATCCCACAAAATCAAATTTTACATTACTTGCCGAAAAAGCATCGTCAAGCGAAGCTAAAGTCAGTGTGGAATCCGGATAATATTCGTCATAACCAAAGCCGCTAAGTGTGCCGCCGCCGTGGTTCCACAAAATAAGATTATATCTATCCGCAGGGAAAGCCGCCGCTGTGTCGTTTATAAAATTAGTAAGTGTTTGTGGCGCCGCCATATTAAGCTGCCCTAAATCGTTGTTTATTTCAATAAGCTCGCCATCTTTAACCTGCCAATATTGGCAAGTGTCGCTGCTTATTTCATCGTGATACCAATAATAAGCCCCACCTGTCATTAAAACAACATTAACATTATCGCCAAAATCAGACGCGGCAATTTCTTCTATGTCTCCACTGGCAAAGCCGCCATCTGTTTCAAGGTCAGAGCCGATGAAGTAAATCATAACTGTGCTTGTATCTGTTCCATCACCTTTTAATGTGGTGTGAAAATCCCTCAGGCCATCAATTTGCAAATCTGTGCCAAATGCACCCTCATTTGCATCATCGTATCCGTTAGTGGATTCTTGTGAAAAAGAGCCGCCCTCGTTATCGTTATAATATTCATCATCCTCGGGTATAAGTAATATTAAAACTATTAAAAGCACAAAAATTATTAAACCGCCAAGGAAAAACTTAAGGCAACACGAGCTTTTCTTTTTTTGTGGTGCATTATTATTTGGGGGCATTTGCTGGCCATATTGCATTGGCTGGTTTAAATGCTGTTGCCTGTTCATCTCTTGCATCGGGTTTTGCCCGTATTGTGGTGATTGATTTAAAGGCTGTGGCCTATATGTCGGTTGTGCTTGGTTTTGGCCATATTGTGGCGGCTGATTAATAGGCTGTGGTCTATTAATCGGTTGCGCCTGGTTTTGCCCATATTGTGGCGGCTGATTAATCGGCTGTGGTCTATTAATCGGCTGCGCCTGATTTTGTCCATATTGTGGTGAGTGATTTGTTGGTGCTTGTGTGTTTTGGTAAGTATTCGCATTTTGATTTGTGTCAAAATTTTGTTGTATTTTGTTTCCGCAATTGCTACAAAATTTTGTAGTGTCTTCTTGCTTGCTTCCGCATTTGCTACAGTACATATTTGTTCCTTTCACGCTGTGTATTATGCATCAATTTTGCTATCTTTATTAATTTCAAACACTTGTGTTTTACTTAAATAGCATATTACTAATGTCATTTGATATACCTATTATTATATTAGAAAATTAAAGCAACATCAAGTTTTTATTGCAATATTATTTAGCCATACAGTTCGATATTGACAGCAAATAATTAAAAGCACGTACTATCAATATTTTATTGTTTATTTGAAACGCACAAAAACAGCAGTTTTTGCCCAAAGAGGCAAAAACCGCTGTTTAAAAACTTATAATTTCCAGATATCTTCGTTATATTGTGCAATAGTTCTATCCGATGAAAAATATCCCGCATTTGCTATATTAACAAGTGTTTTGCCTGCCCATTTTTTCGCATCCTCGTAATCGTCACACATAAGCTCTTTGGTTTTTATATAGTCCTCAAGGTCGATAAGTGCCATAAACCAGTCTTTTTTGCATATGTCTTTATGTAGACGTTTCAGTGATTTTTTATCGGCAAATTTCAAAAGTTCTTCGCTTATTATAAAATCGACTAAAGTTTTTATATGCGGTTTTTGCTCTATAATTTTTGCAGAACCATAGCACGAGCTATTGTAAAGTTCAATGATAAAATCGCTGTCTTTTCCAAAGGTATAGATGTTTTCTTCGCCCACAAGTTCAGCAATTTCCACGTTTGCGCCGTCGTTTGTGCCAAGTGTAAGCGCACCGTTAAGCATAAACTTCATATTGCCTGTGCCGCTTGCCTCTTTTGAAGCAAGCGAAATTTGTTCTGAAATATCACAAGCGGGAATAAGTTTTTCCGCCAATGTTACATTATAGTTTTCAACCATGACAACTTTTAAATGTTTCGCCACTTTTTTATCGCTTTCGATAAGTTTGCCAAGGCATAAAATCAAGTGGATAATATCTTGTGCAATAACATAAGAAGGTGCCGCTTTTGCGCCAAAAATTATCGTTATGGGACGCTTTGGTATTTTACCGCTTTTAATTTCAAGGTATTTATAAATAATATAAAGTGCATTCATTTGTTGGCGCTTATATTCATGCAAACGCTTGATTTGTATATCAAAAATAGAATTAGCATCAATTGTAATGCCTTGTGTTTCTTTAAGATGTTTTGCAAGTGCCTTTTTGTTTTGCATTTTTATTTGAATGAGTTCATTTAATGTATCGTCATTGTTAAACTTAAGCAAATCTTTAAGTTTATCTGCATCCTTTTTAAAGCCATCGCCAATTTTATCTTCGATAAATTTAGCCAAAAGTGGATTGCAGTGTAAGAGCCAACGACGGAAAGTTATGCCGTTTGTCTTATTGTTAAATTTTTCCGGATAAATCTTTGCAAAATGTGCAAGTTCGCTTTCTTTTAAAATATCTGTGTGCAATGCCGCAACACCATTAATGCTATAGCCGCAATGGATATCCATATGCGCCATATGCACTCTGTTGTCTTTATCAATAATGCTTACACGCTCATCTTTAAATAGCTTTTTATATTTTTCATCAAGCTTTTTAATTATAGGCACAAGTTGTGGCACTATCTCTTCAAAATATCTAAGCGGCCATTTTTCAAGCGCCTCTGACAAAATAGTGTGGTTTGTATATGCACATGTTTTTGATACTATCTCGACTGC
The DNA here is from genome assembly GCA_964369715.1 of uncultured Bacteroides sp. Classification (GTDB taxonomy): domain Bacteria; phylum Bacillota; class Clostridia; order Oscillospirales; family Ruminococcaceae; genus Ruthenibacterium. Next base: position 7,441 of record CAYJGV010000024.1, on the reverse strand, counting down.
CTCATCAAATTTAATGCCGCTTTTTGTAAGCAAGCGAATAAGCTCCGGTATAATCATGCTTGGGTGTGTATCATTAATTTGAATTGCTACATAATCCATTAAATCTGTAAGTTTGCAGCCTTTTTCCTGTGCTTCTTGCAAAATTAATTTTGCACCGCATGCCACCATAAAATACTGTTGATATATGCGAAGTTTATGCCCTGCTTCATCGCTATCATCGGGGTATAAAAACAAAGTGAGGTTTTTTTCAACTTGTGTTTTATCAAAGCTTATGCCTTTTTTCACAATGCTTTCGTCCACAGTTTCAACGTCAAAAAGATGCAATTTATTTGTCCTTGCACCATAGCCTGTAACCATTAAATCATAAAGTTTTGCTTTAAGTGTAAAATCTTTATACTCAATATCCGCTGTGAAATCATTTGGCACAAGCCAGCTTGTGTCTTCAATCCAGTGGTTTGGCTGTGACGTTTGCTTGTTTTTAACAAAAACTTGTTTAAATAAGCCAAAATGATAATTTAAGCCTATGCCGTCACCGTTTAAATTAAGCGTTGCCATAGAATCAAGAAAACAAGCCGCAAGCCTGCCAAGGCCACCATTTCCAAGCGATGGCTCAGGTTCTATTTGTTCAATTTTTGCAAGGCTTTTGCCGCTTTTTTCAAGCAGTGTTTTAACATCTTCATAAAGCCCCAAATTAATTAAATTATTGCTTAATAATTTGCCAATTAAAAATTCACTTGAAATATAATAAACTTTGCGTTTTTCTGTTTCTTTGCAAACTTTATCCTCTGCCAAACTGTTTGTAGCCTTCAACAGTGCAAAATAAAGCTCTTTATCAGTGCACTTTTCAATTGGCTTGCCTGCGTTTTGTAAAATTAAATCCTTTATCATATTTTTACTCCTTTTTTGTTGTAAATGGAAATACTAAAAAACTCTTTTAAGACAAATTTATTTTTTGCTCGCCTTTTTTACTTCGGCTTTTGCCCTGCCATACATCATGGTTATTTCTGCAATTTCTTTTGCAAGTTTATTATCGGCACGATTTACTTCAATGCGCCACAGCCAGTTTTCTCCTAAAGTAGATGGCGTATTTATACGTGCTTTTTTGCCAAGCGCAAGCCAATCTGCCATTGGAATAACACACACATCGGAGACACTTCCCATTGCACTTCTAACACATGCACGTGTAAAATCATCGCCTTTTTTTATGTTTAAATATTTTTTGCAAAAATCTACGTCTGCTTTGGGTGCGCTAATTTGCCAATCGCATGTGGTTGTGTTGTCATGTGTGCCTGTGTAAACCACCGAGTTCTTTTCATAATTATGCGGTAAATAGTCACTTTCTTCCCTTGAATCAAATGCAAACTGCAATACTTTCATTCCGGGGTATCCGCTAAGCCTTAAAAGTTCATGCACACCGGGGGTTAAAAAACCAAGATCTTCGGCAATAATTTGTGCATTTGGCATTTTTGTTTTAATTGCATTGATAAAAGCCGCACCGGGTCCCATGCGCCATCTGCCCTTTTTGGCATTTTTTGCATTTGCCGCTATTGCATAATAGCCCTCAAAGCCCCTGAAATGGTCTATGCGAACAACATCGTATACCGAAAAAGCATATTGCATGCGTTTAATCCACCATGCATAATCTGTCGCACTGTGATAATCCCAATCGTATAAAGGGTTGCCCCAAAATTGTCCGTCTGCCGAAAAAGCATCTGGCGGACAGCCCGCAACTTCGGTTAATCTGCCTTTTTTGTCCACCTGAAAAAGCTCTGGGTTTGCCCAAAGGTCGGAGGAATCCGGCGAAACATAAATTGGAATATCGCCTATAATTTCTATGCCTTTTTTATTTGCGTAGCTTTTTAAATTTTGCCATTGGGTAAAGAAAAAATATTGCACCACTTGCCAAAAAACAATTTCTTTTTCAAGGTGCTTTTGTGCCGCCTTTATCGCCTTTGGCTCTCTTGTTCTTAAAGCTTCGTCCCACTGTGTGAAAGACACCATGTCGTTTTCTTGTTTTATAGCCATAAACAGCGCATAATCAACAAGCCATTCTTTGTTTTTCTTTACAAAATTTAAATAGCTTTTTGTTTTTAAATTAAAGCGTGAAACCGCTTTTTCTAAAAGAGGTTTTCGGTTTTTATAAAGTTTAAAATAATCTATACTTAGATTATCGTCACCAAAATCCGCTTTGTTAATCTCTGCTTTTGTTAAAAGTTTTTCTTTGCACAATGTGTCTAAATCTATAAAATAAGGGTTGTTTGCAAACGCCGAAAAGCTTTGGTAAGGGCTATCGCCATAACCTGTGGGGCCTATGGGCAATATTTGCCAATATTTTTGTTTTGATGCGCATAAAAAATCTGCAAATTCATATGCTTGTTTGCCTAAACTGCCTATGCCGTATGGCGAGGGCAAACTTGAGATTGGCATTAAAATGCCCGCTCCTCTTTTCATTATACTTTCTTCCTTTCCTTTAAAAAATGCACGAAACAACCACATACAGCAGTTGTTTTGTGCATTTTTTCGTTTTTGTTTATTCGTAAAAATGCCAAAAACAAACATCAAATATCACATTAAATTCTATCCAAGCCGATGTAATCCGAACCGTATTGCATCATATCCTAACCTTTTACTGCACCTGCCACAACACCTTTGATGATGTATTTTTGGCTGAACAGATAAAACACAATTATAGGGAAAACCGTTAAAATAATAGATGCCATCATCGGGCCCATTTCTACCCTGCCGTAGCTTCCTCTAAAATATTGTATAAGCATTGGGATAGTGCGGTAACTTCTAATATCAAGTACAAGTGTAGGCAATAGATAATCGTTCCAAACCCACATTGCTTGAAGAATTGCAACGGAAATCATAGTGGGTTTCATTATCGGAAGTATTATTCTAAAATAAGCCAAAACTGGGTTGCAACCGTCAATAGTAGCAGCTTCCTCTATTTCAAGCGGAATGCTTTTTACAAAACCGCAGAACATAAACACAGCCAAACCTGCACCAAAGCCAAGGTAAATTATCGCTATATTAAAAGGTGTGTTTAATTTTAGCCTATCTGCAACTTGTGAAAGTGTAAACATAACCATTTGAAATGGTACCACCATGCTGAAAACACATAAGTAATACATAACTTTTGAAAACTTCATATTTACACGTGTTATATACCATGCACACATAGAGCAGCAAAGCAAAATTAAAACAACGCTGGAAACTGTGATAAATGCGCTGTAGTAAAAGCTTTGCGCAAAACCTTGTGAGGATAATGCATTTATATAGTTTTGAAAACCAACAAATGTTTCTGCTGTGGGCAATTGAAAAGCCGTATCTGTTGTTATTGCTCTTTCATCTTTAAAAGAGTTTAGCAAAATCATGATTATCGGATAAACATAAAGTGCCGACAAAATTGTAAATATTACTGTAAACAACATATTAAGCTTTGAATTTTTAACATCTTTCATTGTTGCACCTCCCTAGAGCGTGTGGATTTTAGTTGAACAAGTGCAAGGCACGCCACAAATATAAAGAAAATAACAGCTTTTGCTTGTCCTATTCCTTTCCATTGCGGGCCACTTCTTGAATAGAAAGTTTCAACTATATTAAGCGCAACCATTTGTGTGCTGTTTCCGGGTTCACCTGCTGTTAATGCAAGGTTTTGATCGTATAATTTAAAAGAGTTTGTAAGTGTTAAGAAAACACAAATTGTGATGCTTGACATAACCATGGGTATTTTAATGCGGAATAGTGTTTGAAGCGGAGATGCACCGTCAATGCCTGCGGCCTCAATTAAATCTCCGGGCACATTTTGCAAACCGGCAATGTAAATTATCATCATATAACCAACTTGTTGCCATGTCATTAAAACGATAAGGCCCCAAAAACCTGCGGTTGAATTTAACGCAAGCAATGGTTCTTGAACAAGTGTTAAAATGCCGTTTATTAAAATTTGCCAAATATAGCCTAAAATAATGCCACCGATTAAGTTTGGCATAAAAAATATAGTTCGAAATGCATTTGTTCCCCTGACATTACGAGTTAATGCAAGAGCAACAAGAAAAGCCAATACGTTTATTCCAATTGTCGAAACTATTGTAAAAACCGAGGTAAACAAAAACGCATCAATAAATTCTTGGTCTTGAAAAGCTCTAATATAATTTTCAATTCCAACCCATGTTGTGTTATCAACTGTCATAAAACTTGTGAATGACAGATAAATCCCCTGCGCAAAAGGATATAAAAAACCTATTACAAAGGCAACTAATGTTGGCAATACAAACAATGGGAAATATTTTTTCAGAGATTTTTCCATGATTACATCTATCCTTTTTTTGAAAACTTTTTAATGAAAAGAGAGGAGTGCGGCAACTTCAGAATGTGCCGCCCTCGCCCTCTCTTATAAATCGTTGTTAAAACGTGTTTTTTGCGAAAATATTTTGCTTTTTAAAATTATCCGTTTACAAGTGCATATTCACTTGCCCAGCCATCAACGAAAGCTGCTTCAACGTCTGTCCATTCGCCAATGCCTGCTGCATAAGCTGTAAGTGCACTGCCAACGCCGTTTTTCCATTCTTCGCTAGGCATTGTTGGGAAGCACCAATCAACACTTGTTTTGCCAGCTGCAATATATTCATCAGCTTGTACAATTAGTGGGTTAGTTGGTAGGTATTCGCCTGTAAAGCCTTCGAATGGGCAAACAAATCCCATTTCATTTGCAAGTGCATTTTTGCCTGTTTCGCTTGTTACACACCAATCCATAAATGCAATTGTTGCATCGATGTCTTCTTGGTCTGCTGTGTTATTTACAACCCAATAGTTTTCACTGCCTGTGCATAAGCCTTGGTTTTCTTCGCCTTCTGCGCCGATGTAAATTGGTAACATGCCAATGTTTTCATCGCCTAAGCTGCTAACATCGCCATATGCCCATGTGCCGTTTTGGTAGAATACTGCTTCACCGTTAACAAATTCAGCAACTGAGTCATCGCCTGTTTTTGCGCTTATTTGGTCAGGTGTAGTTGTGCTGTTGTTGATGTATAAATCCCAAATAGCTTTGTAATTATCTAGGTAAGTGCCTTTAATTGCATCTGTAGAGCCAATGCCGTCTGCTGCATATTCGTAGTAGATTGGCAAGTTTGCAAGGTGAGTTTTAAAACGCCAGTCAGAGCTTGAATCCATGCCCGCTGATGTAAATGCGCCCATAACGCCTATTTCGTCTTTACGAGCTTGAATGTCTTCTGCTACCATTTTCAAATCTTCAAAATTTGTTATATCTTCAGGTGTATAGCCTGCTGTTTCAAGCAAAGCTTTGTTATAGATAATGCCGTATGTTTCGATAACATATGCAATACCTTGAACCATATCGCCATCCATTAAGGCAAAATCGTCTGATTTCAATTGTGCATAAACTTCTGTGCCTGAAAGGTCATATGCGTAATCTTTCCAGCTTGCAAGTCCAACAGGGCCGTTAACTTGGAAAAGTGTAGGTGCTTCGCTTTTGCCCATTTCTGCTGCAAGTGTTGTTTCATATTCGCCTGATGCTGCTGTAACAACTGTTACAGGCACGCCTGTTTCTGCTGTGTAAGCTGCTGCAAGGTCTTGCCATTGTTGGTCTTGCTCCGGTTTAAAGTTTAGGTAGTAAACACTGCCGTCTGTTGTTGCTGCAGGTGTGTCTGTGCTTGCGCCATCTTCAGCAGGTGCGCTTTCTTCTGCGGGTGCGCCACAAGCTGCAAGGCTTAAAACCATTGTCAAAGCAAGTAATAGTGTGAGTAATTTCTTCATCGAATTGTCCTCCTAGTTTTTAAATGTTTATTCTTATATATATCCTCCGCTATTGCGGTTAGATAACAAACTTATCACGCTTTCCGCGTGTAATAACTCGCACGGCAAAATAACATTTGCGCTTGTAATTTCATTTTCAATTGCATCAATTAATAATTTTACACATTTATGCGAAATATCTTCTTGAGGTTGGTGGATTGTTGTAAGGCGTGGAACACAATATTTGCCTGAATCAATTCCATCAAAGCCCAAAACGCTGACATCTTTCGGAACGCTTAAGCCTTTATCGAAAAGCGCCCTTATTGCGCCTATTGCTGTCACATCAGACATGCAAAACACCGCTGTGAAATCCAGCTGTTTTTTCAGCGTTCTCATTATCGCCCTATAACCGCTATCCATGCTAAACGAGCATTTTTCGTATAAATTAATAGGATATGCTTTGTTTAAACGCTTTTCATATCTTTCGCTAAAGCCAATAAAACGCTGATAACTTATTGGCGATGTATTTATATTGCCACCGAGAACAGCAATATCTTTATGTCCGCAATCTATTAAAAAATCTGCCGCCATTTTGCCTGCCTGTATGTCGTCGACACCAACACAGCACAAATTTTTAAAATCCGTATTATCGAAAATAGTGGTTGCAATTACCGAGGGCACTTTTATTCGTTTTAATTGTTCTTCTTTATTTTTTAAATCTGCACCCAAAAACAAAATACCAAGCGGTTTGTTTTCTCTTTGGTGAATAATCGCCTCGGCAATTTCATCTGCCTCTTCGTCCAAATAATGCAATTGAGTTGCAAAGCCAACTTTAGAAAAATCTGCTTGAAGTTTTTCAAGCACACCTGCAAAAAACAGATTGTTTGCGCCTTTTATCAAAATTAAAATAGTGCGTGAACTTTGGCTTTTTAATCTTCTTGCATTGCTGTTTGGAACAAAAGAATATTTTTCTACAATTTGCATGATATGTTTTTTTGCCTCGGGCGAAACATCAGGGTGCCCGTTTAAAGCCCTTGATACAGTAGACACGGCATAGCCTGATTTTTTAGCAATATCTTTAATTGTCATACTGTCTCCTATATAAACATAAAACGAAAAAATAATTTGTCAAATCGTGTATTGTTGGTTTCGGAAACGATACCGGAAACGTTTCCAGTCGTTTGCAAATTTATTATATCGCCACAAAATTAATTTTGCAAGCCTTTTTCATGCTTTTTGTAGCAATGTACAATGCAGCAAGTTTTTATTTGTGCAAAAAACATATTGTTTTATTCGGAATTTAGCATATTTGACATATAAAAATGATGATCTAGATAATTTATATTTCGATTGTTTGTGTACTTGCATGGGGGTGGGGGGTGGTTTTTGGGTAAGCGAGGAATCCGTCCACGTAAGGCAACTGCCCCAAAAAGAGTACGGATTCTTCACTTCGTTCAGAATGACAAATGCACTTGCCCCGTCCTGTCATTCCGAGCGTATGCGATAAGCGCCGCAGCGCAATGCAAGCGAGCAACCGCCGTAAGGCGGCTCTTGGCGAGTCGTAGGAATCCGCTCCCCTAGGCGCACCCTGTCATTCCGAGCGTAGTCGAGGAATCCGTTCTTTTTAGCCACTTGCCACTATCGCAAACTTCCCCACGAGGAGAAGCCCTTCTTTTCGGCGGGA
>CAYJGV010000023.1:0-26993 GCA_964369715.1 uncultured Bacteroides sp. | reverse complement strand
TTTAAACAGTCTAATAAATTCAACCACCAAATATTTAAAAAACATCGTATTTGATTAATTTATATTTATAAGTATTATAAAAACATTTAAAAACACAAGCAAAAAAATCCTCAGCAAATTAATTGCATTATAATCTATCCACGAATTTTTTGATTATAATATGCGTAAAATTTAATAAAATTATTTCAATTATCAGCCAATAAACGGCAGAACGGAGCATTATTATGAAAACACCTATTTTTACAGGTTCGGGCGTTGCTATTATCACACCTATGAATGACGACGACAGCATAAATTACGAAGCTTTAGCCGAGCTTTTGGAATTCCAAGTTAAAAACAATACCGATGCAATAATAATTTGCGGCACAACAGGCGAGGCTTCGGCACTTGATGATGACGAGCACTTAAATGTTATCGAGTTTGCAGTAAAAACTATTGCTGGACGCATACCTGTTGTTGCAGGCACGGGCGGAAACGACACACGCCATGCCATAAATTTATCGGTTGAAGCTGCTAAACGTGGTGCAGATGCACTTTTACTTGTTACACCATATTATAACAAGACCAATCAAACAGGGCTTATTAAACATTTCAACAGCATCATTAATGCGGCAGGTATTCCAACAATTTTATATAATGTGCCATCACGCACAGGCATGACAATAAAGCCTGAAACTTACAAAGAGCTTTCTAAAAACCCACTTGTTATAGCAACAAAAGAGGCAAGCGGTAATATTTCAGCAATAGCTGAAACAGCGGCGCTTTGTGGCGATGACTTGTTTATTTATTCAGGTAATGACGACCAAATTTTGCCTATTTTATCACTTGGTGGCAAAGGTGTAATTTCTGTTTTAGCAAATGTTGCCCCACAAGAAACACATGATATTGTTGCAAATTTCTTAAACGGAAACATTAAAGAAAGTATTGATTTACAATTAAAAAACATAGAATTAATCAATGCATTATTTAGCGATGTAAACCCAATTCCGGTAAAAGAAGCCGTAAATATGATGGGATACAAAGCCGGCAAATGCCGTTTACCACTTGGTGAAATGAGCGAGAGCGGTGTTGCTAATTTAAAAGCAAAACTGCAAGACGCTAAAATCATTTAATTCTATTAAATTTGTTTTTTTACAATTATTGTATTAATACGAAACGGAGCCATAATAATGACAAAAATAATTTTAAACGGCATACATGGAAAAATGGGTGTTTCATTGCAAAATATCATTGCACAGCGCAATGATTGCACAGTTGTTGCCGGAATTGATATGCAGGAAAAATCAAGTGATATACCTGTTTTTAAAAGCCTTGATGAATGTGATGTAACAGCAGATGTTTTGATTGATTTTTCTAATGCAAACATTGTTGACAAATTGCTTGATAGCTGTATTGACAAAAATTTGCCATGTGTTATTTGTACAACAGGATTAAGCGATGAAACACTTTCACACATGCAAAAAGCAAGTGAAAAAATAGCCGTTTTTAAAAGTGCAAATATGTCGCTTGGCATAAATGTGTTAATTGCTCTTGCAAAAAAAGCAAATGAATTGCTTGGCCTTGATTATGACGTTGAAATAATTGAAAAGCATCATCACAATAAATTAGATGCACCTAGCGGAACAGCTTTAATGATTGCAGACGCAATGAAAGATGCCTCCCCTAACGATTACTACTATGTTTATGACCGACACGAAGTAAGGCAAAAACGCGAACCCCTTGAAATGGGCTTGCATGCAATAAGAGGCGGTGGAATTGTAGGAGACCACGATGTTTTGTTTTGTGGACAAAATGAAACAATTACACTTTCACACAGTGCAGGCTCAAGAGACGTTTTTGCAAATGGTGCGGTAAATGCTGCATTATTTTTAGCCGGTAAAGCTCCCGGACTTTATTCTATGAATGAGCTAATTGCAAAAATATAAATCATTATTTATATCAATTAAAAAACTGTAATTAAAACCAAAATGGTTTTAATTACAGTTTTTTGTATCAGCTTGCACCAAAAAGCACACTGCTTTATTAAAACACCCAATAATAAAAGTTTTACTAGATTTTTTTCAAAAAATTCCGGGTTCTTAGGGCAGCGCCCTAAGTCTTAGCATTTTCACTCAGGAACAGAATAAACTTTCATAGAAGAATTCTCAAATTCCAAAATTAAATCATCTAATTCTAAATCAGGGTTTATAAATTCTGAAACTATAACATAATCTATTTCATGTTCATTCAATTGCTCTACCCTGTTTTCATTCTCTTTCACATAAAATTGATTATTAATCTCTAATCGCTCGCTCAATAAATCTCGCATTTCCTGTGTTCTATAGGTGTATGACCGACCTTCTATAAACATTTGCCTTTCACAAAACGTTGAATAGTAAAAATATCTTCCTTCATCATTTGGTTCTGGCGGCGGCAAATCTTCAACTTCTTTGTGATTAAATCTATAATGCCTATCGGTTGCAATTACGCTATCTTGGGGTGTGTTTTCTCTTATCCACTCTAAAGCATCATATTCAAGTGCTGTTAAATATAAAGGCAATGGCTCTAAATCTTCACTTTTCTGGTACCAAACGGTATAAACATAATGTGCAAGGCCGTTATAGCTCCAATAAAAAAAACAGCTAGATGATGCTATTAAAACAAATAGCGTAAACACAATTTCCTGTGCAATTGTAAGGACAATATTGCCAAATCCTGAATTATACACACTTGCAGGTGGTTCAATCGCAACATTCCCATCTGAAGTGCCTGATAATAAAGCACTGTAAGCCAAAACGAATGCAAAAGATGTGCTCAGAAATAATACTATACTAGTTTTTATTTTTTGTTTTTTTAACAATGCTATTAAAACCATTCCACAAGACATTCCAAATAACAAAACACCTGTTGGGCCTTTTGAAGAAGTTAAAATCATTGTACACACAAAATAAAACAGTAAACTAATATTAATTATTTTATCACTTTTTAATAAATCATCAATCTTTCAGTTAAAACCCCTTTGACTTTATTTGTCATCAATTTTAATCAAATTTCTCAGTTTTAATATCATTTGTTTGAATTCAGCATCTGTGGCACAATTTTTATTTATCATTTGTTTTGTATAATCATCGATAACATGCCCATTTTTTCTATCGTTATATGTTTTCCTACGGCTTTGCAAATTGTTAAAAGGCAAATTTGTTTTTATAGCCAAAAAGTCCATTGTTTTGCCATATAACCCATTTTCGATAGTGCGTTGTTTATGCAATCTTTTTCTTTCTAACTTATGCATTTCTTGTAATTTAATATCCGGTTCTAATTTTAAAATTCGTTCCAATTCATTACATAATTTTACATAGGCAGGTGTTTCATCAGCACTATAATAAAATTTCATTTCCTCATCTGCAATCGGAAAATATTGTTTTTTATTAAAAGTGTTTTCAAACTCACTGTATGTTTTTACAAATTCAGCATTTTCATAATAAATTAAATCTTCACCTTTTTTATATGGTATAGGGCGCAAAATATAACACGATTTACCGGCATTCCATACTTCACCTGCCGCAGAGGTTAACCATGAGTAAATTACATCAATATTATAAATCCAATGCTTTATAGAATATTTATCAATTACATAAAAATTTTCATATTTCTCTGCTAAATTTAAAATAACAGGATTTTCTTTTTCAGCAGGATGCGGACGATAAATTATAGCTTTATTCTTATTTTTTTGTAAAAATCTTACAAACCAATTTAAAATTTCTTTTTGAGAATTAACTGAAAATGGCATGTGCTCGCTCACATTAATTGCTTTTTTTACATCACTTAAAATATTTTGTGGCAAATTAATTAAAGCAAAACTAGATATAAACAAACACACTTCTTCATATTTCAATAAATCAAATTCTTCCATAAGTTGTTTTTTATCTATAATAGTACTATTTAGTTTTGGCCTATAATAATCAAAATTAAGATAACCTGATGTCAGTACTTTTTCTTTGGGTATTCCACAAAATTCTGTCAATCTTTTTTCATTCCATTTACCCCATGAAACATGAAAAACATTATGTGCTAATCCGTTAAAATACCACAAATTATCCTTTATAAACGCACTGTCAGATTTCATAAATTGCTCCCACTGTAAATTTACAACATTATTAAATTTAACAGCATGAGCAGTAAAATACAAAACAGTGCCGGTATTATAACCCGCACTAATTATGCATATATCACATGAATACTCATTTATCAAGTTCATATTATCCATTGCAGCAAAACTATTTATAAACGCAGTCGTATATCCCCTGTTTTCAAGTTCTGCCGCAAGCATACAAATATTATCAAACTCCCTGGCTTTCACCTCATATATGAACAAAAAATTAACATGTTTCATTAATTTTCTCCAACTCGCAAACAGAGTGTCCCCAATGTTCAGGCAACCAATTAATATTTTGCTGTGCACTATTTTTCACTATCTCAAACCATAAACATGCGGCTTTTGCATCATAATTATTAATTGCAAAGGAACTGAAATCGCCAAAATACATATCAACACAGTATTTTCCTTCAACTAAATTATTTATATCAAATTTAAATTTTTCGTGATATTTCGCGTCTTTTTTTACATTTTCAATAATATAATTTTTCATTTCAATTGGGGTTCCTGCAACATTTTTAATCACACATCTCAAAACTGAATTTTGCAAATTATAAAACGCTGCTATTTTAACCTCCAAAGATATCTCATCATTTTCTTTTACAATGCCATTATTTGTATTTAGTAAAGCCAGTGATTCAAACGCCGCCTTTTTATTATTTTTAATATTTTCATCAATTTCATAAATTTGACTTGTGCTGAAATTCTCATCAATATTTACCTCTGTATAAACAGAAATGCCGCCTTCAACATCCCCATCAAAAACAATTTCGCCCTCTTTAAGCACTATCGCTCTTGTGCAAAGTTGACGAACTGTCGCCATATTATGGCTTACATAAAGAACAGTTTTGCCGTCTTCTGTAGCTGAATCGCTCATTTTGCCAAGGCATTTTTTTTGGAATTTAACATCACCTACAGCCAAAACTTCATCCATAATCATAATATCACTATCCAAATGTGCCGAAACCGCAAAAGCAAGTTTCACATACATTCCACTTGAATATCTTTTAACAGGTGTATCAATAAAATCTCCGCATTCACTAAACTCGATAATATCATCAAGTTTTTCATCAATTTCAGTCTTGGTCATTCCTAAAATAGCACCATTCATATATACATTTTCACGGCCTGTCATCTCCAAGTTAAATCCTGTGCCAACTTCAAGCATACTTGCAACACGTCCACGCAAAACAGCACTACCCTCACTAGGAGTGGTAATGCGTGAAAGAATTTTCAAAAGTGTGCTTTTTCCTGCGCCATTTCCGCCAATTATTGCAACGGCTTCTCCTCGATTAACACTAAAATTTATGCCGTTAAGTGCCATAAATGAGCCCTTGTTAATTCTTGCACCATTTGCAAAAAGTGGCATATTGGGGTCTTCTTTTTTTCTTATTCTCGCCCAAAGAGATTGCAATTCATTTGTTAAAGTTGCACTATTGATTTGACCAAGTTTATATTGTTTTTTCAGATTCTTTACTTCAATAATAGGAATATTTTCTTTAATCATTTTACACCGTATCTATAAAGTTTTTTTCTACGCGACTAAAAAGCACAACGCCTATTACCGCAATAATTAATGTCATAACAACAGATATTATCCAGCCTGTTGTTATACACTCTCCCGTGTTCAATACAGCCCATTTAAAATTATGCACAATTGCTGTCATAGGGTTTATTAATAATAAATTTTGAATGTTTTTAGGCATTTCGGTGTACGAATAAACCACAGGGGTTAAATACATCCAAAGTTGCACACCAAATGTTACAGCAATTGCTAAATCTCGATATTTTGTAGTTAAACTTGAAATTATTATTCCAACACCAAAACTTAAAAGTGCACATTGAATAATTAAAACCGGTAAAATTAATATTTGAGAAAATAAATATATTGTGCCTTGTGTTATTGAAAAATAAATTAATAAAATACAAAGCATTGCAAATTGAATTAAAAAATGTATTATGGAAGTTATCGCCTGTGAAATAGGCATCACAAGCCGTGGGAAATAAACTTTTCCAAACATATTTGAATTTGTTACAAAAACATTTCCCGTTGTTATAACGCACGAGCTAAACAATCCCCACATTGTATTGCCTGCCATATAAAAAAGCATTTCAGGCACACCGTCTGTTGAAAGCCCTGCCAAATTCCCAAATACAATAGAAAAAACAACACTGGATAAAAGTGGGTTTAAAATTATCCATAAAGGGCCTAAAATCGTTTGTTTATAAATTAATGAAAACTCTTTTTTCACAAACAATTTTATTAAATCTTTATATTTAAATATCTCTTTTAAATATACGCCTTTCCACCATTTACTATTTGCGTCTATAACGGTAATATGCTCATTTGAACTCATATAATAAATCCTTTTTTTAATTAATCTAATATCTTTTTAATTTTTTGTGCCACAAATTTTGGTGTGCATTCTGGCATTAATTTTTCAACATCTTCAAACTTGATGTTTTTTTCTTTTGATGCTGTTAAAAATTCTTTAAGTTTTGGCAATTGTTCACTTTGCGGCAAATATTCATGCAAGGTAAATGCAAGTGGATATTTTTCAAAATAAGTTTCATCGTATGCATCTTTAAATTTTTGAACATTTAAAATTGCATTACCTGTTGAAAAATAATCGAATATTTTACTTGGCACTTGATTAGAGCAAGAATTGCCGATATTTAACAAAATATCGCTTTTTTTCATTAACACAAATGCTTGTTTCATAGGAATTGATGCGATTGTTTCAATTTTAAAAAACTCGCTGTCTCTATAATTTTTCAAAGCATTGCTTTCGTTGCTTCCGACAAAAATCACTTTTATTTTCAATTCTTCACATGCTACAGCTTTAATTGCATCTAAAACAAAACTTGGGTTTCTATATAAATCATATAATGTTCCGCAAAAAACAATGTTTAAAAATTCGCTATTTAAAAAACCAAATTGAGTTTCATTATACTCTGTTTCAATTAAATTTGCAAATTCAATCACATTAATTTTATCGAAATATGCTTCATATTCACTTTGATTTTTATATTGTAAAGCTAATAGCGGTGGTGCAAAAACAGCATTGCAATTTTTAAAAACTTCAAATTCCTGTGCAATTTTTATTGTATTATCACTTGTCGCAAGCTCGTTATTTCCCCATGGGTCCATCGGGTAATAATATTTATTTAAGCTTATTTTTTTGCTACAAATTATTTGCTTACACAATAAAAAAGGAAAAGAAACACAAACAATATCAGTCACATTATATTTCTCATATATTTCATGAATTTTTTCTTCATAAATTTCGCATTGTATTTTTTCATTTGAATTTCTTGCTAAAACTATATTAATTGCTTTTATAGGATGACTAAAAGCAAAAGAAAACATACTCTTATTGGTTGTTTTTTTATATTCTTCAAACTCCCCTATCAATTTTTCAAACCGAGTTTTAAAGCACAACCGTATAAATGTAATGTTTTCACTTACTTCAACACTTGTTTCTTCGTTTTCATTATCAATGCCTGCAATAATACAAGTATAGCCAATTTTATTTAACGCAATTGCAATATTATTAACAATTTTTGTGTTTGCACTATGCCATTTTCTTAAAAACCCAACAGAAAAAAGCAAAGTTTTCTTATTATTGTCCTGCATTAAATACCCTTTCTTATAAAAAACAATTTGACATATAAGATGAAATTTATCTTTTATTATGCATTTCTAGCATTTCTTTTGCGTTTGCAAGTGCTATATCTGTTATTTTATCGCCGGAAATCATCTGCGCAAGCACTTTAACTCTGGCTTCACCATCAAGTTTTTTAACCTCGGTATAAGTACGCTCTTCTTTTACATTTTTTTCGATAAGCAAATGTATATCAGCTTCTGCTGCAATTTGTGCTGTGTGTGTAATGCATATAATTTGTCTGCCTTTGGAGGTTTGCTTTAATTTTTCGCCTATTCTTGCAGCGGCAAGCCCCGAAACTCCGGTGTCTATTTCATCATATATAATTGTTGATATATCGTCTTTATCTGCCATTGCACTCTTTATGGCTAGCATTATTCTTGACAGTTCGCCGCCCGAGGCTATTTTCGCCATAGGTTTAGGTGTTTCACCCATATTTGCAGAAATATAAAACTCTATGCTGTCTTGCCCTAATGATGCAAGCGAGCCTGCTTTATGCATAAGTGACAACCGTATCCCCGGCATATTTAAAAATTTTAAGGCTTTTGAAATATTGCTGTTGAATTTTTCAAATGCATCAAGCCTTGTTTGCGTCAATTGTGCGGCAAGCATTTTTGCGTCATTGTATAAACTTTCCTGTTTATCATAAAGTTCATCTAAATGCTGTGCTGAAAACTCAATTGCACCTAGCTGCTCTTTTGCATTTTGCATAAAAGCTAAAACTTCTTCTATATCTTTTCCATATTTTTTCTTAAGTTTGTAAATTAAATCAAGCCTATCTTCAATTTCCTCAAGGCGCTTTGGCTCAAAAGTAATTTGCTCAAAATAATTCGAGACTTCATGTGATAATTCACTTACATTATAGAGTGCATCCTGTATTTTTTCGCTTATGCTTAAAAAATCATCGGATAAATTTGCATTTTCACTGATAAAATTAGAGGCGTCTCTAAGCAAGTTAACCGCGCTTACAGTGTCATCTGCGCCATTTAATGCCATATTTGCACCATATAAATTTTCTTTAATAGCGCCTGCATTACGAAGAGTGTTTCTCTCGTTAATAAGCAAAATTTCCTCGTCTATATTTAAATCAGCCATGCTTATTTCATCAATTTGAAACTTTAACAATTCAATTTTGCTTTCTTTTTCATCTTCGTCGTTTTGCAAAGCGTCTATCTTTCGCTTAATTGCACAAAGCTCTTTATATATTAAATAATATTTATTATGTAATTCTTTATTTTGTGCAAAAGCATCTAATATATGAATATGTTTTGCCGGATTTAACAAACTGTGACTATCCTGCTGTCCATGTATATTTATTAAATTAGCACAAATATCCCTTATTACACCGGCGCTTACAGGCATACCGTTAATTCTGCAATTGCTTTTTCCCTCTGCAGAAATTTCACGAAATAAAAGTAATTCGTCATCTGTTTCATATCCTGCATTTTGCAATTGTATTTTGGTAGCCTTGCTTAAATTATTAAAAGTAGCCCAAATCGAAGCCTTTTTTGCGCCTGTGCGCACAAGGTCTCTCGATGCTCTACTTCCCAGAATTGCACCGATACTGTCTATTAATATAGATTTACCTGCGCCTGTTTCGCCTGTTAAAACATTAAGGCCATCACCAAACACAATATTTGCTTTTTCTATTACAGCCACATTTTCAATTGTAATTTCGCAAAGCATGTTTTAAGCTCCTCAATATGCAATATATTTAGTAATTTGTTTAGTTATTTTTTGTGCGGCTTCCTCTGTGCGCATCAAAACCAAAAATGTATCATCACCGGCAAGTGTGCCCACAACATCCGACCACACAAGCGCATCAAAAACTTCACATGCGGCATTTGCCATGCCTGTATAACATTTTACAAGCACTGTGTTTCCGGCATAATCCACCCCGACAACCGATTCAGTAAAAATAGTTTCAAACCTTGTTGAAGCATGTGAGGATTTACCGGCGTTCGAGGATACTATATACCTATATTCTCCGCCGCCTGTTGCTGTCTTAACAAGCCTTAGCTCTCTTATATCCCGAGAGACCGTCGCTTGTGTAACTTCAAAGCCCGCATCTTTAAGAAGTTTCAATAAATCCTCTTGTCTATCAACAGCATTTTCTTTAATAAGTTCTAAAATTTTATTATGTCTTGCGTTTTTCAAGTTATCATCTTCCTCTCAGTTTTTTATCAATGGCTTTAAATTGGTCGGTTTTGCTTTGGCTTAAAAGTGTCATATATTGTTTTGAAATTTTTATTTCAATTTCACATTCATCATCAAGTTCAATTTCTTCTCGTCCATCACAGCTACAATAAAATCTAGAGCGTCCGTTTGCGCTTGCAATTACTTTCAAATTTCTTTTTTTTGAAAAAACCATAGGTGGGCTGTGCATGCTGTGTGCACAAAGTGGTGTTACAACAATTCCATCAAGCTTTGCATCTAATATTGGCCCTCCTGCGGAAAGCGAATATGCAGTGGAACCTGTAGGAGTTGAGATTATTACACCATCACCTGCAAAATCATTGACAAGAACATCATCACAAAAAATTTTGATGCAAATTGTATGCAAAACACTGCCTTTCCCCACAACAAAATCATTTAATGCTAATCTTTTTGATTTTTCATCACCTATTTTTATATCCAAAATCCCACGTTTATCTAAATAATATTCACCATTAATTATATTATTAAGTTTATTAATTTCATTTGGTTCAAATGTAGTTAAAAAGCCTAAAGTTCCCACATTTATGCCTAAAATAGGTTTGTTATAATTTAAACTTTTACATGCAGTTGTCAAAATTGTCCCATCACCGCCAACGGTGATGATTACATCACAAAAGCTAAATGCTTCTTCATAATTCATGCTTGCAATATCAAACTGCGCAAATTCTTTTTCAAATAGATTTTCTACAACGACAATCGCACCCAATTTTTTTAAATGAAGTGCCGTTTTTATCGAAATTTCAAGCGCATGTTCTTTTTGTGTGTTTGTAACAATAAAAAACTTCATGTAATTATGTCACTTTCCTTATATTTTAAACAATTATTTTATCAATTATCTATTATAAAAAAATCATTCTCATGTTAATTATTTTAAATTAATATTATTTTTGCAAGTCTCCATGTGCTGATTCAACAATATTTTCAATCATATCATCATAATAATCACTTGATATTTCGACATTATCACTTTTTTCAACATGCATTAAAAATTCAATATTCCCCTCGGGGCCTTTTATGGGAGAAAAACTCAATGCCTTTACAGCAAAGCCGTTATTATTTGCAATATTTATCGCTTTTTTAACAACGAGAATATGTGTGCTTTTTTCACGCACAACACCTTTTTTGCCAACGAGCTCTTTGCCTGCTTCAAACTGTGGCTTAATAAGGCAAACTCCCTGTGCATTTTCGCTCATAATAGCATTTGCAACAGGAAAAATATGCGATAACGAAATAAATGAAACATCAACGCTGAAAAATTGTGGTTTTTCGCTTATTTCTTCACAAGTAACATTCCTTATATTTGTACGCTCCATATTTACAACTCTCTCGTCGCACCTTAATTTCCAGGCAAGTTGACCATATCCAACATCAATTGCATAAACCTTTGATGCCCCATTTTGCAGCATACAATCTGTAAAACCACCTGTAGATGCACCTATATCCATGCAAATTTTATCTTGCAAATTGATGTTAAATTCTTTCATCGCTTTTTCAAGTTTAAGCCCACCACGGCTGACATATGCTAAGTCTTGTCCACGCACTTCAACAACAGCATCTTCTTTTATCATTGTGCCGGCTTTATCTGTTTTTTCATTGTTCACATAAACAATTCCGGCCATAATAAGTGCTTTTGCACGCTCTCGGCTTGCTGCTAAATTATTTTGAAACAAATATTGATCTAAACGTATTTTCACTTTATTCCCTTTTATTTATATATAAATATTTTTAATAAACTATCTTCATCTAAGCTGAATATTTTGCGTAGCTCATCTGCTGTTGCAAATGTTAATTTTGTGCCATCAGCCGCAATGTGAACATACTCACCTTTGTAATTGTTTTCATTTAAAAGACATAGTAAATGTTCGCCTATGCCGCCTTTTTTAATGCCTTCTTCCGCAAATATAATTTTTTTATACGCACTTAATTCATCAATTAAATTTTGCGGTATTGGGTTAATTTGACACATTTTTATTACATGCACATCAACATTTTGTTCTTTTGCTTTTTTTGCTGCATTAATTGCACTTAAAGTTTGTGCCCCATAAGTAATACATGCAATTTCAGCTTTCTCTTTGTCAAAATCTAACACATCATAGACGTTTTTTGTACATGAAAGCTCGGCTAATTCCTCACATTCGGCACCTCTTGGATATCTTATTGCCCTAACGCCATTTTCATTCAGCAATTCTTTCAACCAATATTCAAGTTCACTGTAATTACATGGGGATATTATCTTTAAATTAGGTAATTGGCTTAAAAACGCTGCATCATATATGCCTTGGTGTGTTTCACCGTC
This sequence comes from uncultured Bacteroides sp., assembly GCA_964369715.1. Classification (GTDB taxonomy): domain Bacteria; phylum Bacillota; class Clostridia; order Oscillospirales; family Ruminococcaceae; genus Ruthenibacterium. The sequence goes on along the minus strand of CAYJGV010000023.1, from coordinate 14,680 downwards.
ACCTACGACAAAGCCTGCTCTATCAATTGCAAAAAGAACATTTAATTTTTGCAAATTAACATCATGGATAATTTGGTCGTAAGAACGTTGTAAAAAAGTTGAATATAATGCGACAACAGGTTTTAATCCTTCCGCTGCAAGCCCTGCGGCAAAAGTAACTGCGTGCTGTTCTGCCATTCCCACATCATAAAAACGTTTTTTGTGCTTTCTGTAAAAATATTGTAAACCTGTGCCATATTTCATGGCGGCAGTTATTGCGCAAATTTTTTCATCATCGTCTGCAAGTTGTGTTAATTTTTCGCCAAAAACAGTTGAAAATGATGTTTGTGTAGAAAAATCGGGATCGGTTAAATTAGAGGCATCAAATGCTGATACTCCATGAAATTCACCCGGATTTTCTTCTGCCGGTGTGAAGCCTTTGCCTTTTTTTGTCATTAAATGAATGAATAGCGGAGAATTTTGCTCGTTTTTAAAAGCTTCAAAAAGTGCACAAAGCTCATTTATATTATGTCCGTCTACAGGACCCACATATTGAAAGCCCATGTTTTCAAACATAGTTGATTGATAAAGCCTTTGCCTTAAAGACGACTTTATTTTTTGCAAATATTTTCTAAATGGTGTGCCAATTAATGGAATAGCATCTAAAAAAGCTTGCACAAAACGTTTAATTGCAAAATATTTTGGGCTTGTTCTCAATTGGGTTAAATAATGTGCCACACTTCCAACATTTTTAGAAATTGACATTTCATTATCATTTAAAACAACGATTAAATTATTTAAATTTCTGACATTGTTCATTCCCTCATAAACCATGCCACCTGTAAATGCGCCATCGCCTACAAAAGCAATAACTTTGCCTTTTTCACCCTTTAATTTTTTTGCATTCGCCATGCCTATAGACGCCGAAATTGCAGTGTTGCCATGCCCTGCTAAAAAAGCATCATGTTCACTTTCTTTAGGTGAGGGGAAACCTGATAAACCGCCTAACTTTCTAAGTTTATCAAACTTATCCTTGCGTCCTGTCAGTATTTTATGCGTATAGCATTGGTGCCCAACGTCAAAAATAATTTTATCTTGAGGAGTTGTAAAAACTTTATGCATTGCAACACTTGCTTCAATTGTACCTAAATTAGAGGAAAGATGCCCCCCTGTTTTTGAAACACTTTCAATTAAGAAACTTCGTATTTCTTCACAAAGTTGTACAAGCTCACTGTTATTTAATTTTTTAACATCTTGTGGCGAATGAATTTTATCAATATAATTTTGCATTTTTTGTTAAATTGGCGCTGGAATTAAAACCGCTATTAAAATGCCAAGCAGTGCACCCGATAGCACCTCTAAAGGTGTGTGGCCAACTTTCTCCTTTAATTTTTTGTGAATGGCTAAATTAGGGTTGTCTTCGTCTTTTAACCAGTCGTCTAAAATTTTATTTAATAATTTAGCTTGCTTACCTGTTTCATGTCTAACGCCCATTGCGTCATACATTACGATTGAAGCAAGTATAAAAGTTATTGCAAAAATTGGCGAATTTATACCCTCACTTTTGGCGGCAGCCATAAAAGTAGAGCAAACAAAAGCAGAATGTGCGCTTGGCATACCGCCTGCGCCATACATTCTTTCAAGCTCTAATTTGCCAACAAGTGCGAAGTTAATCAGTGTTTTTGCAAGCTGTGCACAAAACCATGAAAACATAGCAATTGTAAGTATATAATTACCAAAAATTAATGATTGTAATTGCATATAAATAACTCCTAATTGTTTCTAATTACTAATGTTTTTGCAAATTCAATTAAAAAATCAGCCTTTTTATTATAATTTTCATCTAATAAATCGCATACTTTTTTTGTATAATTGTTTGCCATTTCAATTGATTTTTCAATTCCAAATAGCTTAACAAATGTTGTTTTATCGCTTTTTTCATCGTTATTTGTAGGTTTTCCTAATATTTCAGGGTTTGCACTTGCATCAAGCACATCATCAATTATTTGAAAAACAAGGCCTATGACATTTGAATATTCTAAAATAATCTCCTTATCATTTTCACTTGCATTTGCCGCTATTGCGCCAAGCTGTGCAGATACACTTATTAATTTGCCAGTTTTATTTTCATGAATTAAATAAAGCTCTTTCTCGCTTGCTATATTTTTTTCAAAATACAAATCTAATTCTTGACCATAAATCATTCCCTTTGTTCCTGTCGCTTTTGCAAGCTCGAATGCAGCACAGCTGTTTTGCTCTTTTGTATTATTTGCGCTTAGTGCTACCTCAAAAGATGCTGTTAAAAGTGCATCTCCTGCCAAAAGTGCTGTCGCTTCGTCAAAATTTTTATGGCATGATGCTTTTCCTCTTCGCATATCTGCATTATCCATACAAGGTAAATCATCATGTATTAACGAATAGCAATGCATCATTTCAATCGCGGCGGCATATTTTGCGGCAAGTTTGGCATCATTGCAAAGCATATCGCAAACAGCAACGCAAAGCACAGCCCTTATGCGTTTTCCACCGCTAAAAAGGCTGTAATGTGAAGCTTTAGCTATTGCAGAATTATTGTTAAACACCTTTGAAAAGGTATTTTCAAGTTCGCAATTAACTAAGTTCAAATAGTTTTGATATTGTTGTGCATAATCCACAAACTATTCCTCCGAATAATATTTTACATTAATTTCATCAACTTTTAATTGTGCCTTTTTAATTTCACTATTACAAAATGATATCAATTCCGCCGCTTTAGAATAAAGCTCAATTGTTTTATCAAGACCTGTATTTTCATCTGACATTTCATCTAATATCTCTTCTAATTGTTTAGAAGCATTTTCGAATGTCATTTTTAATTTAGCCATTAAATACTCCGTTCTATCGTCAAAAGTATATTATTACACTTTTTAATGCGTAATTTCATTTACTTTGCAATTTAAACTGCCTTCTTTTAGGCGAATTTCTACATCATCGCCAATTTTAACATCATCTGTTGATTTAATAACATTATCGCCATTTTTAACAATGCTATATCCCCTTGCCAAAATGTCGTATGGGTTTAATGATGACAGCAATTTTGCGTTATGACGTAAATTTTTATTTGCATCATTTAATTTTACTGCAAGTAATTGCTCTGCTTTCAATTTTGATTTTATATTTTCCTGCAATAATTTTTCCGGTATTGTTCTTGCGTTTTTAATCACTGTTGAATTTTGCACGATTTCCATTTGGCTATAGCACATTTGTAATGTTGATTGCATTACATTTTCGATATTTTTAGCATAAAAAAGTACGGCTTCATATGCAATTTTCATGTCGGGAACCACAAGTTCTGCCGCCGCACTTGGTGTAGGCGCCCTTAAGTCACTTACAAAATCTAAAATACAAAAATCAATTTCATGCCCAATTGCACTTACAATAGGCGTTTTACAATTAAATGCCGCCCTTGCAATTATTTCGCTGTTAAAAACCCATAAATCCTCTTTTGAACCACCGCCACGTGCCACTATTATAACATCACATTTTTTCGAATTATCGAGGGTTTTTATAGCTGCTGCTATGCCTTTTGCACTATCTTCACCTTGTACAGTTGTAGAGCAAAGCAAAAATTTAGAATTTGGGTTTCTTCTTTGTGCAACATTTAAAATATCTTGAAGCGCCGCACCTGTTTTTGAAGTTACAAGCCCTATACATTGCGGCATTTCCGGCAACATTTGCTTGTGTTCAACATCAAAAAGCCCTTCCTCTTCAAGCCTTGCTTTCAATTGTTCAAATGCCAATTGCATTGCACCAACACCATCGGGCATCATCATATCCACATAAATTTGAAAGGCTCCATCTCTTTCAAAAAGAGAAATTTTGCCCCTTACAATTACATTCATGCCATTTTCAGGCAAAAAAGGCAAAGCCTTTGAATACGTCTTAAACATAACCGCTTTTACACTGCAATTTTTATCTTTTAAAGAAAAATAAAAATGACCTGTTTTAAAGTGGTTTGTAAAATTGGAAATTTCACCGCTTATTGCAACATCTGTTAAAACAATATCTCGTTCAAGCAAAGTTTTAACATATTTATTTAATTCTGTTACGCTTATAACATCTGCCATTAATCATTTCTCCTCAAGGGGGCTCTTGTTGCCAAAACAGCTGTGCCTATGGCGTTATCTGATGCATAAAGTTGCTCGACGAAATAGACATTATCCATCATATTTTTAATTTTGTTTTGAATTACAGCGCTGCTCATAACTCCGCCCGCAAATACCACAGGCAAATTTGAATATTGCTCTCTTGCGGCTAGAGCCATTTTATATGCGCTTATGCCAATAGCTAAAAGACAATATTTTGCTACATAGTTTTGCTCATAATTTTTTTCAAGTAAATTATTGCAAATGTTTTCAAGGCCAGACAATGAACAATTTGTTTGTTTTACACTTGTTTTTGGTTTAATCTCATCATTACATGTCAAAGCAAGCCTAGAAAGTTTTTCACCTGCCGGAAAATCAAAACCAAGTTTCACACCAAGCCTGTCGACTGCTTGTCCGGCATATAAGTCGGTGCTTTCACCTATTTTTGTAATGTCTTGGTTTTCATCACAAAGCAATAATTCTGTTGTTCCACCTGAAACATGAAACACCATGCATTTTTGGCAAAACAGCTTTTCATTTTTGCTGGCAAAAATGGCAGCGGCGATATGCCCTTGTTGATGAGTGGTTTTATACAGCGGAACGCCTTTTCCATATGCAAAACTTTGAGCAGCATTTACACCTGTTAAAAAACACGGCATATATGAATCGGCTAGCGGTCTTGGTTTTTCTGAAACCCCAACAATGTCTATTTTACTTAAATTTACATTTTCACTTAATTTTTGCATCATTTGCGGCAATGCCACAGTGTGGTGAAAAACCGCATCACTTTGCCTAAGCCCAAGTTCACCTTTTTTCACAGGCAAAAACTGTTTATCGGAATATAAAACATTGTTTGTTTCACTGCAAAAAACAGCTAAGCTTGTTGCATAATTACTTGTGTCAAAACCCAAAGCAACCATTAGTTATCACCGTTTTGCTCACTTATTTGTGCATTTGGATGCAGTTCTTTTGCAATTGAACCAAGCACACCGTTTACAAATTGGTAATCATTGTCGCCACCGTATTTTTTGGTTATTTCTACAGCTTCGTTAATGACAATACTGTCAACATTTTCTTCACTATACATCATTTCTGAAACGGCAACACGCAAAATTGCAGTGTTAACACGTGGAAGTCTTGAAATGCTCCACCCTTTTAACTGTGCAATGATTAAATCATCTACTTTTACAGGATCTTCAAAATAATTATTAACTAAATTTTGGGCAAAGCTATCAATTTTATACTCATCACTTTTAATGTAAGCATTTACAATTTCTTCTACTTCATTGATATTAAACGAATATTCAAACATCAACAAAACAGCATTTTCTCTGGCATTTCTTCTTTTCATATTTTCCTCACACATGTCTAAAGCACAATAATTCTTACGTTAAAAGCCCCCCAGCAACATGCAGGAGGGCAATTATTTATAGTTTTACACTGCTTGTATTTGTTCACTTTCGTCGTTCCTGTAAACCCCGGCAACCACAATATTAACACGTGAAACCGTTATCCCTGTCATATTCTGAACTGATGATTTCACATTTTCTTGGATTTTAGAGCACAGCGGTTGAATTTTATAGCCGTATTCCGCAATCAAATAAATTGTAATTTCGGCAACGCCATCAAGCAAAACAACATCTACTGCTTTTTTAGTTGTCAAATTTTTAAAAATTCCTTTTACGCCTGTTGTTCCTGTCGAAATTTCTTTCGCTCCATCAATTTCAACTGTCGCCATAGTTGCAATTTTTGCTATTACATCAGTGGAAATTTGCAAACTTCCGCCCATACCTCTTTTTATACTCATGTTTTGCCTCCTAAAGCATTTATTTTAACTACTTAAGCACAGAAAATAAATTCATCTATTTTCGCCCTTAGTTATATTTATGTTTGTGTTTTATTCATACTCAGAAAACCAATCACAATTCAAGACAAATCATAAATTCTATGCATTAAATTCAACAATAATTGTATTTTCTGAATTTTAAATATTATCTTATACATTATATCATAATATTTATACATTCTCAACTATTTAAACAAATTTAATATTCTGTTTGCATTAATCTTGCAACGCCTAAAATATAAATTTTTAGCGCCTGTAATAAATTTTCAATTTTTGCTCCTTCATTAGCGCCATGTATAGGTCCGATAAAATCAGGAAAAACTTCATCTTTTTCCTCCGGTCCAAAACTAACAGCACGTGGAAAATGCCTTGCATATGTGCCGCCACCCATTGTAAAAGGCTGTTTATCATTGTTGGTAATTTCACAATATGCTTTGCAAAGTGCTTTAACCTCAACGCTTTCTTTTGATGTTACAAACGGTACAACTTCTCTTGATTGCTCATATATTGCGTTGACTGTTTTTGCCACTTCGCTCATTTTTTCGGTGATTTGATGTGCTGTAATCGAAGTCGGATATCTCACATCAAATGTTTGTTTAATAATTCCGTTTTCAAACGAAATAACACCACCTACACAAGTTAATGGTGTAAAAACATCATCTGTTGCATTAATTCCAATGCTTTCACCACTTGTATCACTGATTATTTTATATAAAGCAGTTAAAAACTCTGTTTCTTTTTGTAAACTAAGTTTATTATCTAAAATGAATTTTACTAGCACAGCGATTGCGTTTATTGTGCCCTCAGGTACGGACGCATGCCCGCCTTTGCCAAAACTTTTCAACTTAATTGTGCCGTTATTTAAGTCTTCAACTTTAACTTCATTTGATTGCTCCGGCATTATATCGGGTTTTTTAATAATTGCAAAAGCCCTATCAGGCACAACATTATCAGCAACACCACCTGAAATTTCTATTATATTGCCATTTAGAATATCGCTTATTAATGTTCCGCCATACAAACCTTTTTCACCATAACCAAGCGGAAAATTTCCATCGGGGGTAAAACAAAATTCAGGTGGTTTTTCATGCTTTAGATAATAAGAAAGCCCAAGCATGCCGCTTTCCTCATTTGTTCCCAATAAAATTCTTAATGTATAAGGTAAAGTCTCTTTTCTCTCTTCAAAAAACTTCGCTGCATAAAGTGAAAGAATAGCCGGTCCTTTGTCATCATAAACCCCACGCCCTATTAAATAATTATCTTTTTCAATGCAATCGAATGGGTCTGAACTCCAGCCATTACCAGCAGGAACAACATCTAAATGAGAGATAATGCCAATTTGTTTTTCACTTTTGCCTTTTAAATCAGCATAGCCAAAAAAGCCATCCATATTGCATGTTGAAAGATTAAAATCATCTGCAATTTTAAGTGTGGCTAAAAGCGCCTTGTTTACCTGTGCCCCAAAAGGTGCACCTGGTTCTGCTTGCCCTTCAACACTAGGTATGTTTACAATAGCTTTTATGTCATCAATAACAGCTTGCTTATTATTTTCAACAAATATGTCAATGTCCTCAATTATTTGTTTTTCATCAAAATTATATATCATTTTATTCTCCGTTTCTAAACTTATATTTACTTAAAATTTTATATTATAATTATAGCTCATTAATTTTGTATTTTTCAATATTAAAATTAAAAACAATATCTAAGTAAATTTTAATTGTTATTTTATTATTAATTATAGTATAATATATTATATCATATAATAATTAAGGAATAAATATGAAAAAAAATATAATTTTTACAGCTATAATTTTAATATTTTGCTTTATAACAATTGCGTTAATTCAAGCAAATCAAACCGAAGGAAATTATGCCGTTATTAATATTGTGGACAGCGAAAGCATCACACTTGAATTAAATGAAAATAAAATACATTATTTTACGACACAAACCGGCTCTATGCTCGATTTCACTATTGAAGTTAGCGACAATAAGGCCAGGTTTATTAATAGCGTTTGCCCCGACCATTTATGCGAAAATTATAATTGGTTGTCTCATAGCTTTGACGAGGCAATTTGTGCCCCTGCAGGTGTTGTGTTAAACATAAGTGAATTTGAATAGTAATTATAGCAAAGTATATTTGATAACATAATCTCTGTGCTATTTTCAAATTCTTCTTTGATTATTTTATATTAAATTTCATCCCATATTGCAATCTATAAAAAACCACATAAAATGCATTGACATTATACACGAATTAAAATAGCTATTATGTAAAATTCATGTAAAAATATACTAAAGTAATAGAAAAATGATTTAAATATTATAGCTTTAATTGATTGAACAATTAATAAATGTTATAATTACATGTGTATGGAAATTATCATTTTCTGTAGAAAAAAACAAAAATATATTTATTAAGATTTGAAAGCATGAGGGAGTTTATGGATATTTTCGACGTATTTCAACTATTGGGCGGTTTAGCCCTGTTTTTATACGGTATTTCAATTATGGGAAGCGGCCTTGAAAAAACCGCCGGCAGTAGGCTTGAAAGCATTTTACAAAAGCTTACCGGTTCACCTTTAAGAAGTGTTGCTTTAGGTACTGCAATTACAGCTTTAATTCAATCCAGTTCTGCAACAACAGTAATTATTGTTGGGCTTGTAAACTCAGGTATACTAAAGTTATCACAGGCAATTGGCGTAATTATGGGTGCAAATATAGGCACAACAGTAACGGGACAAATTGTCCGCTTAACAGAGGTTAGCGGCACAGGTTTAATTTACACATTTTTTAAACCTTCATCTTTTGCCCCTATTTTAGCATTTATCGGCATGGTTTTGTTCGTGTTTTTTAAAAATAACACAAAACGTAATATAGGGCAAATAATGCTTGGTTTCGGTTTATTGTTCATCGGCATGGGCATTATGACAGACAGTGTTGAAGCTCTTGAATCTTCACCATTATTCGAACAATTATTTACAAGTCTACAAAACCCTATTTTGGGTGTATTGGCAGGTACTCTTGTTACAGTATTAGTTCAAAGTTCTTCTGCTTCAGTTGGTATATTGCAAGCACTTTCCGTCACAGGTGTAATCACATGGGGCAGCGCTATTCCAATTATTTTGGGACAAAACATCGGCACATGTTCTACCCCACTTATTGCGTCAATAGGTGCATCAAAAGCAGCAAAACGTAGCGCATGCGTCCATTTGTATTTTAATATAATCGGTTCACTTTTATTCCTATGTCTGGTTTATCTTTTAAAAGCTATTTTCGATTTTACTTGGTGGTTCGATTCAATTAATATGACTAATATTGCTAATTTTCACACATTATTTAATGTTAGTGTCACCTTAGCATTCTTACCATTTACAAAACTTTTGGCTAAACTTGCCGAAATGACAATTAAAGACACAGAAGCTGATTTGAAAAAACAAATAAATATGCCAATTTTGGACAAGCGCTTGCTTGCAACACCTTCTGTAGCTTTAAACCAAGCACATATTGCATTGGGCACTATGGCAGATTATTCAAAACAAAATTTTGAAACCGCAGTTAAACTTTTTGACAAATATGATGAAGAAGAAGTTAATTTAGCTGAACAACGTGAAAAAGTTATTGATAAATTAGAAGTTAATGTAGGCGATTACTTAATTGAAGTTACTGATAGAGAAGTACACGATGAGGAAAGCCGAAAAATCACCGATTATATTAACTTTATCATAGAATTTGAACGCATTGGTGATTATTCTATCGACTTAATAAACCGTGTTTCAGAAATAAACGACAAACAAATAACATTATCCGAGACTGCAAGTAAAGAATTGTCCATAATAAACAGTGCGGTTGAAGAAAGCATTACACTTTCAAACGAGTCGTTTTCAGAAAACGATGCAAAAAAAGCATATCTTGTAAGGGCGCTTGAAGAAGTAATTGACGAAATGTTTACCAGCTTAAGAAATGCACATATTTTAAGATTGCAAAATGGAAGTTGTTATATTACAAACGGTGTTATTTTCCTCGAGATTATAACTACTTTAGAAAGAATTTCTGACCACTGTTCTAATGTTGCCTCACGTGTGATTAATTCTGTTGCAAGTCAGGAAAATTTAGATACAAATATTATTCACAACGATGTAAGCGAAGATATGCAAGCAGAATATTCTGAAAACCTCAAATTATATAACGAGAAATATCTTGATACTCTTACAAAAATTGTGAAAAAAAATGAGAATGCAACTTCTGAAATGTAATAAAATTTATTAGTATAATCAGTGAAAGGCGGTGGAACATGGGTTTATTGTCCGATGCAAAAAACATATTAAAAAAAGACCCTGCCGCAAGGAATTTATTTGAAGTCATAACGCTTTACCCTGGTTTTCACGCATTGTTTTGGCACAGGGTATCTCATGCATTATTTAAAATTAAATTACGCTATTTAGCGCGTTTAATTAGCCAAATTACAAGATTTTTTACAGGAATAGAGATACACCCGGGTGCAAAAATTGGCAAAAATTTATTTATAGACCACGGCATGGGTGTAGTTATAGGCGAAACAGCTAAGATTGGCAATAATGTTACAATATACCACGGAGTTACCCTTGGTGGCACAGGAAAGCACGAAGGCAAGCGACACCCAACAATAGGCGACGATGTGCTTGTAGGTGCAGGAAGCAAGGTTTTAGGCCCTATTAACATTGCACATGGTAGTAGGATAGGCGCAAACAGTGTTGTTTTACAATGTGTTCCCGCAAATGCAACTGTTATAGGAATTCCTGCTCAAGTTGTTAGAGTGAATGGAAATAAAGTTAATTCTCCAAGTGAAGACCTTGATCAACGTGATTATCCAAATATTGTACAAGATGAAATTTCTGAAATCATGCGAAGACTTTGCGAACTTGAAAACAATAAATAATATACAAAAATGGCTGTGACATAATTATGTCACAGCCATTTTTAAAGACTATTAAATTATTTTTTTTCTGTTTCAGCAAAACCAAATAAGTTAAAACGGAAAAGTTTAGAGCGATCATCAGGATCTGTGCATTCTAAAGTAGCTTTAGCTATGCTGCCACCTTCAACTAATTTTGTAAAACCAATTAATTGGCACAATTTGCTACGTAAGTTTAAACGGTCTCCCTCCGGAGTAACCATGTAAACCTCGCCTTTGCATGTTGCTAAAACTTCGTTGAACTCTTTTAAATCAATATCATGTAAATTTACTTCTGCCATAAAAAATCTTTCCTTTCTTCTTGCGGTTAACGCATATATGTTTCTTAAGTTTATGCATAATTTTCTTAATTATGCGCTTAAGGGCTTATCAAAATAACTAAAGCATCTGCTTTATGCCATAATTATAACATGTTTTTCGTCAATGTCAACATATTTGTTGAAAAAAATTTTACATATTAACTAAAATTATTCTTTGTATTATTTATTTCTTTAAAACATCATAAATTGGCTGCCCCAACCATTCCGGCATTATTACCTAATGTCGCAGTGATTACCGGTGGCCCAGGAATTTGCTTACCTGCAAAAACTCTTTCTTTAACAATCTCATTTAAAGGGTCTGTTAATTTTTCTTTTTCTCCACTGACACCTCCTGATAAAAGCACCACTTTTGGTCTAAAAATATTAACTAAATTTACAATCCCATCACCTAAATTGTTAATATATTTTTCAATTAACTCCATTGCAATTTTATCACCCATATATTTAGCAGTAAATGGTATACGAGCATCCATTTTTTCTAGGTCTCCATCACATAATTCATAAAGCTTAGAATCTTTATTATTAATTGCTGCAATTTTAGCATCTCTAATAAGTGCTGTGGCACTACAATATGCCTCAAAACAGCCTTTTCTTCCACAGGTGCACAATTCTCCGTTTCTTTCAATCACCATGTGTCCAAGTTCAGCTCCTGCTGGGCCGCCTCCCTCGAATATTTTACCATCAATTACAACCCCGCCTCCAACTCCGGTTCCAAGGGTAATAAGCAAAGTGCTTTCATATTCTTTCGCTGCACCTGAAACAAATTCTCCAAGGGCTGCGCAATTCGCATCATTACTCAATTTTACAGGTTTGTTTAATCTTTCGCTCAATTCAGCTGCCAACGGAATATGTGACCAATCTTTAAAATTATTAGCATATACAACCACACCATTTGTAGCATCAATTGCACCTGGGCTTCCCACTCCAATACAATCACAATCATCCAAAGAAATTTTTGCCATTTCAACGGCAGTGTGAACCGTTTTAACCATATCCTCAACAATTTCTTCCCAAGGACGTTGTGCGAGCGTTTTCATGCTGAAAGTTGACAATATATTGTTTTCTTCGTCTAAAACTCCAACTTTAATATTTGTGCCGCCCAAATCTATGCCTATTTTATACTTCGCATGTTCTTTCATAAAATACACCTCAAAATTAAATGTTAATATTTAATAAATAATATTTATATTACAACAAGATTTTATCATACTATATAATAGAATGTCAAAACAATTTATTTTTTTGCATTAAAATTAAAATTATGTTAAAATAAAAATATAAAATATTTTATATTTTTCACAACATAAATTTTTTGAGGTAAGAATGAAAAATTATAATAAATTAGATACCATGGCAAAACTTTATCCATCAGTTGCAAGCAAAAACAACACGTCTGTTTTTAGAATATCCATTGTTTTGAAAGAAAAAATAGATAAAAATGCTTTGCAATTGGCCGTAAATATGATTTATGAGAGGTATCACTTATATTTTAAACGATTAAAAAACGGTATATTTTGGAATTATTTCGATAATAATTATTTGCATTTTAAAGTTGAAGAAGAAAAGGCATGTCCATGTACATCAATTTTAGCCGGAGAGAACAATGGATATGTCCTAAAAGTATTATATTTCAACAATAGAATTTCTGTTGAAGCTTTTCATTCAATTACAGACGGTAGCGGAGTTGTTGAATTTTTAAAATCGCTGACATATTATTATTTGGTGATAAAGCACGGAAATATAGAACACGAAAACAAGATTTTACTTTATGATGAAATTGCAAAAAGCAATTTTGATGATAGCTTTATTAAATATTTTTCTCGTTTTACAAAAGAAGATAAGCAATATTTAAGAAAAAGTAAATTTGCATTTAAATTTAATGGAAAAAAATATAAAAAGCGTGGAAATAGCGTTGTAGTGGGAATTGCAGATGTTAGCGCAATCAAAACTTACTGCAAAAATTCGAACTGTACGATAACAGCTTTCTTGAGTGCTCTTTTAATTGAAAGCATCTACGAAATAAAGCAAAAAGGCACAGACAACACAAGGCCAATTGTTATTGCATTGCCTGTAAATTTAAGAAAACAATTTGAATCAGATTCATTGAAAAATTTTTTCGGGTTAACACATTTAACATATTATGTAAATGAAAACACAAAATTTGAAGATATCGTTGCTGAAATGACAAAACAAATTAGCTTAAATACATCAGCTGAGAATTTAAAAGCAATTTCAAGGGAAACTGTAAGGCGCTCATCAAATGTTTTTTCAAAACACACTCCTCTTGTTTTAAAAAATTTATTTTTACCTTATGTTTACTCAGTTATGGGCGAACAAAAGAAAACTATTCCTTTCTCAAATTTGGGAAATATTTCAATGCCTGAAGGTACAAAAAAATATATTGAACACGCTGAGTTTTTAGTATATCCAACATCTATTACACATTTAAGCATAGGCGTTTGCTCTTTCGATAATAAACTAAGTTTAAATTTTACACGAACCTATACAGATGCAAGTATAATAAGGTATTTTTTCACAAAACTTCAAGAAAAAACAGATAGCATTGTTAATGTATATTCAAACATGTGGGGTGATAGCAATGAATAAATGCCCAAATTGTAAAGTTAATGTTTATGAAAGTGAAAAAAAATGTCCACTTTGCAGACATAAATTTGAAAAAATATCGCATTCAAATATAGAATTTCCAAAATACGAAGATATAATTAAAAACAAGACATCCATGAAAAACATACCTGTATTTATAGCTTTCGTTGCCATTGTAGTTTGCTGTTATATTAATTTTTTCACTTACGATGACGGTGATATTGTTTGGTCTTTGATTGTCGCTTTTTCTTGTCTTGGCTCCACTTTTGTCTTTAGAATATTTCATACAAATTCCCTTAGGTTAGGTTCTAAAATTGTTTTGACTTATTTAAGTATATCGGCATATTTGTTCTCCTTAGATATTTTAACAGGTGTTCACCTTTGGTCAACAAATTACGCAATACCACTTTTCACAATGTTCGCAACATTATTTTTGACATTCTTAACAGTGCGGTCAAGGCAAAAATTTGCCGAATATTTCGGCAATTTGCTAACGATATGTTTTTTAAGTTTTTTTCCTGTAGCAATATATTTATTGGGTTTTTCAAATATTGCATGGGGATTTTTAGCCTCCGGATTATTTTCTTGCATTATAGTTGTGGGAATTTATTTATTCTCGGATAAAACTTTAAAAAAAGAATTGCGAAAACGGTTTCATAGGTAGTTTAAAAAATCCCTTGGTGGTTTTCCCACTAAGGGATTTTATTATTAAAAACAAAGTGCTAATATAATAAAAAAAGATAGCCTTAAAATGATATGCATCATTTTAAGGCTATCTTGATTATTAAAAGAATAAATAAAAATTAAATTATTTAAGCTCGATTTTTGCGCCAGCTTCTTCAATTTTCTT
>CAYJGV010000022.1:2455-27246 GCA_964369715.1 uncultured Bacteroides sp. | reverse complement strand
CCGATTGCAATTCTTCTTTTTTCGGGTTTACCCCAACTATTGACAAAGAGCCTATAATAATATTAATTATACACAAAAAAATTCGGTTTAGCTTTTAAAAATTAAAAGCTAAACCGTTTTTCTTACTTTTTTATTACTTTACAAAAAAGTAAAGCCGTTTATTGCGCGCCGTTAATTAAACTGCACGAGTAACTTTTCCCGAACGCAAACAACGGGTGCAGGCGTGGATATGACGGGGAGAACCATCTACCACAGCTTTCACTCTTTTTACATTGGGTTTCCATGTACGGTTTGAACGCCTATGAGAGTGAGAAACTTTAATCCCAAACGTTACACCTTTACCACAGCAATCACATTTTGCCATCTTCTGCACCTCCTCTTATCTTTTATTGCTACAATATAATAACAAATTTTGAGCAAAAAATCAAGTCTTTTTAGAAAAAAATATCTTACAATATAAAATAATTGCAATTGCTTGCAAAAAGGTGTAAAATAAAGTGATATAGTTTTTAAATAAATTAATAAAATAAAAACAATATTTTTAAAATAATAAAAAATATAATTTAATGTAAATTATATTAATAAGGAGAAATTATAATATGATTTCAAGCATGACAGGATACGGAAAAGCCGAACAGATTATAGACGGCAGAAATATTACACTTGAAATAAAAAGTGTGAATTCAAGATATTTTGAATATTTTTCAAGAATGCCAAGAACCTATATGTTTTTGGATGATAAGCTTAAAAAACTTCTTAGCGAAAATATCAAAAGAGGAAAAGTAGAACTTGCGCTCACTGTTCAAAATATAGATACAGCAGATGCCCAAATTGGTGTTAATGCAGATTTAGCAAAAGGATATTACACTGCCATTGAAGAAATAAGCACACTTTTAGGAATACCCAATTCAATCACGGCAGACTCAATGGCACGTTTCCCCGATATAATTGTCATGAACAAAACCGAGCAAGATGAAGATAAGCTTTGGCAAGATATAAAAAGCGTTGCACAAACTGCCATCGAAAATTTCATGAATATGAGAATGCAAGAGGGCGAAAAACTAAAGCTTGATATATTAAATCGCATTGAAATGCTGGAAAATTACACAAAAACTGTCGAAAGCTTCGGCGAAGAACGTGTGAAAAAACACACAGAAAAACTGCATGCTCGTCTTATGGACGTTTTACAAAGCACTAATATTGACGAGGCAAGAATTCTAACAGAAGCCGCAATTTTTGCCGATAAAACAGCTGTCGATGAAGAAACAGTTCGTTTATACAGTCATTTTGAACAATATAAAGATATTTTAAAAACTGGCGGTGCTGTGGGCAGAAAATTAGACTTTTTAACACAAGAATTAAACCGTGAAACAAACACAATTGGCAGCAAATGCAATGAAATTGCAATAACACGCACAGTTGTGGAGATGAAAAGTGAAATTGAGAAAATTCGTGAACAAGTACAAAATATAGAATAATTCATAATATAACAATTTAAAAAAGCAATGGAGAAAAATATGAAACTTATAAATATAGGCTTTGGCAATATGGTTAATGCAAGTAGGTTAATTGCAATTGTAAGCCCTGAGTCTGCACCAATTAAACGTATTATGCAAGAGGCAAGGGATTCACGCCTGCTTATTGATGCAACCTATGGTCGCCGTACAAGGTCGGTTATTATAACCGATTCAGACCATGTTGTTTTAAGTGCAATTCAACCGGAAACAATCGCAAACAGGCTAAATGAAAATGAGAATGAAGAAATTGATTTGGAGGAGTTTGAAAATGAATAACGAACGTTATTTAATTATAGTGTCGGGTCCTTCAGGTGCAGGAAAAGATACTGTTGTGTCGGCACTTATGCAAGCGCACCCAGAAATTGAAATTTCTGTATCTGCAACAACAAGGGCAATGCGTGAAGGCGAAAAACATGGCAAAGATTATTATTTTATTACACGTGAAGAATTTGAAGAGAAACTAAAACAAAATTTACTTTTAGAACACACAGAATATGTCGGTAATTATTACGGCACTTTAAAAGAAGAAGTTGATAAACGAATTAATGCACAAATAACTGTGGTGCTTGTCATCGAGGTTGAAGGTGCGGATAATATGAAAAAAATATATCCTGAATGTACAACTGTGTTTGTTGTGCCACCAAGTGAAAGCGAGCTTGAAAACCGATTGCGTTCAAGGGGAACAGAAACAGAGCAAAGCATTGTAAAGCGCATGAACCGTGCAAAAGAAGAGCTTGCCTTAGCAGATACATATAATTACACAGTAGTAAATGACGATATAAATACATGTGCAAATAAGATTTACGATATAATTAAAATGCGCCAAGAGGAGAAAATTTAGTGCAGAAAGTGCAAGTTGCCGTAAGTAATGCAATATATCATATGGATATATTATATACATATGATGTGCCATTACATTTGCAAAAAAGTGTACAAATAGGCAGTATGGTGCTTGTGCCTTTTGGCAAAAATAGTAATAAACCCAGAATGGGTGTTGTTTTAAGTGATGCGACAAATCAAGACACACAAAGCTTAAAACTTAAAACAATTTACGATATTGCGCCCGAAAGCGCAAATTTATCAAAAGAGCTTTTAAATATAGTTTATTATTTAAAAGAAAACACATATTGCACATATTACGACGCTGTAAGGGCAATTATACCTTATGGGGCACAATACAAGCCTGCAAAAGCAGAAAAAACTTTTTTACAAAAGCAAATTAAAAAGCATACAGAATTGTTTTATACTCAGGCAGTAAAGCCAGAAAAATTAACCGAAAAACAGCAGCTAGTATGGCAAGCACTTGAAAATAAAAGCCTAAGTTTTGCACAAATAGAAAAATATGGCATTTCAAAAAGTATAGTAGATAGAATGTGCCAAAAAGGTATTTTACAAAGTACAGAGCAAAACAAAGAAATTGATTTATATATAACCGAGGAAAAACCTGAAAAAATAATTCTGTCACAAGCGCAAAATAACGCATACACCAAACTTGAAAATTTACGCATACAAAATAAACCAAATATTGCGTTATTGCATGGTGTAACTTCAAGTGGTAAAACACTTGTTTTTTTAAAGCTTATTGAAAACACATTAAAAAGTAACAAACAAGCACTTATATTAGTGCCTGAAATTTCATTGACACCGCAAATGGTATATAGACTAAAAGCAAATTTCGGCAAAAAAGTTGCTGTGCTTCATTCAGCCTTGAATAATACAGAGCGCCTTTTGCAGTACGAACGAATTCAAAATGGTCAAGCCGATATTGTGGTCGGCACACGCAGTGCAATTTTTTCACCACTTCAAAATATTGGTCTAATAATAATCGATGAAGAACAAGAGCACACCTATCACTCAGAATCTTCACCCAGATATTGCGCAAAAGAAATTGCAAAGATGCGCATAGCAAGGCATGATGCTCTTTTGGTGCTTGCAAGCGCAACACCAAGTGTAACAAGCTATTTTTACGCAAATAATGATAAATACAATTTAGTTGAAATTAAAGAGAGATATGGCGGAATGCCGCTTCCCACAGTTGAGTTTATCGACATGAGAAACGAACTTGCAAGCGGCAATGCGGGTGCAATCAGCCAAAAAATGCAAGATGAGCTTGAAAATACAATTAACAGCGGTAAACAGGCGATTTTGCTTTTAAATCGACGTGGGTATCAAACCGTAGGCATGTGCACACAGTGCTCGGAGACCTATAAATGCGATGCTTGCAGCGTGCCTATGGTGCACCACAAAGCGGATAATAAATTAATGTGTCATTATTGTGGCAAAAGCATCACTCCAGTGCCGGAAAAATGCCCATTGTGTGGTGAGCGTATAAAATACACAGGCTTTGGCACACAGCGCATTGAAGAAGAACTGGAGCAAAAACTGCCAAAAGCACGCATTTTAAGAATGGACGCTGACAGCACGCAGAAAAAAAACTCGCATGAGAAAATGCTTAAAAAATTTGCCGAAAATAAATATGATATTTTAATCGGAACACAAATGGTTGCAAAAGGACTGGATTTTGAAAACGTTAACCTAGTTGGCGTTATTGGAATTGATAGGCTTTTATTTACACAAGGCTTTAAGGCGTTCGAGAATGTGTTCTCGCTTATAACGCAGGTTGTAGGGCGAAGTGGCAGAGCAAAAGAGCCGGGAAGAGCGCTTATTCAAACGGTTGACACACAGCACCCTGTGTTAAATTTGGCAGCAAAACAAGATTATATCACGTTTTATAGCCAAGAAATAAGCTATAGAAAATTAAATTTATACCCACCATACTGCACCCTTTGCATTTTGGGCTTTATTGGTGCTAATGAAAATGCGGTTTTGCAAGCTTCTAAAATTTTTGCAAAAAGCGTTGAAAAAAACACAAAACAAATGGGAGATATCCCCATACGTATTTTAGGGCCTGTTCCTATGAGTATAAGTTTAATCAATGGCAAATTCAGGTACCAAATAACTTTAAAATGCCGAAACGATAAGCGTTTTCGTGAGATGCTATCAAAGGCTCTTGCGGAATATCAAGAACTGGACTTGCATGTAAAAACAGCCGTTTTTGTCGATTTTTATTCCGATGCAGACTTATAATTTCAAAATATTATTTAACACAGCAATTTAATAGAAACGGAGAATTATTATGGCACTTAGAACAATTGTACAAGATGGAGACCCTATTTTAACAAAAAAATGCCGAGAAGTAACTAATTTTGACGAGCGCTTTCAAACGCTTGTTGATGATATGATAGAAACAGTTAAAGATGCACATGGCTATGGCCTTGCGGCTTCACAAGTGGGCGTTTTACGTCGTGTTTTTATATCAATTGACGAGAGAGACATGCCCGAACTTGAAGAGGGTGAGGAATTGCCACAAGATTATGAGGATAAATATCTTGTTTTTGTAAACCCCGAAATTATCAAAGAAGAAGGCGCAGATATGCAATATGAGGGCTGCTTGTCTTTTCCGGGCAGAACTGCGGCTATAGAGCGCCCTGAAAAAGTTTTTGCGCGTGCACAAGACAGAGACGGCAATGTGTTTGAAATTGAAGCAGAGGGTATGCTTGCACGCTGTATATGTCACGAAACTAATCACTTAAACGGTGTAACTATTTTAGATTTAGCAGATCATTTTTATGAGGATTTAGAGGACGAAGAAGAGGAAACAGAGGATTAATACATGAAAATTTTGTTCATGGGCACACCTGAAATTGCGGCTGAAAGTTTAAAAAAACTTATTGAAGAAAACAGGCATGAAATTTGTGGAGTTTTTACAAGGGAAGATAAACCCGTGGGGCGAAAAAAAATCATGACAGCGCCACCTGTTAAAATTGTCGCACAAGAAAATAATATACCTGTTTTTCAACCAAAAACACTTCGCAATGAAGAAGAATATCAAACAATAAAAAATTTAAATCCGGATATAATCGTGGTGGTGGCATATGGGCGAATTTTGCCGCAAGCTATTTTAGATTTGCCTAAATTCGGTGCGATAAATTTACATGTTTCGCTATTGCCAAAATATCGTGGAGCTGCGCCTATACAATGGGCTGTTATTAATGGGGATAAAAAAACAGGTGTAAGCATAATGCAACTTGACGCAGGGCTTGACACAGGCGATGTTATAGATTGTTTACCTGTTGAAATAGGTGAAAACATAACATCAGGTGAACTTATGCAAGAAGTTTCAAAAGTGGGTGCAGTTTTTCTGTGCGAGACAATTTTAAAAATTGAAAATGGAAATGCAACAAAAACAAAGCAGGACAATCAAAAAGCAAGCCATGCACCACCACTTGAAAAAAACATGGCATTGTTTACTTTTGATGAATATGCAACAAAATTGCATAATTTAATAAGAGGAATGAACCCTTGGCCTATGGCTTATTTTATGCAAGGCGATAAAAAAATTAAAGTTTCAAAAAGTGAATTGGTAAAGGATAGTTTGGCACAAGATAAGCTGAATGATGAGTGCAATAATGATAGCGAAAGAACAGGCGAGGTGTTATCGCTAAAACCGCTGACAATTGCATGTAAAAATGGCGCTATAGTGTTGCACGAGCTTATCCCGGAGGGCAGTAAGCCCATGACAGGCACGGCACATGCTGCAGGGAAACGTCTTGCAATTGGTGATAAAATAATATAAAAGGTTGTGTGCAAAATGAAAATCGGTTTTATAGGTTTTGGGAATATGGCAAAAGCCATTGCAGGTGGAATAAATTTGCAAAATATTGTCCCGGCAAGTGAAATTTGCGTTTATGATATCAACGACGATGCAAAAAATGCAGCAAAGGCGTTAAATTATTCGATATGTGAAAGCGAAAACGAAATCATCAAAAATTGCGAATTTGTTTTTTTATGCATTAAACCACAACAATTTCCAAATCTTTTAACAAATATCAAAAATGATGTGAAAAGTGAAAATAAGTTTTTATCAATTGCAGCGGGAATTTCAACGAAATCAATTGAAAAAATTATCGGAGATGCACCAATAATAAGGGCGATGCCAAACACACCGCTTTTACTTGGACATGGCACGGTTGCGCTTTGTAAAAATGAACGTGTAAGCGAAAACGATTATATTTTTATTAAAAAAATATTTGAAAGCGTTGGAATGGTGCAAGACCTTGATGAAAATTTATTTGATGAAGTAATTGATGTAAGCGGTAGTACACCTGCATTTGTGTATCTTTTTGCTAAAATTATTGCAGATTACGCCGACGAACATGGTATCAAACGGGAAATTGCACTGCCTATGTTTTGCAACACAATGGTGGGAGCTTCCAAAATGCTAACTCAAACCCAATTTTCACCACAGGAGCTTATAAGCATGGTGGCATCAAAAGGTGGCACAACGCAAGCTGCACTGGATAGCTTTGAAGATAATGATTTCGAAGGTGTAATGCGCAAAGCTTTAGATGCATGTTTAAACAGGGCAAAAGAGCTTAATATTTAATTTTATTAAATATATTGAAGTCTATAGCAACAATGATTTTTATATAATATTTTATTAGGAGCATTTTTAATGGTGTTAAAAAATTCCACAATGGTAAAAATGATTATTACATTGCTTGTAATAATTGCAATTTTACTTCTTGTTTTATTAATAAGAAAGCAAAGTGATAATTCAAGTTTGCCTGTATCTGCTTCAACTACACAGGAAACAGCAGATGTTGAACCTGACATAAATTTAGAAGATATGTGGAATTTAAAACTTGTCAACCAAGATAACCCTCTAAGTGCGGACTATGAAATAGAATTGCGTGAAATAGATGGATATAACGACCCCAGATTATTCGATGTTCGTGCCGCAGGTGAATTAGAGCGTATGTTAAGTGATGCCGAGGCGCAAGGTGTTCCGATGTATGTCGTATCGGCATATCGAACACCTGAAAGACAAGAGACAAATTTTAATAACAGCGTACAAAATTATATTGCCGATGGCATGAGTGAAGAAGAAGCAATAGCTGAGACGGAAAAATATATCTTGCGAGCATATGAAAGTGAGCATAATTTAGGGCTTGCAGTTGATATTGTCACTTCAGATTGGTATGTTGAAAACACAAACCTTAACGAAGATTTTGCAAACACCGAACATTATTCATGGTTAATTGCGAATTGTGCTGATTATGGCTTTATTTTACGCTATGCAGCAGATAAAGTTCATATAACAGGCGTGAATTACGAGCCATGGCATTACAGATATGTCGGAATTGAAGCAGCAAAGGAAATTATGGCTCAAGGCATAACCCTAGAAGAATATTTAGAACAGTAAAAAATATAGTATAAATTGGATTTACAACACGATTGAATTGTGGTATACTAATTTGGTCGAGTTTAATTTTAAGATAAATTTTATATAAATGGAATGGAAGATAAAAATGAGCAAATTATTGGAAATTAGCAATTTACATGCACAAGTTGAAGATAATAAAATACTAAACGGCCTAAACTTAACAGTAAATAAAGGCGAAGTGCATGTAATTATGGGGCCTAACGGTGCAGGTAAAAGCACATTGGCAAATATCATATTAAATAATGCCGAATATGAAAAATTGCAAGGTAATATCATATTTGACGGCGAAGATATAACAAATGAAAGAACCGACAAAATCGCACAAAAAGGCGTGTTTATGTCGTTTCAAACTCCTGTGGAAATACCGGGTATATCCACAATGAATTTCTTAAAATATGCAAAAAGCAAACAGGATAGCAAGCCGGTTAAAGCCACACAATTTAGAAAAAATGTTGATGCTTTAATGCAAGAGCTTAATATGGATAAAACCTTAGTGAACAGAAATTTAAATGTTGGTTTTTCAGGTGGCGAAAAAAAGAAAAACGAAATTCTACAACTTCTTTTGCTTAACCCAAAACTTGCAATTTTAGATGAGACCGATTCAGGCCTTGACGTAGATGCAGTTAAAACTGTTTCAAAAGGCATTAATATGTTTAAAAATGACGATAATGCTTTGATAATAATTACACATAACAATAAAATATTTGAAAGTATAGATGTAGATTTCGTTCATGTTTTAGTAGACGGAAAAATTGTTGAAACAGGTGGATTTGAACTGACAAAAACAATTGAAAATGAAGGTTTTGAAAAGTATAAAATTTAAGGAGAAACAAATGGCAGGCAGAACTTATGTTGACGATGTCAGCAGAGGCGTTTATGATATAAAAAACAAAGATGAATTTGATGTCAAACTTGATAAAGGCATAAATGCGGCTATTGTAAAAGAGATTTCACAAATTAAAAATGAGCCGGAATGGATGCTTAACATTCGCTTAAATGCACTTGAAATGTATGAAAAGCTGGATTTACCCACATGGGGACCGGATCTAACAAGCCTTGACATGAGCAATATCTCAACTTATGTAAAACCTAAAAGCGAGCTTAATGAATCTTGGGACGAAGTGCCTGAAGATATAAAAGATACATTTGACCATTTAGGTATTTTGCAAGCAGAAAAAATGTCTCTTGCAGGTGTAGGCGCACAATATGACTCAGAAGTGGTTTATCACAGCATCAGTAAAGAAATGGAAGAGCAAGGCGTAATTTATACAGATTTTGAAACTGCTGTAAAAAAATATCCCCAGCTTGTGCAAGAGCATTTTATGAAATGTGTTCCCACAAGTTACCATAAATTTATAGCACTTCATGCGGCTGTTTGGTCGGGTGGTTCTTTTGTATATGTTCCAAAAGGCGTAAAAGTGGATATTCCTTTGCAATCTTATTTCAGGCTTAATTCACCCGAAAGTGGTCAATTTGAGCACACTTTAATAATTGTTGATGAGGGCGCAAGTTTGCACTTTATCGAAGGTTGCTCTGCGCCATCTTATAATCAAGTTAATCTACATGCAGGCTGTGTAGAACTATATGTAAAAGACAACGCATATTTAAGATATTCCACAATTGAAAACTGGTCTAAAAATATGCTGAACTTAAACACAAAAAAAGCCATTGTAGGCAAAAATGCTAAAATGGATTGGGTTTCCGGTTCGTTTGGCTCGAAAGTGTCAATGCTTTATCCAATGAGCTTATTAAACGGAGAAAACGCAAAAACTGAATACACAGGCATTACTTTTGCAGGCAAAGGCCAACAATTAGACACAGGTTTTAAGGCTGTGCACAATGCAAAAAACACAAGCAGTGTTATTAATTCAAAATCAATTTCAAAAAGCGGTGGGTCGTGCACTTATCGTTCTATTGTCAATGTCACAAAAAATGCTAAGAATGCAAAATGTGCAGTTAGCTGTGAATCGCTTATGCTAGATGATATTTCACGTTCGGATACAATTCCGACAACAGACGTTAAAAATAAAGATGTCGAAATTTCACACGAGGCTAAAATTGGTAAAATAAGCGATAAAGAGATTTTTTACCTAATGTCGCGCGGTTTAAGCGAGGAAGAGGCAAAAGCAATGATAGTGCGTGGTTTTGCCTCACCTGTTTCGAATGAATTACCGCTTGAATATGCAGTTGAAATGAATAATTTAATCAATTTAGAATTGGAGGGAAGCATAGGATAATGCAAAATTTAGTTTTAAATCAAACCCCGATAAGAACCTCCAAAAGCTATAAAATTAACAATATTAAATTAAATGATGTTTCTTTACCAACAAGTAAAACTGAATTTAACAATATAGATATCAAAACTGAAAATATTATTATAGAAAACAAAATGAACGAAACACCGTTTGTTTTTGGTAATTCTGTAGAACTTGAAAACAATTTAAACGAGTTTTGTAATAATAGTGTTTTAATCAAAACAAAAGATGAAGCAGGTAAGGCACAAATTGTTTACACTTTTGATGATGATAACACACAGCTTTCAAATTATATTGAAATTATTGCAGAGCATGATGTTTTAATAACATTAATATATAAAAGCACGACAGAAAATTTTTGTCACCATAATAGCAAAGTGAATATATGTGCGCAAAACGGAGCAAATGTTCATGTGGAACTTATCAACTTTACCAACAGCAACACAAATCATTTCAAAGCGGTTCAAAGCACTGTTGGGGATAATTCTAAAGTCGATATTATAATTGTGGATATGGGTGCAAAAAACAGCATTTCAAATATTTACACTGATATTATTGGCAAAAAAGCTGAGGGTAATATAGATACAGTTTACATTGCAAATGGCGAACAATTAAAAGATATTAATTATATATCTCACTTAAAAGGAAAAAAATGCAGTGCGGATATTAATGTGCAAGGTGCATTGTTAGACAACGCAAAGAAAAATTTTAAAGGCACAATAGATTTTAAAAAGGGTTGCAAACGTGCAAAGGGAAGCGAGCAAGAATATTGCATGCTTTTATCCGATGAGGCATCTTCTATTGCATTGCCGATGCTTTTGTGCACAGAAGACGATGTTGAAGGCAGCCATAGCGCAGCATCAGGTCAAGCGGATGCAAAGCAAGTGTTTTATTTAATGAGCAGAGGGTTCTCACGTAAAGAGGCAATAAAACTATTAGTTAAAGCAAAATATTTTGAAATACTGCAAAAAATTAAAGATGAAAACTTGCAAAATATGATAATAGAGGAAATCGACAGGAGATTAGCATAAATGAGTTATAAACAAGATTTTCCTATTTTTAATAACAGCGAAATTGTATATTTAGACAGTGCGGCAACAAGTCAAAAACCGCAAATTGTGCTTGACGCTATAGACGATTATTACAAAAGCTATAATGCGAATGCACACAGGGGTATGTATTCATGGGGCATAAAAGCCAGCGAAGAGTATGAAAATGCAAGAGCAAAAACTGCACAGTTCATAAACGCTAAGCATAGTGAAGAGATAATTTTCACAAAAAATGCTTCGGAAGCTTTTAATTTAATTGCATATTCGTATGGTCTTGATAATGTTGATAAGGGCGATGAAATCGTCATTAGCATAATGGAACATCATTCCAATTTAGTTCCATGGCAATTTGTTGCCAAAAACAGAAAAGCAAATCTTGAATTTTTATATATAGATGAAAATTTCACTATAACAAAAGAAGAAATTGAAAATAAAATAACACCAAATACAAAAATTGTCAGCATCACACAAATGTCCAATGTGCTTGGCGTTATAAACGATGTCAAATTTATTGCGGAATATGCCCATAAAATGGGTGCTATTGTAATTGTTGATGTAGCGCAAAGCATACCGCATATGCAAGTTGATGTGCAAGAATTAGATGCTGATTTCGTGGTTTTTTCAGGGCATAAAATGCTTGCGCCTTTGGGCATAGGCGTTTTGTACGGCAAAAAACAATTGCTTGAAAAAATGAGCCCGTTTTTAATGGGTGGCGACATGATAGAATATGTCTATGAACAAGAGACAACTTACGCGCCTATACCTAATAAATTCGAAGCGGGCACGCAAAATATAGAAGGCGTAATCGGACTTGGCGCAGCAGTGGATTATATAAACTCAATTGGATATGAAGCTATACAAAAAATTGAAAGCGAAATTGTGGATTATGCTGTGCAAGAGCTTTCAAAACTAGATTATGTCGAGCTTTATTTGTCTGAAAACAGCAACCATGCAAGTGTGATTTCATTTAATATTACAGGTGTTCACCCACATGATGTATCGGATATTTTAAACAGCTATAATGTGTGTGTGCGTGCAGGCAACCATTGTGCACAGCCTTTGCTACGCTTTTTAAAACAAGATTCTACCTGTAGGGCATCCATGTATATGTACAACACAAAAGATGACGTAGATGCGCTTGTAAATGGGATCAAAAAAGTGTATGATGTCTTTGGTAAATATATAAAAAAGGAAAGTTAGAATGAACGAAACCGAACAATTGTATAATGAGTTAATAATGGAACACAGCATGAGTTCCGAACATAAACGCAATTTAGAGGATTATGACATTAAAGAAAAAGGGCATAATCCCAGTTGCGGTGATGAAATAGTTATAGAAATGAAAATTGAAGACGGTGTTATCACAGATATGGCTTTCACAGGGCATGGCTGTGCAATTTCGCAAAGTTCAACTTCTATTATGATAGAAACATTGCTTGATAAAAATGTGAATGATGCAAAAGAGCTTGCAAAAATATTTGCAAACATGATAAAAAGGCAAGAAGTAAGCGAAGACGAGCTGGAACGTCTTGAAGATGCAATAATTTATAAAAATGTTTCAAATATGCCTGCAAGGGTAAAATGTGCGCTTCTTCCTTGGAATACAATTGCAAAAATTTTAGGCGATAAATAGCAAAAATTCAATTTGTGAAAATAGAATTATCAATTAATTGTAAAAAACGCTTGCATTATAAGCGTTTTTGTGATATAGTATTATAGCCGCACGGTATAGGTTTGTAAAATGTTGTTTTAACAGCTACCTTTGAAACCGGCGAGACTTATATTAAAAGAGGGAATAAAAATGTACGCAGTAATAGTTACAGGCGGTAAACAATACCGTGTTCAAACAGGCGATACAATTTATGTTGAAAAACTTGCTGTTGAAGCAGACGGCGAAATTGTATTTGACAACATCTTAGCAGTTGGAGACGACGGCGCAGTTAAATTTGGTAACCCAACAGTTAGCGGTGCTACAGTTACAGGCAAAGTTGTTAAAAACGGCAAAGGTAAAAAATTAAACATTATCACTTATCGTCCTAAAAAAGGCAGCATGCGCAGATTAGGACACCGTCAACCATATACAAAAATTGAAATTACCGCTATAAACGGTTAAGAAATAGGAGGGTTTTAGCATGGCACATAAGAAAGGCGTTGGTTCTACCAAAAACGGCCGCGATTCAGAGTCTAAAAGACTTGGCGTTAAACGTGCAGACGGCCAATTTGTACTTGCAGGTAATATTTTAGTGCGTCAACGTGGCACACATATTCATCCGGGTCAAAATGTAGGCCGTGGCAGTGATGACACTTTATTTGCTTTAACAGACGGCAAAGTTCGCTTTGAAAGAGTTGGACGTGACCGTAAAAAGGTTAGCATAGTGCAATAATTTGCATATTAAAAAGCAATAGGTACAATTTATTAAATAAACTGTAGGGGCTGATGCCCTCATCAGCCCCATATTTGCTGAATTTTAGCATTTAAGGTTGGTGTGGGGGCATAGCTCCTATATTTTTTTATATTGTGAATATTCTTTAGTCATCGAATGATTAATAAATAGCTTGATATATCATTCATATTTATTTTGTTTACAGAAAGCGTAGGTTTTATATGTTTATAGATACCGCTAAAATTAGCATTAAAGCGGGAAATGGCGGAAACGGCGCAGTGTCTTTCCACCGTGAAAAATATGTTAACGCAGGCGGCCCTGACGGTGGAGACGGCGGCAAAGGCGGGGACATTATTTTTATTGCAGATACAAATTTATCAACATTGATGGATTTTAGATATAAGCGCAAATATGCCGCAAAAAACGGCGAAGACGGCGGCGCAAAAAAATGCAGTGGTAAAAAAGCCGAAGATTTAATAATCAAAGTGCCTGAGGGCACTGTTATAAGAGAAGCAGAAAGCAATTTAGTTATTGCCGATGTTTCGGGCAAAGAGCCAGTTATAATTGCAAAAGGCGGCAGAGGCGGCTGGGGAAATTCTCATTTTGCAACACCCACAAGGCAAATACCTAAATTTGCAAAACCTGGAAAAAAAGGCGAGCAAATGGATATTCGCCTAGAGCTTAAATTGATAGCCGATGTTGGCTTGATTGGTTTTCCGAATGTTGGCAAAAGCACATTGATTTCTGTGTTAAGTGCAGCAAAGCCCAAAATTGCTAATTATCACTTTACAACACTTGCGCCTGTTTTGGGCGTTGTCAGTGTAGGGCCCGAGGCAAGTTTTGTCGCGGCAGATATCCCAGGGCTTATCGAAGGCGCAAGCGAAGGCATTGGCCTTGGTCACGAATTTTTACGCCATGTAGAACGTTGCCGCTTGCTATTGCATGTCGTTGATGTCTCCGGCTGTGAGGGCAGAGACCCAAAAGATGATTTTGAAAAAATAAATTTCGAGCTTAAAAACTTTTCTGAAGAATTAAGCGAAGCACCACAAATTGTGCTTGCAAATAAAAGCGATATTGCAAGCGAAGAGCAAATAAAAGAGTTTGAAGATTTTATAAGAGCGCAAGGCCTTGAGTTTTTTGCGGTATCCGCTGCGGCGAATAAAGGCTTAAAAGATATACCGGGGCTTGTGTACAATAAACTAAAAGAATTGCCACCAACAAAGGTGTATGAACCTGAATATGTTAAGCCCGACCCTGCACTTCAAGATGCAAGGGCCTTTGAAATTACAAAAGAGGCAGATAATTATTTCCGCATAGATGCACCGTTTTTGGTTCGTATACTCGAGGGCGCAGACGTGGACGATTACGAAAGTTTACAATATTTTCAACGTCAATTATCCGAATGCGGCATAATTGAGAAATTAATCGAAATGGGCGTGCAAGAAAACGATACAATTTGTATTGATGATTTTGAATTTGATTATGTATTTTAATAAGGGGGCATAAATTTGCCGTTTAATTCAGATTGCGAAATAGATATAAGGGAACAATCACCGCTTTCACTTGCTTTTGTTGGTGATGCGGTAATTGAGATGCTTGTGCGTGCAAGGCTTGTTGAACGCACACGTTTAAAATTAAATGAATTGCAATCTCGCAAGGTGAAAATTGTTTCTGCAAAAGGGCAATTTGCCGCATATAAAATAATTCAAGAGCATTTAAGCGAAGATGAAAATGCTGTTTTAAGGCGTGGAAAAAACGCAAGTAAAGCATCGGTTTCAAAAAACGCAACACCGGAAGAGTACAGGGCGTCCACAGGGCTTGAAACGCTTTTTGGCTATTTATATTTACAAAACGAACACCAAAGAATCAAAGAGCTATTTGAAATTATCTGGAGCGAAATTGATGTAGAATAAAAAAATATGGCAGCAATTAACCTTTAAATGTGTTAATTGCTGCCAATTTTGTTTGTGTAATACAAACTAATATAATACTTATTTTGAGGGTATTATTTGCGGGTAAAAAAAGCTAGTCTATCATGCTTTTTAAATAATTGTTAATAATTAAATATTTTAATTTATTTACAATTACTGCTTTTTTTATTGGTGTTAGAGCTAGATTTGTTGCTTGCGTTGCTGCTTGTGTTAGTTGTTTTATTGCTTGTGTTTGTGCTGTTGCTTTGTTTGTTTGTAGTGCTTGTGCTGTTAGATGTTTTGTTTTGTGATTGTTTGTTATCCATGCTTTTCACCTCCCTTTGCATATAGTATGTACAAACTTATTTGAATTAATACAAAAAATATGATATAATAATATAGTTTTATTTATAAAATGAATAATAATTAATATAAATTGATATATTTGGAGGATTTCACATGTCTGGGCACAGTAAATGGAGTACAATTAAAAGGAAAAAAGAAAAAACTGATTCACAAAGGGCGAAAGTATTTACAAAAGTTAGCAGGGAAATTAGTGTTTGCGTTAAACAAGGCGGCTCAGACCCTGTGAATAATGCAAAATTAAGAGATTTAATAGCTAAAGCAAAAGCGCTTAATGTGCCAAATGATAATATCTCTCGTGTTATTAAAAAGGCAGAAGGTGCTGAAAAAGACAATTATGAAAGCATTGTTTATGAGGGCTATGGCCCTTGTGGCGTTGCCATGCTTGTTGAAACTTTAACCGATAACAGAAATAGAACTGCTGCAAATATGCGTCACTATTTTGACAAATACGGCGGAAATTTAGGCAATATGGGTTGCGTTAGCTTTTTATTTACACAGCAAGGCGTAATTTTAATTAACCCTAATGGAAAAAACGAAGAGCAAATTATGGAAGATGCCTTTGATGCAGGTGCAGATGATTTTGAAATGCAAGAAGAAGTTGCAAGTATCACAACATCGCCTGAAAATTTCAGTGATGTAAGGGAAGCGCTAGAACAAAAAAAATACGAATTTTATTCGGCTGAAATAGAAATGGTGCCCTCGACACAAACAAGTGTAAATGAGGAAGACGACAAAAAAATGATGGTGAATTTGCTAAACCATTTAGAAGATGATGATGACGTACAAAATGTTTGGCATAATTTAGAGAATGAAGAAGAACTTGACAGGTAAAATTTTATGTTTATTTATTTGCAAAAATTTTTACAAGAAAGGTAGGAAAAGAATTGCAACAAGCACAAATGACATGTTTTAAGTGTTTATCTACAATAGACACAGGCCATAAAAAATGCCCGTATTGCGGACGTGTTTTTGAAAATACAAACCCTAAGGGAACTTTACCTGCCGGCACAATTCTCATCGGACGTTATACATTAGATAAAGTAGCAGCTATCGATGGCGAAGGTGTTACATATAA
This sequence comes from uncultured Bacteroides sp., assembly GCA_964369715.1. Lineage (GTDB taxonomy): Bacteria > Bacillota > Clostridia > Oscillospirales > Ruminococcaceae > Ruthenibacterium. Next base: position 10,404 of record CAYJGV010000022.1, on the reverse strand, counting down.
TGCGGCAGATGCAAAATTAAACCGCAGAGTTATTATAAAAGAATATGTGCCCTTCACAATTTGCGCACAGCGCACAAATGAAGGCGTTGTTATACCAAGAAGAGAAAAAGAAGTGTATTATAAAACAACACGCATGGATTTTATGGATTTATACCGCACTTTAATGTCGACAGATGATTCTCATGGACTTTGTCGAGTTTATGATTTATTCGAGGCGAATAACACAGCATATGCCGTGCAAGAGGTGCCTGTTGGCAGAACACTTGAAAAGTTTTTAGACGCAAGAAAAATGCCACTGACTGTACAAGAAGCAATAAGTTTACTAAGGCCTATAGTATATGCTGTTGAAGCTATGCATAAAAGAGGGCTTTTGCACAGAGGTATAAGCCCAAAAACAATTTTTATCAATTCAAAAGGCAGGGCAAAATTATCAGGCTTTGCCACAATAGGGCTTAGAACATCAGATAGCGAGCTTAAAAGTCAGCTGTATGGGGGGTATTCTGCGCCCGAGCAATATTCAGTTGCAGAATTTGATGGTAAATACACAGATGTTTACAGCCTTGCAGCGGTGTTTTATAGAGCATTAACAGGCATTACGCCACCCGCCGCAAACAGAAGAAAACAACATGACTCTATTATTTCACCAAGAAATGCAATTGATACAATTCCTACCTTTGTGTCTGTTGCATTAATGAGGGCGCTAAGAATTAAAGGCTCGCAGCGTATGACAAATGCGCCGGAGCTTTTGGCGGCAATAACCCAACCAAATGTGCAGAGTGATTATGAAAAAAATATTAAAGTAAATAGTAAAAAAGAGAAAACTAATATTTATATTGTTATTACACTTATAGTGTGTTTTATAGTTGCCTTAGCTTTATTTGCTGTTTTGCTGTTTGATGTTTTTGGCGAAGAGCCAGAGCCAACATCAACATCACAAAGCACATCTCAAACATCTTCGGTTTCGCAACAAGAAGCGGAACCCGAATATATTACAGTTCCCTCACTTGTTAATAAATCATATACATCTGTTCAACAAAATGAAGAATATATGCATAATTTTATGTTTAGTGTAACTGAAACATATAATTCCAATTATGATGTAGGATATATTTTAGATCAAAGTCCAAAAAGCGGTCAAAGTGTTGAGGTGGGCTCTACAATAGAAATTATAGTAAGCCTTGGCCCTATGACGGTAAGCATGCCAAAAGTAGTTGGCTTGCCAAGAACCGAAGCAAAAGCTGCACTTGATGCATTAGGCGTTGATTATATGGTTTTAGAACATGTTAATGACGGAAGCTATACACCCGATACAGTTGTGCGAAGCGATTTTAGAGAAGGCGAATCAATTGACCCAGCTGTGGATACAGTGACGATATTTGTTGCACAACAAGTGCCGTGAATTAGTTAATATTTGATTAAAACTTAAAAACCTTTACCTTAATTAACCAAAATGGTTAAAAACGGTAAAGGTTTTTGTTTTGTTTAATATTATATATTAGAAATATATTTAAAGTGAAGTTAACCTATTGTCATTCCGAGTGAAACTAGGAATCTGTCTTTTTTAAGCAAACTGTTATTGTGATTTTTCGTTGCGTTTATTCAAAACAATATTTCTGCTAAACATACTTAATATAATATTAAAATAATGCATATACTTAATTATAAATTCTATTTAGTAAATTAAATATATGCTCTATTTGATAATATATTAAATTTACTAAGCGAATAAATTAGCTTTGCACAAAAATAGCATAAAAAATTGTCTTATTGCATAAGAATGTTTTAGAACAGCGAAAGGGGCAGGCATCATGGAAATAAAAATATACAATGATACAGTAAGTGCAGCAACAACGGTGTGTGATACCAAATTGGAATTGCCGATAGAAACGGAGATTTTAATACCGGACTATCTGCCGCAGGTTTTTAAAATTGTTAAATGCTTTGTGCATTTAGTGGTTTTGCAAAAACAGATGTCCACTGTAAGGCTAACGCTGGACGGTTATTTGCGGCTGACGGTTTTTTATCAATCGGAAAACGATGAAACTTTGTGTCACACAGAGCAAAAACTTCCTTTTACAAAGCAAATCGATTTACCGCAAGGCGAATTCTATTGTCCTGATATTATAATCGGCGGCGAAGTAGAATATATTAATTGCCGTGCGGTAAACCAAAGAAGAATTGATATTAGGGGCGCATATGCATTAAGCATCGACGCAAATGCACAAGTAGCAAGCGATATTGTTTCGGCCTTGTCTGAGGGCGGAGTACAGCAGAAAATGTCCACTTTAACAGGTTTGCATACAATTGCGATACAAGAAAAAGTGATAAGCGCCGAAAGTAGTATCGAATTTGAAACACCACCCGAGGCAATTTTAGATGTTTCGTGCATTGGCAGTGTCAACGAAACAAAGCTATTATCGGGAAAAGGCGTGTTAAAGGGCAGTATTACAGCTAATATTTTATACAGAACATGTGAACTTCAACATATAACTAAAACTATAGATTTTAACGAAGTTATAGAGGTTGATGGAGCCGATGACACGTGTGAAAGCATAGCTTTTGTAAAACCTACAGGTTGCAGTATGCTTGCCGGTGAAGATGGAAAAACAACGCTTACAGTAACGGCAATTTTATATATTAAAGTATATAAGCAAATTAAAACTCAGGCAGTATGTGATGCGTTTTCTACATCATATGAAACTGATTTAGAGTTTGACACAGTGTATACAGAAGAGGTAGTGGATAATTTCAGTGTGCAAACAGAAGCATCAACGGAAGGTTGTTTGCCTGATGAATATGCAAGTATAATGGCGGCATTTGCAACACCGACACAGCCTGAACTTATAAGCGAAGATTGCAAAACTTATATAAGGGGTAGGGTGATTTTACATATTATATGTAAAAACTCTCTTGGGGAAATAGATTGTTATGATAAAGCGTGCGAATATATATTGCCGGGTTCATATGATGCAAATAGGGAAAATTTAATGCTTGTTTCAAACGTAGGCGTTGTAAATGTAAGTGCGAAGAAAACAGGCAAAAATACAAGTGCGACAGCACTTTTAAAAATTGAAGGCATGTTGACAAAAAGAAAAGCACATAGCGTGTTAAAAAACATTGCAATTCAAGATAAACTTGCCAAAGATGATGAAAATATTGCACTTAGAATTTATTATTCAGAAAGCGATGAACATCTTTTTGATATAGCAAGAAGATATGCGGTTTCACCACAATTTATAGCAAAAACAAATAATTTGCAAAGCGAAACAATACCACAACGTATGCGCTTGCTTGTGCCGACAAATTCACAGTGCGAGGGGGATTAATTAATGCAATACAGTAAAGTTTATGCCGATATAGCCACACGCACAGGCGGAGATATTTATTTGGGAGTAGTAGGCCCTGTGCGCACAGGCAAAAGCACTTTTATAAAAAGGTTTATGGAAATGATGGTTTTGCCTGAAATAAAAAACGATGCGTTTGCACAAAGGGCAAAAGATGAATTGCCGCAATCTGCCGCAGGGCGAACTATCATGACAACAGAACCGAAATTCGTTCCTGAAAAAGCTGTTAGTATAGAACTTGAAGAAAACATAAGTTTTAGAACAAGGCTAATTGATTGTGTAGGTTATATGGTAAATGGCGCAATGGGGCATGTGGAAAACGAACAAGTACGCATGGTTAAAAGCCCATGGTATGAAAACGAAGTCCCTTTTGATGTTGCAGCCGAAACAGGCACAAGAAAAGTTATAAGAGAACATTCTACAATAGGTATTGTTTTAACTTCTGATGGCAGCATAAGCGATTTATCAAGAGCAGCTTACGAAGATGCAGAAGAGCGTGTTATAAATGAAATGATAGAAATTGAAAAGCCCTTTGTAATATTGCTAAACTGTGTATCGCCCGAAAGTGAAAATGCACAGAATCTAGCAAGATATATGGAGGAAAAATATTCTCACACAGTTTTACCAATTTCATGTGTAGAAATGGAAGAGGAAGACATGGCGGATATTTTAAAGGCAATTTTATTTGAGTTTCCATTAAAAGAAATAGCCTTTGAAATGCCACGTTGGGTTACCCTTTTAGAACAGGGGCACTGGCTTCAAAAATCATTATACGATGCAGCAATTTTGCTTGCTGACAACACAAATTGCATGAAAGATTTAATGTGCCAAAGCGGTGTTGAAAGTGAATATGTAGATAAAAGCAGATTGTTAAGCGCAGAACTTTCAACAGGATGTGTCAAAATGCAATTAACGCTATTGCCACATTTATTCTATAAAGTTTTAAGCGATGTTACAGGCTTGGATGTAAAAGATGAAGCGAGTTTAATGCCTTGTGTAATGCAAATGGCAAAGACAAAATTGCAATATGAAAAAATACGTTGTGCCCTTGAAGAAGTAGAGGCAACAGGTTACGGCATTGTTATGCCAACTCTTGAAGAATTAACGCTTGATGAGCCCGAAATTGTAAACCAAGGCGGAAGATTTGGTGTGAGATTGAAAGCAGGCGCACCGTCTATACATATGATGCGTGCAGATTTAAAAACCGAAGTTTCACCTATAGTTGGCACAGAAAGCCAATCGGAAGACTTGATAAAAAGTCTTTTGGCAGATTGTGAAGAAGACCCACTTAAAATATGGCAAAGTAATATTTTTGGAAAAAGCTTGCACGAGCTTGTTAATGAGGGAATGCAAAATAAATTGCTGAATATTCCTTCAGAAGCAAGGGGAAGAATTGCAAATACTGTTGAACACATAGTTAATGAGGGGTGCTCTGGGCTAGTTTGCATAATATTGTGAACTAAGTAACATAAAAGTGCTATAGTTACTTTTGGTGACTATAGCACTTTTATGTGCATACTTTACATTTTTGCGTTATTAGTATACAATATTATGTGATAGCGAAATTTGACGATGCTATATTGTTTTTTTATATGAGGTATCTTATGAATAAAAAACCGAATGTTGTTTTTATTTTAATTGATGATTTAGGCTATGGTGATATATCATCTTTTAACGAAAATAGCAAGATAAGTACAAAAAATATTGATAAGCTTGCTGAAAATGGAATGAGGTTCACAGATGCGCATTCAACTTCACCATTGTGCTCTCCTGCGAGATACGGGCTTTTAACAGGAAGATATAATTTTCGCTCCAAAATGAAATTATCTGTTTTAACAGGGGACAGTTATTGCTTGATTGAAAAAGATTGCAAAACATTGCCAATGCTGTTTAAAGAGAATAATTACAACACAGCATGTGTGGGTAAATGGCATTTAGGGCTTGATTGGCAATTAAAAAACAACCCTAAGCCATCTGATTTTGGCATAGATGAAAAGCAATATGATTTTCCTGTTAAAAGACAAGATGATATGCCGTGGATAGAACTTTTATCAAATAAAGTAGCAGGGATTGATATAGATTACGATAAACCGATTAAATACGGCCCTAACAATTACGGCTTTGATTATTTTTTAGGTATACCGGCAAGCATAGACCAACCACCTTATGTTTTAATAGAAAATGATAAAGTAATAAACGCACCCAATAAAGCTGTGGGTAAAAAGAATTTTAATAGGTTTATACCCGAGGAAAATTTGTTTTATGAATACGGACCGGGGGCCGATGATTTTGATTTTTGCCAAATAAACGACGATTTAAATGACAAAGTGCTTGATTTAATTGATGAGTATAGTGAAAAAGAAGAACCGTTTTTTATTTATTATCCTACTTTAGGCGTACATACTCCGTTTCTTGTAAATGATGAATTTAAAGGGAAATCCGGTTTAAATGAATATGCCGATTTTGTTTTACAAATTGACGATTACGTCGGTAAAATTACAAAGAAGTTAAAAGAAAAAGGCGTTTTAGAAGACACAATTATTGTGTTTACAAGTGATAATGGTTGTTCGCCTGCAGCAGATTATCCATTTTTAACATCAAAAGGGCATAATCCCAGCTATGTTTTTAAAGGGACAAAATCCTCGATGTATGAGGGTGGTCATCGAATACCAACAATTTTTTATTGGAATAATAATATTGAAAAAAATACCATATGCGATGTAAATATTTGCCAAACAGATTTTTTTAAAACATTTGCAAGCATATTAAACACAGAAGTTAACGAAAAAACAGCAGTTGATTCTTTCGATTTATCGCCACTTTTGTTTAATAATGGCAAATACGAGAGAAAAGCGACGGTGTGTAATTCATCCTATGGTTATTTAGGGCTTATCAAAGGCAATTATAAATTAATGTGTTGCGAGCAAGACGGCACGAGCATAGATTTAATAAAGCATAAAATGTTCGAGCCGAATTATAAACCGAAATTGCAACTTTATAATTTAAAAGAAGATATAAGTGAAACACATAATATTTTCGACGAAGAAGAGGGAATAGTCGAAGATTTAATGTGTGAGTTAAGGCGAATTATTGGTGATGGTCGCCAAAACAAAGGGGAAAAACAAAGTAATTTCACGCCGAAATATTGGCCGCAAATAGATTTTTAAAAATGAGGTAAAGTTTAAATGGAAAGCAAATTGAAATCAAAAAAATTAAGTATGCCTAACGAAGTAGTACTATTATTTATAATGGTTGTCTTTGCAATGGTGCTAACATGGGTTGTTCCCGGCGGCACATTTGAAAGAGTAACCGACCCTGTTACAGGCAACACAACTGTGGTTGCGGGCTCTTATACACAAACAGAAAGCACACCTGTCGGTGTTTTTCAAATGCTTACTATTATACCGCAAAGCGTTGTAAGTAATGCTGTTTTATGCGTGTATTTGCTAATTATAGGCGGTTGCATGAATTTAGTGAAAAGTACAGGGACAATCGATGCATTAATTGGCGCTTTTATGAAAAAGCACATGGATAAATCTTATTTTCTTGTGGGTGCATTAACCGCAGTTATAGCATTTTTGTCTTCTACAATGGGATTTGCCTCAGAAAGTTTTGCGTTTTTGCCTGCACTTTTAGGGCTGTGTATTGCGGTTAAACTAGACGCAGTGGTTGCCGCAGCAATTGTGCTAGGCGGTGTAAGTGCCGGTTACGGTGCGGCTACTGTTTCGCCATTTAATGTTGGTGTTGCACAATCTATAGTAGGTTTACCTGAATATTCAGGTTTAGCCTTTAGGGCAATTATTTTTGTTGTAATGACATCTTGCGCAGTGTTTTTTGCAGTAAGGTATGCAAAAAAAGTAAAAACCAATCCTGAAAAAAGCCTTGTAAGAGATATTGATTACAGTAGCTATAATTCAAATCCTGATAATTTCCCAAAGCTTACAAAAAAACATATTTTAATAGGTTTAATTTATATTTCAACAATAATTACAATTATACTCTCATCAATATTTTCATGGTTTAGCAATGGGCTTTATTCTTATACGGCATTGTTCATTTTGGTGTCAATTTTAATAGGTATAATTGGCGGTTTTTCAACCGATAAGTTCATGAAAGAATTTAGTGATGGCTGTAAAAACATGGGTTTTATTCCAATTGTTATAGGTATCGGCGCAGCAATACCTGCAGTTATGACAGCCGGTGGAATACTTGACACAATAGTTTACGGCATAACTCAACCACTTGAATTTTTTGGCGCAGCATCACAATATATAAGTGCTGTGTTAATGTTCTTTAGTCAAATAATAATTAATGTTTTCATGCCTTCCAATTCAGGCCAAGCAATTGCAACAATGCCGATTATGGGTTCTATTGCCGATTTAGTGGGCATTAATAAACAAATCAGCGTGCTTGCGTTTCAATTGGGAGATGGCTTAACATATTGCGTGTTCCCAACATGTGGGTTTATGCTTATTGTATTAAGAACACTTAATGTACCATTCACAAAATGGATGAAATACGCTTTGCCGCTTGTCAGTGTTCAAGTTGTTTTAGCTGTAATCTTTATGGTGATATCAGTTGCAATAAATTATGGGCCTTTTTAAA